>NZ_JBEYSO010000029.1:0-73743 GCF_040642675.1 Micromonospora sp. NPDC047738
GCGAACGCCACGTACACGGTACCGGTCACCCTGTCCAACCCGACCCTGACCACCTGGAACCCGACCGACTGGGAACTCGGCTACGACTGGAAGCGCGCCGACGGCACCACCGACGGCGCCGACGCCACCTTCGAACTGAAGACCGCGCTACCGAAGAGCGTCCCGGCCGGCGGCACGGTCGACGTCAACGCGCAGGTGAAGACCCCGCCGTCCTCGACCGAGGGCAACAAGCGCACCGACTATGTCATCCAGTGGGATCTGCGGAACAAGCTGACGGGTAAAAAGCTGTCGGAGACCGTTCCGGCGATCCAGCCGTTGCCGCAGAACGTCGCCGTCGAGGAACCGACCTCCGACCAACTCGGCCTGGAGAAGTTCTACTCGTACGCGGGCAAGAACACCGGCGCCGGCGGCACCCTGATGAACAACCTGTACTCCGGCAACACCGTCTGGTCGTACAACGCGCTCAGCAACCCCTCCCGGGGGCTGTCCACGTTCGTGCGGATGTCCTACAACTCCCTGGACACCAGCGACACGGTCGCCGGTTACGGGTGGTCGCTGCAGGCCAGCTCGATGATGCGGCTCGGCACGCCCCTGGATTTCCACCCGAACCCGAACCCGACCAAGGTCACGTTCACTGACGGGGACGGCACGAGTCACTGGTTCACCTGGGACGCGGCCGCGAACGAGTGGAAGAGCCCCAAGGGAGTTCACCTCTACCTGCAGCAGAACAAGGTCTGCGACAACAAGAGCCAGGAGCGGAAGGCTTGGCTGCTCACCAAGCCGGACCGGACGCAGTTCTTCTACGACTGCGAGGGCTTCCTCTCCAGCGTTGTCGACAAGAACGGCAACGAGATGGTGTTCACCTACGAGGAGCGGAAGTCGAACAACAAGCCGACGAAGTTCCTGAAGTACATCACCGACCCGACCGGTCGGAAGACGCTGACCGTGGACTACTACGCCAAGGGCCAGGCGTTCGACTACATCGACGACACCACCTGGACGCGGAAGTCCGCGACCAACCTGACCAACCCGAAGATCATCGACCACATCTCCCAGATCACCGACATCTCCGGACGCAAGCTCACCTTCACCTACACCGACAAGGGTCTCCTCGGTGAGCTGATCGATGGGTACGGCTCTAGCGGCACCATGGGCGCGCCCAAGGTGTTCAAGTTCGCCTACGACATGACGCAGGGCAACAAGAACGTCAAGCTGGTCAAGGTCACCGACCCGCGCGGCAACCCCACCAGCCTGGTCTACAACTACCCGCAGACCGGCGACGACCCGAAGTTCCACTGGACCACGAAGTCCTACACCGACCGGCTCGGCTACCTCAGCAAGTTCGGCTACGTCGACCCGGACGGCCCGCAGGGCAACAACATCAACGCCACGGTCACCGACGCCGAGAACCACGCCACCCAGTACCAGATGGACGGCTACGGCCGACCCACGCAGACCACCAACGCGAAGAACGAGGTCACCAAGCTCGAGTGGGACGACGACCACAACGTCACCAAACTCACCGAGAACAACGGTGCCGCCTCGACCTGGACCTACGACCAGAAGACCGGCTACCCGACCGAGATCAAGGACGCGGAGGCTGTCAAGAACGGCTGGCCGGGCACGGTCCTGGGCTACCAGCGACAGCTCAACGGCTACGTCGCTGACCTGACCGAGAAGACCAGCCCCGAAGGCCGGAAGTGGACCTTCGGCTACGAGGCCGACGGCGACCTGGCCTGGGTCGTCGACCCGCTCGGCAGCACCACGCCGGACCCGGAGGACTACAAGACGTCCTACACCTATGACGCGTGGGGTCAGATGCTGACGGCCAAGGATGCCAACGGCAACGTCACCACCAACAGCAACTTCGACCCGAACGGCTACCCGCAGACCATCACCGACGCCGACACCAAGCAGACGAAGTTCGTCTACGACGTGCGCGGCCAGGTCCTCAAGGTCACCGACGCACTCAACCACGACACCACCCAGACCTACGACACGTTCGGCCGCCCGCTGGAAAACAAGGTGGCCAAGAACCAGGCCACCAACGAGTGGATCACCACCCCGGCACCGAAGTACGACGCCAACGACAACGTCTACGAGTCGACCGCCCCGAACGGTGCCGTCACGACCGCTTCATACGATAAAGCCGACCAACTGGAGTACTCTCTGGCCACGGTCGATGTCGCGGGCGACCCCGAACGGAAGACGTCCTTCACCTACGACAAGGTCGGCAACCTGCTGACCACCACCGAGCCCAAGGGCAACCTGACGCCGGACGGCGGGGACTACGTCACCACCAACACGTACGACGCGATCTACCAGCTGACCAGCGTTACGAACGCCGAGGGCCACCAGATCAGCTATGTGTACGACGAGGTCGGCAACATCCGGAAGGTCATCGATCCGCGAAAGAATGCGACGGCGGACACCACTGACTACACCACTGAGTATACCTATGACCCGGCGCACCGGGTCGTCAAGCAGACGAACGCGCTGGGCAAGGGCATCATCAGCAAGTACGACAAGGACGGGCTGGTGATCGAGACGACAAACGAACTCGGCACCACCACACTCATTAGCCTTGATCATCGGGGTAAGCCCACTGAGGTCAGAGTCCCTCACAAGAACGACTCGGGAGCCATCACCTATCGCATTACCCGCTTCGAGTACGACCAGGTAGGCAACCAAACCAAGGTGATCACCCCCCGCGGTGTGGCCACCACCGACGACCCGGACGACTTCGCCACGGTCACGGTCTTCGACAAGCTCAACCGGGTCAAGGAGACCCGCACCGCGTACGACAAGGACGACAGCCGCTACACCACCGCGGACGTCACCACCTACACCTACGACGCGGTCGGCCGCCTGGCCACCCTGTCAGCGCCGCCGTCCGCCGGTGAGTCGGTGCGCAACGACACCACCTACGCCTACTACGACAACGGGTGGACGAAGTCGTCGTCGGATCCGTGGGACATCGTCACCTCGTACGACTACAACGAGCTCGGCGCCCAGACCAGCCGCACGGTCACCTCGGCTGGCGGATCGTCGAACCGCACCATGACCTGGTCCTACTTCCCCGACGGCAAGCTCAAGTCCCGCTCGGACGACGGCGTCCCGGTTGGTAAGCAGGTCGTCCTGGTCGACAACTCCGACTTCAACAACACGTCGGCCACCGGTACGTGGACCGCCGCGAACACGGCCACCGGCAAGTACGGCACCAACTACGCCACCCGCCCAGCGGGCACCGGCACGAACACCTTCACCTGGCAACTCAACGTGCCACAGGCCGGCACCTACGAAGTGTTCACCCGCTACCCGACCGTCACCGGCGCCGCCACCGACGCCAAGTACACGGTGAACCACGGCGGCGGCACCACCGTCAAGACGGTCAACCAGACCACTAACACCGGCACCTGGGTCAGCCTCGGGTCCTACACCTTCACCGAAGGCAACACCCAAAAGGTGACGCTGTCCGACCAGGCCACCGGAACGGTGGTCGCCGACGCGATCAAGATCGTCCGCGACAACACCGGTGAGGCGGACAACGAGAAGCAGGACTACAGCTACCGCTACGACCCAAACGGCAACCTGAAGACCATCACGGATGCCTCTCCCGGTGCCCAGGTGGACACCTACTCGGTCGACTACACGGACCTGAACCAGGTACAGACGGTCACCGAGAGCAAGTCCGGGACGGTTACCAACACCACCACATTCACCTACAACGAGAACAGTTCACCGCTGACCGTCACCCACGACAAGCAATACGCCAGCTACGACTACGACCCCCGCGACCTGGTGTCCAAGGTCATCAACGGCAAGTCCGCCACCGACCCCGACAGCAAGACCACCACCTTCGCCTACACCGACCGCGGCGAAAGGGCGGAGGAAACCAAGGGCAACGGCAACACCGTCAAGTACACCTATTACCTCGACGGGCTGCTCAACACCCAGGTCGAAAAGAAGCCCAACGGGACGCTGGTGTCGGAACACACCTACACCTACGACCTCAACGGCAACCGCACCCGCGACGTCGCCAAGAAGATGAACGCCGACAACCACTCGGCGTACCTCAACACCACCAGCGACTACACCTACGACCCCCGCGACCGCCTCACCAACCTTGTCAAGACCGGAGACGGAGCGGGCAGCGAGACGTACGTCCACGACGCGAACAACAACGTCATCAACCAGACCGTCAAGGGCACCCCGACGACGTACAACTACGACCGCAACCGGCTCCTCACCGCCAGTACGGGAGGCGCTACCGCGTCGTACAACTACGACCCGTTCGGCCGCCTCGACACTGTTACTGCCGCCGGCACGGTGATCGAGCGCAACATCTACGACGGCTTCGACCACCTCATCGAAAACCGCAAGAACAACGGCACCACCATCTCCACCACCAAATACACATACGATCCGCTGGATCGGACCACCACCAAGACCACCGACGCCGGCGGCACCAAGGAGATGACCACCACCTTCAGCTACCTCGGCCTCTCCAGCGAGGTGCTGGACGAGGAGGTCGCCGGCAAGCTCACCAAGTCGTACCAGTACTCGCCTTGGGGACAACGACTGTCCCAAATTACCCACAAGGACGACGGGGCCAACGAAAGTGCGTACTATGGCTACGACAGGCACACCGACGTCGAGCAATTGACGGACGAGGCCGGTGATACCAGTGCCACTTACGGCTATACCGCCTATGGCAAAAATGACGAGGCCCAATTCACCGGCATCGACAAGCCGAACGCCGAAGACCCGAGCAAGGAGCCGTACAACGCGTACCGGTTTAATGCCAAGCGGTGGGACCAGAACTCAGAGTCGTATGATATGGGGTTCCGGAACTACAGCCCCGGCCTGAACCGGTTCCTGTCTCGGGACAACTACAACGGCGCCTTGGCTGATATGCGCCTCGGCCTCAACCCTTGGACGGGAAACAGGTACGGCTTCGGCGGTGGCAATCCGATCAGTGCTATTGAGATCGATGGTCATGATTTCTGGGACAACCTCGGCGAGGCTGTTGTAGGTGCGATTGCCGGCTGGAATAACTATGAGGAGGACGCCGCTGCCGGCATCGTCGCCTTCATTGATGATCCGGTCGGCTCTCTTAAAGGAATGGCCGAAGAGGCTACAGCCTGGGACGTCAAGTACGGGAAGACGCCTGGTGGTCCTGGAAGTATTGGTTGGACTTGCGTTCTTACCGGCGTCTGCTCCATCTACGAGAACTGGAAGGAGGGAAGGCACTACGAAGCCGGCTACGAGGCGGGCGGGCTCGCGAAAGACCTCATGTTGAGCGCTGTCGGTGCGGCTGCCGGTGGGGCAGGGGGTGCTTTGACGCGGGGTGCCAGCACGGCTGCACGGCTCGCCAAAAAGGCTGGTGGTAGGGCGTCGGGCGGTTCAAATTGGACCACTTGGCTGAACTACCCAAAGGTCTATGCCGACGGGCAGTGGTATGCGCAGATCGATGGACGGCTGTATTCCCGCCACGCGGTCGATCGTATGCAGCCGAGCGGGTTGAGGTACTCACCGCGCCCAGGGCCGGATGAGGGTGGCCTCACGGGTGGTATGCCGCAAATCCGGCAGACCGGCGGATCCTACGACTATGGGCGGGGGGTACCGCCAACCTATGTCGAGTATGTCATCAGAAACACGACAGGCGTTCCGCAGGACAACGGTAATATCTCGCATACGTCGGGCACCCTGACGGTCATTGTGAGTCCCGAAGGTCGAGTGGTTACGGTAATTACGAAATGAATGACGCTGTCAGAGAAGAAATCCGAAAGCAAGTTGATGCCTTCCGTGGTGGCCAAGTTGCCCTCGAGGACTTCGCTTCCGAACTGGAACGCCTGCTGTATCAACTTGAGGGCGTTTCCGCCGAGTTGGACGGGCGGTTCCGGGAGGTTTCTAACGAATTGGAAATGATTAGATTCACGAAAAACCCGGAAGGGTGGCGGGCTGCGGTGGAGGAAGTTCTGACTCGCCTCTGGACCGCTCTTGACCGAGTTGCTTGAGCGGTAGTGCTAGGCGGATTGACTTGGCACTGGAGGTGTAGGTTCCGATCCGCGTAGACGCGTAGAGGGGTGAGGCACTGCCTTGCCCCTCTACGCCCGTCTGCGGCCGTCTGCGGCCGTGTGGGCTGCGGCGTCCACGGCACCTCTATTGCAGGGTGGCTGGGTGTACCGTGCCAAAACTCGTTTAGTGGCTGTGACCCAGCGTTTTGAAGTGGGCCGCCCCGCGTTTTCCGGACAGGCTCGTTTGTGGCTAATTCATGCGGCGAGCTGCCGGTTCTCGAACTCGTCTCGAACTTGTCGTGGGGTTTTGTAGCCGAGTTCTGAGTGGCGTCTGCGGGAATTATAGTGGAGCTCGATGTATCTGGCGATGTCGTTGCGGGCGTGTTCCCGCGTCGGGTACTGGGTGCGGTGGGTGCGTTCGTTCTTCAGCGTCGCGAAGAACGATTCGGCCAGGGCGTTGTCGTAGCAGATACCGGTCCGGCCAACCGATTGCCGTATCTTCAGCCGCTTCAACGTCTTCCCGAAGTCGGTGGAGGTGTAGTTGCTGCCCCGGTCGGAATGGAATATGACGTCGTCGGCGAGCCGGTGGTTGGCGGCGGCCATCTGGATCGCGGATTCGACGAGCGGGGTGCGGTAGTTGTCGTCCATTGCCCAGCCGATGACTTCCCGTGTGTGGCAGTCGATCACCGTCGCCAAGAACAGCCAGCCCTGCCAGGTGGGAATGTAGGTGACGTCACCGACAAGCTTCCGCCCGGGCACGTCGGCGGTGAAGTCGCGGCGCACCAGGTCCCCGATGGTGCGCGGCTCGTCGCTGGCCACGGTGAGGCTGTGCCGCCACGGCCGGGGCTGGCAGGGCTGCAGGCCAAGCTCCTTCATCAGGGCCCGGACCAGCTCGGGTCCGCAGGCGACGCCCCAGTCGGCCAGGTCGGCGTGCACCCGCCGGTGGCCGTAGGTGCCGTCGGAGGCGTCGAACGAGTGCTGGATCAGCTGCTTCAACTCGTCGCGGCGGCGCGCGGTCGCCGATGCCGGCCGGTCACGCCATTCGTAGTAGCCGGACCGGGACACGTCCAGCCACCGGCACATCTGCATGATCGACGGAGCACCACTGTGGTCGTTCGTGGACAATGAGGCGGCGTACTCGGCGTCGATGAACTCGAACGTGTCACTCACCGATGATCCTTGGCGAAGTACGCTGCGGCTTTTTTCAGGAACTCGTTCTCCATCCGTAGTTCCCGCGCCTCGCGTTCCAGTTGCCGCAGCCGTTCCCGTTCACTGACGTTCAGCGGCGGCTCGTCGCCAGCATGCTCGCGCCGATACGCGGCGACCCAATTCCCGAGCGTGCCTTCCCCGATGCCGAGCTCACGGGCGACCGCGGCGATCGGACGCGACGCCTCGATCACCAGTTTCACCGCTTCTTCCCGGAACTGCGGGGAGAAAGTCCTCTTCGCGCGTGGCAACTGTTTTCCTCTCCAGATCGACCAATTCTACTTGGTCCACCTGTCCGGAAAACCCGTGGCGGCTCATCTGTTTGTGTGCTCGCCGTGACTATCTCAACCGGACCAAACTAACGTCAAGCGACTCTCGAACAGCGTGAATGGACTTCGGGGTGAAGGTCCCGCTCAGCGGCGACGAATCCTGTCCAACAGCGACCTTCGCTGCGGCGGTGGCGCAGGTGATCCGCCAAGCGCGGCGCTGCCATTGCCTGGCCACTCCTGGAATGCAGCGGTCAGATCCGCTGCATGGTGAAGGGTTTCGCTTGGCATTCCTGGGGTTATGTAAACCAGCTGTGCCACCGAGACGCCAATCGTGAGTGGTCTGGTCTTGGTCGCCTCACGCATCATCCGATATCTGGTCTCCACCAGCCCTGCGACGTCCGAGCGGCACGCTGGGTCCACCCAGGCCGCTGTGACCAGCGCATAGAGCGCGGCTTCGGTAATCCAGTCTTCGACACCGTAGGCAAGCTCGATCAACATTTGTCGTCTGGCCGACGCAGACCAGGGTTGCTCCGGTCGATGGTGCAGCAGGCCCAGGCAGCACCACGCCTGGATGTAGCGTTCCCACGAGCCTGGCAGGCGATCCCACCGGCCTTCCGGCATCTGCGGCGGATGAACCATGCTAGCCAGCAGGTCTTCTACCTCAATGTCGCCAAGCGGAGCGGCCGCCTCATACATCATCGGCGGTGGCTCCCATGGCAGGCCGGCAAAGTGAGCGGCGATAGCGGCAGAACCAGCGGCGCTCGGCGGGTCCAACGCCGGCGACGCGTTGACACCGTCGAAACGCCACTGCACGATGCCGGGCTTCAACGGCTTCCGCGGATCGGGCTGCCCGGGATCGCCCATGGCGATGACCGCCTTTGGCCACCAACGGCGGAAGGTGGTCATGGCGCTGGGCACCTCCATCGAGGAGATACCGAGCTCGCAAGGCATCGAGCGGGTCTTCGGGTCAGTCTGGGCGAGGATGTTGATGCATGACTCGGTGGCAGCCGGGACATGGGCAAGCCACGGCAAGCCTTCGCACCTGGTGACCAGCTCGAGACGTTCATGGTTTTGCGCTGATTTGGCTCGCAGGCGATCAGCCAGAGCGATCAGGCTCTCCGCGTTGATGCCTTCAGACATGTCGCCTTCCCTGTGAACGCGTAAGGCAACATCGTAGGCAGCGGCCCCGCCGAGGTCGTGACGGGTGGCCATGGCGGGGTGTGTTCTCTCAATCCGTTGGTCTGGGCCGCTGCCCAAGCAGCCAGGCGGGTAGCCAAGACGGCGCCCGGGGGCCGGACGACGGCGGACTGTAACGGCCGGAACAGCCAGGCACGGGCCACGAAGATCAAGCGTTGCCCGATCCTGCCAGTGTGGGGGTCGAGTTGGGTCCGCGGGCCGTCGACGAGGATCGGGCCCAGTCCGTCGGTGGACCGGTTGACCAGGTCGGAGGCGTCCGAGCCGAGCGAGATGCCCTGCGCCGCTTCATCACAGCTCATCGAGAGCCGCGACCTGCATGCGGAGGTTTCGGGCGTCCTTCGGCGGCAGGGCGGCAACGGCAACGTCCAGGATCGTGCGCACCTCGGTGGAGCAGGTTCGCGCACGGTCCGAGAGGCTCATCTCGCTGGTCATCGGGCGGGCGTGACGGGCATCGAGCTGCGTCGCGGATCGATGTGAGGAGGATCGTCGCGGGGTAGTCGGCTACCTTGGGGTAACGGTGTCGGTGGTAGCAGTTCCAGTAGCTGGCCGCGCGTTGGCTGGTGAGGGTGATGAAGTTGGCGTTGGCCGCGGCGAAGCGGCCGTAGACGGTGTGCATGGCGGTGCCTGGCAGTCTAATGTCGGCGAGTTCGTCCTTGATACGGAGGACGATCTCCAGCACGTACTCGCCTATCAGGTGAACGACGAACGGAGCAATCCAGTCCTCGGCCCGGGGCGCGATTCTCTCGATGTGCCGCTGCCGGACGTAGCCGTCGTGATGCCGGCTGTAGAGGCAGCTCAGGACGGCCTGCTGCAACGGCGCCAGCGTGCGCTGGGCTTCAACGGCGGGTTCGTCGGCGTAGAGGCGGTACGGAATCCAGACGCGTTCGCTGACGACCGAGACGTCGAACGACCCTGCTGGTGAGAGGGAAGCAGCCGACATCAGCTCCATTGCGGCGGTGACGTCGGCGTGGAGGGCTCGTGGGAATGCCGCTGCTAGGCCGGGGCCGCTACCAGGTCCGGGGCTTTGAGTGTCCATTCCCCGCACCGGATCCATGATCCGAAACTATGTGGTGAGCGCGGGTGGAGGCAACTGGAGTATTTCCGAGCAATCCGCTGCCCATCACCGGATCGCGGTTATGGCCGGCCGGTACCAGACGACCAGCGACGGGGGAGCGGCGGCGCCTGGACGGCTGGACGGATCAGCGGGTGTCGGTGAGTAGCGCGGTGACAAAGTCGTGGGGTCAACGGAGGTTGGGCGGTCGCTGACCTGACCGTCGCCGAGTTCGACGACGCGCCACACCCATCAGCCCGCAGAGCGAGATCCACGCTGACGAAGGGCAGGCCCGAAGCGGCGACCAGCGGCGCGATCGCGATGGGGTCGACATCGACGGGTGGGAGGTCGCGGGGCGTGTCGGGGTGCGATCCGATCAGCGCACTTGCCGTCGATCCACCAGGTGCGTGCCTCGGCGGTGGTGAAGTTTTCGCATCAAGGATTACGTGCACGACGAGGTCGGCAACCAGGCCAAAGGAGGTCTCGTGTCAGGGCTTCGTCGTCCAATGACCGGCCCCCGGTGCCCCGTGTTCCCAAGCGGATGGCCTCGCCAGCTTCGTCAAAATACGGAGATCGGGGCCTTGCATGGGCAATGATCGCTCCAGTCCGACGTCGTAACTAGCACGAAGCCAGCGGCAATGGTTCCGATGACTGCGCCCACGGCCCACGCCGTGAGCATCCCCGCCAGGGTCCTGTCTCGGTGACCTCGTACTGAACGGCGGAGTGCGACGCCAAGCGTGACTACTGACCCGACCACACCCGTCAGGACCGACAGGCCCACCGCGGCTGCGGCGCGGTCGGCCGGGTCTTCGGGGTCGAGCAGGAACACGCCCAGGAAGACGAGGGTGGCGAGGGCGTGCCCTGCCAGGCCGTACACGATTCCGCGGCGAGACATTAGCTGCTCGCCAAGTCCAGTGGCGGCGTGATCGTGAAGTTGGTGTCGACTGCCTCTACCAAGTCGATCCCTCGCCGCTCCAGACCGGCCCGCTCGGCCCACCCGGTGAGGGCGGTGAGGAAGCCGGCCAGATCCCGCTGTGCACGCACAAGCAGCTCAGGCAGCGCACTACGAGGCATGTCGACGTGGAGCCCGGCCCAGCGGCCACGATGCCGGTTCGGGCCGCCGTCCTGCCACACCCGAAGATTGTCGCCGACCACCTCAGCCTCCGGGCCCGGGTCATGGCCCAACCACGGCGAACCACCCGAAATGACCTGCGTCCACTCCCGCCATTCCTCTAGCCCGGCACAGCAGCCCGGCACAACCGCCATCCCGGTGGCGGTGTCGCGCACCTGCAAGCCACCCGCGACGATGAGAAACTCCTGAGCCAGCAACGCGTCCATGACCTCATCCCGCCCCACAGAAGGCGGAACATCGATCCGATCAGCGAGGGCGGCCACGAACATCCCGACCTGCTCATCGGTGCATCCGGCGTTGAGCGCCAACCACGAGCAGGGTGCCATCGAGGCCACTGGCCATGGTCGCGGCGATCCGGCGTCGAACGCTGGAACCTCGATTACCGCCTGCATTGTGATCACAAGGTCATCCAACCCCGACGCTCCCAGCACGGCTCTGCACGTCCTCGCAAGCTGCTGCCAGGCCGTCTTCAGCGGCGAGCCAGCCGCCGCGGGGGGAGGCATTGCAGTTGCGCCACCCCTCGGATCCGCATCAACATAGGTCGAGGGCCACGTCTACTCGCAAGTAGGCGTCCACCCATGCCTGCACCGCGTCTTCTCCGGGGTCGGGACCAAGCATCGCGGCGAAGCGGTCAACGGCTTTCGCCGCCCGTCGCAGCCCAGCCTTCGTCAGCTCGCGGGCTGCGCCGCGCAGCCGGTCGGGGTACACCGTAGATTTGAACATTGGGGCGAGCTGGCGGAACTGGTCGCCGTAGAAGGCGCGCTCGTACTCGCCGATCACGATCGCGTCGAATTCACGATCCGGATCGGCCAGGGCGGCGAGCAGCCGCGCGGCCTGTGGGCGTTGCGGCCACGGCAGCCGCCGGGAGCAGCCGACGTCGAAGAATTCAGCGACGATCCCGCCTCGGCCATCGACCAGGTCCTCGGCGAAGTCGCGTTGCCACCGCGTCGACGACAACCGATCCTGGAACTCCTTGGTCGACATTCGGCCGTAGAACGCAAACCGGATGCCCTGTGGATGTGGTGTTGTCAGGCGCCGTGCCCGCAGATGGCCTCGCCGGCTCGGCTGTCGTATCCACCAGCCGAGCAAGTCGGGGCTGTCGAGTTCCGCCGCGTGCTGCAACGGGACCTCCTTCAAATCATTCATCTCTATATTGAACATCAACGATAGACTGATCCGCAGGATTCGGGTACTCGCAAGATCTGTGGGCTCGACAGCGCGGAGTGGACCCGGCTGGCTACTGATCTATCAGCGCAGCGACGGTTGCTCGTCTGCGCGCCCAGCTGTGTCGCTTGCCTCCGTTGATCGACTTGTGACAGGACGACCAGGAACGACAGCCAGCGGCGGCCGTACGGCCGGGAAGCGGCTGGCGGGCCGCGATCCAGAGCGGCGTGAACAGCCCGCACGCGAACGCCCTGATGATGCCCTCGGCCAGGCGGCGCCGTCCTGGTCGAGCGAGTCGCTCCAGGCGGTGGCGGGCAGGTCGGCGATCGCGGCCTCGTCAGTGTCGGTGATCGTCTACCCGACGGTGAACCGCACCGTGCGCCCAGGCAGTGTTCATCTGTTGCAGGTGTTCCAGCAGTTCGTGGGTGGCCCCGGCCCCGTCGACCCGGATGAGGATCTTGTGGCGGTAGTGCAGCGGGACCTGCGCGAGGGCCTCACCCAACACCCGGATATGGTCGGCGACCGTGTTCGAGCCGGCGTTGCCCGGCCGCAGCAGCATCGCCAGGGACTCCATCGTGTTGGCGCACCACGCCCCCAAGGGGTGGAAGTCGAAGCCCTTCTTGAACGTCGCCGCCGCCGCGCCCTGCATGTCGCTGTGCGCGGTGATCAAGGTGGCGTCCAGGTTGATGACGACCCATCCGGTCAACAGCTTGCCCGCCACACACAGCCACGGGAACCCGCCCGGGCGCTTGGCAAGTAGGTCCCACACCCGGCGGCGGACCTTTGCGCGGGCCTTGGCGATCCGGGTCAGCGTTGCCGCGTCGAGCCCGTCAAGGGTGCGGCGGACGGTGGAGTCCGACGGCGGGCCACCGAACACGCCGACCTGATGGGCGAGGAGGTTGATATCGGACATGCTGGTCGCGCCGAGCACGATCGACACCGCCACGGACACCAGGATCGCGCCCCGGTCCCACCAGCCCGGCCCCTTACCCTTCGGCGCGACCGCGCTCAACGCCCTGGTCAACCCGGTCCGGTCCGCGCACCGCCGCAGCAGAACCGTGCCAGCGTGACCGACCAGGCCCTTCCCACCGGCGGCTACCGATAGCCGCTCGTCCCATCCGCTACGCTTGCTCACCAGAAAGGTGCATCCGATTCTACTGTGGATACGGTCTAGGCAACCACATCCTTGCAGGTCGGCTGCACCTTTCCCTCACCGACCTCGATGCGCGCGAATCACTCTGAATTGCCGAGGTCTGTCCCGCGCGACGTGCCGACGTCGGCAGATCCGAGCCGAGGCCGCTGCATGACGGCGTCGTGGTGCCCCCGGCGATGACCCGACAGACCGACACCGAACCAATCGCGCGCGCTGGCCAGGCAGCTTCGGCTCGATGAGCACGTGGCGGTTGACGCAGGTCGCATCCTCGGTAGAATGGTTAGGCCATTGGCTGTTGAGAAGGAGCTTTCGGGTGCCGAAGGTCGTGTACGTGGGCAGTGACGGCGACACGCGGATCGTCGATGCGGCGGTCGGTGAGAACGTCATGAGCGCGGCCCTCCGCAACGGAGTGCCCGGCATCATCGGCGAGTGCGGAGGCAACAACTCCTGCGCCACGTGTCATGTCTGGGTCCGCGACGAGTTCACGGCCACCGTCGGCGGGCCCGGTGACCTCGAGGACGACCTGCTCGACCTGGGCGTCGAGGACCGACGCGACTGCAGTCGGCTCGGCTGCCAGATCGAGATCACCGAGGACCTGGACGGCCTGACGGTCGACGTTCCGCCCACGCAGCCCTGACTCCGCCGTCTTTTAGCGCCGCTTGTTCGGCGGGCTCGCGCCCATTGCCTTCTGTCTAATGGTCTGATAGTTATACGTCAGACCGGAAGGAACCCACGATGCTTCGCACCGAGATCAACGAACTCCTCACCCAGACGGGCCCCGGTACGCCGATGGGTGAGCTCTTCCGTCGCTACTGGCAGCCCGTGCTCCTGGCCGAGGAGTTGCCGGACAACGACTGCCCGCCGGTCCGGGTGAAGATCCTCTCGGAGCGGCTCATCGCCATCCGCGACTCCGACGGCAACTACGGGCTGATGGACGAGTTCTGCGCACACCGCGGCGTCTCCCTATGGTTCGGACGCAACGAGCAGGGCGGGCTGCGTTGCCCCTACCACGGCTGGAAGTACGACTACACCGGTCAGGCGATCGAGGTCCCCAGCGAGCCGGAGACCAGCAACTTCTGCGCCAACGTGAAGCTGAAGTCGTACCCGATGGTGAAGCGCGGTGACGTGCTCTGGGCCTACCTCGGGGACCCCGCGAAGCAGCCCCCGCTGCCGGAGTGGGAGGCCTACACGGTCCCGGACGGACAGGCGTTCACGTCCAAGCGTCTCCAGGAGTGCAACTGGCTCCAGGCGCTAGAGGGCGGCATTGACTCCAGCCACGTCACGTTTCTGCACGGCGGAAACCTGGAGAGCGACCCGCTCTTCCAGGGGTCGAAGGGCAACGAGTACAACAAGGGTGATCTCAAGCCGTTCTTCGAGGTCGTCGACTCCGAGGGTGGCCTGCTCATCGGCGCCCGCCGCAACGCCGAGGAAGGGCACTACTACTGGCGCGTGACGCCGTGGGTGCTTCCGAACTTCACCATGGTGCCTCCGCGCGGCGACCACCCGGTTCACGGCCACTTCTGGGTGCCGATCGACGACGAGAACTGCTGGGCCTACAGCTTCGACTACCACCCGACCCGCGAGCTCACCGAGACCGAGGTTGCCGCCATGCGGGCCGGCAAGGGTGTCCACAGCGCCAACGACGCGGCCTACCGCCCGCTCGCCAACAAGGACAACGACTACCTGATGGACCGGGAGGCCCAGCGCCGCGGGGAGACGTACTCGGGCATCGAGGGCATCGCGCTGCAGGACTCCTCGCTCCAGGAGTCCATGGGTCCGATCGTCGACCGGACCAAGGAGCGCCTCGTCGCCACCGACGCCGGCATCATCAAGGCCCGTCAGAAGCTCCGTAAGGCCGCGCTGGCGCTGCAGGAAGGCACCGAGCCGGTCGGGAACCGGCCCCAGGACCAGAAGGTGCGCTCGGTCGCCATCGTGCTGCCCGCCGACCAGTCCTTCGTCGAGGGGATCGGCGAGGCCATGATCGCCAAGCCGGGCGTCCCCCAGACCACGGTCTGAGTCACCGTGGCCAAACAGCTCTCGATCCCGGCCGGCGTCAGCGCCTGCGCCGAGGCCACCACCGCCAAGGAGGCGGCGTTCCGCATCGACTACCCGCTCGCGGCGACACGCAACACGAGGGTCATCGCGCTCGACCCCGCAGCCGAGGAGATCGTGCGTCGCACGGCCTCGATGGAGTGGGGCCAGGCCCGGTTCTACAGCGTCACCGACCCGGGGCTGACTCTCGTCACCACAGCCGGAGAGTCGGTCGAGCTGGCCGATGCGCTCGACGACAGCAACACCGTCGTCCTGGTGTCGGTGGACGGCTCCAACGCTGAGGCCGTCGGCACGATCGGTGCCGCCTGCAAGGTCCGCGGCATCATGACGGCCGGCCTGGTCGTCACACCCGGTGCCCTCACCAGCGAGGCGCTCTTCCACCTCCGTCCCCACGCCCGGATCCTGCTGGTCCCGGCCGAGGAGGACGACCTCGTCGAGCTGCTCCGAGCGACCCGGGCATGAGCATGGGGACGACGCCGAAGGTCACCGTTCCGTCGCTCCGGGCGATGAAGGCCGCGGGTGAGAAGAGTGTCTGCTTCGTCGCCTGGGACTACCAGATGGCGCAGCTGGCCGACCGCGCCGGCGCTGACATCGTCTCGGTCGGCGACACGGTCGGGGTGAACCTGTGGGGCCATGCCCACCCGCTCGAGATCACGCTGGACGAGCTGCTGGTCGTCGCCAAGGCGGTGCGCCGCGGGGTGCAGAGAGCCCTGCTCAGTGCCGACTTCCCGTTCGGGCCACTCCAGGAGGGCACTGCGACCGCAGTCAGGGCCGCCGTCCGACTGGTGAAGGAGGCCGGTGTCGACCTGGTGAAGCTCGACGGCGCTTCGCAGCACCCCGAGGCAGTCGAGGCGATCACGCGTGCGGGCATCCCGGTCTTCCCGCAGTTCGGCATCACGCCCCAGACGTCGCTGAAGTACGGCATCGAGTACTCCGCCGCCAGCAGCGCCCAGGTCCCGGACGAGATGCTGGACCAGCTCGTCACCGAGGCCAAACGGCTCGAGGCGGCCGGCGCCGTTGCGCTCAACTTCACCAACTCCGGTCCGGTCGTCGGCCCGGTGGTGGTCGATGCCGTGGACATCCCGGTGCTCGGCGGCTTCGGCGGCGGCCCCTGGCTGGACGGCCGGATCCGCATGGTCACGGCCGCGATCGGCTACGACGCGGGCAACGTCGACAAGGAGCCCGACACCTACGCCAACGTCGCGAAGGTGGCCTACGACGCGCTCGTCGAGTGCGCCTCCGACATCCGCGGCGCCCGGAAGCTCCGCGGACAGAAGTAGAGCACCAGACACAGAGGAGCAGCCGTGCCCATCGTCGACCTCGACGGCATCCCCACCCGTTACGAGAGCATCGGCAGCGGGCCGGCTGTTCTCATGTTCAGCCCCGGCGGGTTCGACTCGAGCCTCGAGAACTGGACGACGTTCGGCCGGTACAAGGATCTCGGCTTCATCCCCGCCCTCTCGCAGAGCTACACCTGCATCGTCTTCGACCGGCGCGAGTCCGGGCGGTCGGGTGGCCGGCTCGAACGGCTGTCCTGGGACAAGTACGTCGCCCAGGCCGTCGCCCTGCTCGACCACCTCGGCATCGAGGACGCCCACGCGATGGGCGGCTGTGTCGGCTGCTCGACCGCCGCCCTGCTCGCGGTCGCCCACCCGCAGCGCGTGCGCTCGATGGTTCTGTTCTCCCCGGCCGGTGGGGTGACCTACCGCGCCGCTCAACAGCGCCGCTTCACCCAGCACCTCGGCTTCGTCGCGGAACACGGGTTGCAGGCCGTCGTCGAGCTGGCCCGCTCGACGGACGCCGGCTTCAGCAAGGATCCACGGGTCGGCCCGTGGGCGGCGGCGCTGCGCACCGATGACGCCTTCGCGGCGAGCTATGCCGGGCGCGATGCCGGCCGCTACGCCACCATCGTCAGCGGAACGGCTCGGCTCCTCTTCGACCGCGACACCGTGCCCGGCCCCGAGCCCGAGGACCTGCAGGTCCTCGACGTCCCGGCGCTCATCGTCCCGGGTGAGGATCTCTCCCACACCCGCTCCGCTGCGCGCTATCTGCAGGAGTGCCTGCCCGACAACGAGTACTGGGACGTGCCGGTCGCCGAGCAGACCCCGGAGTCGTCCCAGCGGCGGGTGCTGGACTTCCTCGGGCGGCACTGATGCTCGTCCTGGCCCGCCACGGTGAGAGCGCGTGGAACGCGGCCGACCGGTTCGCGGGCTGGGCCGACGTCGCGCTCACCGAGGCCGGCCGAGAAGAGGCCCGCTCGACCGGCGTCCGGCTGCGCGCGAAGGGGATCTCGCCGAACGTCACGCACACGTCGTTGCTGGCTCGCGCGCGCGACTCCGCGGACCTCATCCTGGACGCGTGCGGGGTTCCCGATGCTCCGGTCCTGCGCACCGCGCGGCTCAACGAACGCCACTACGGCGCCCTGCAGGGGATGCCGCGCGCCGAGGCCGCCGAGCGCTACGGCGCCGCTCGCGTCGCCCGCTGGCGGCGTGGCATCGACGCCCGGCCGCCCGTCGACGCCGACGGCAGGGCCGAGAGCCTGTCCGACGTACGCGAGCGGTTGCGACCGTACGTCGACGACGAGCTGTTCCCCGCCCTCGACGCGGGCCACACCGTCCTGGTCGTCTCGCACGGCAACGCGCTCCGCATGCTCGCCCAGCTGCTCGAAGGCCTCAGCGACGACGACGCCTCGGCGCTCGTGGTGCCGACCGGGAGCGCGCGCGTCTACGAGGCCGGCAGCGGCCTGCGCCGGGTCTGCTGACCTGTCCCGGACGGGTTGACGACTGTCAGTCGTGCAGGCGCAGCGTGTTGGCGACGAAGACGTCCTCCAGTGCGAGGGAGCCGGTCAGGATGTGCTGGGCGCGGGCATGCTCGAGCAGTTCGGTGAGCACCTTTCGGTTCGCCTCGAGCCCGTAGGGGAGCGGGTCCGCCCCCGTCTCGGCCAGGATCCGGCCGAGCAGCCGGTCGTCCTTGCTCTCCACGAGGCCGCGGCCCAGCTTCTGCACGTAGCGACGCTTCGCCTCCGCGAACGCCTCGAAGAGCGCGACCGAGAGGTCGGGGTCCTCCGCGAGCAGCGAGTCCTTCACGACCACGAGGTGGTTGATCGGGAAGATCCCGCGCTCGAGAAGCATCCTCATCCCCGCCTCGGTCGGCTCCGGGATGAGCGGCACGACGTCGGGGTGCTCGATCCCGGCGTTGACGACCGCGTCCAGCTCACCGGCGAGCAGCATCTCCTCGAGCGAGCGGCCCTCGGGCGCGGGAACGACGTTCGTCGGAGGGACGTACGTCGCCACGTGCTCGTCGCCCGAGAGCATCCAGGTGACCGAGTCGAGGTCGAGCCCGTGCTCGGCGAGCGCCGCACGCGCCCAGACGCCTGCGGTCACGGTGTAGCCCCGGTTGACGCCGACCCGGGCCCCGGTCAGATCCTTCGGCGTGCTGATCGAGCCGTCGCGCAGCACCTGGATCTTGCCGTGGTGGAAGCCGCGGACGAGGAAGACCGGGAGGGCGGTGAAGGCGGCGCCGTGCTCCTTGGCGGTCAGGTACGTCGTGAGCGCCATCTCGGCGATGTCGTACTCGAGACCGCGGACCATCTTGCGGAAGCCCTTGACCAGCACCGGCTCGTCGGCGAACGCCAACGAGTAGCCCGGAAGGTCGATCTCACCATCGACAAGGGCTCGGTTGGCGCCCTGCGGGCGGGTCAGGGTCAGCAGCTCGGGCATGGGGCTCCTCGCGGGCGGCGCAGCGGATCTCGGGCAGATAGGCCGTTGGAGGTGAGTCAGTGACCCGCCTCATGACCCGATGATATGCTGGTCAGACCATTCTGCCAATGACGGTTTGCGGCGAGGGAGAATCGATGACCGACAAGGTGCTCGCGGCGGTCCGGACCGCACCCGGCACGACCGAGATGCGCGAGTTCGACAGGCCGCGGATCGACGCCGAGTCTGCTCTGCTCGAGGTGGAGGTCGCCGGCATCTGCGGCACGGACGTCAAGCTCTACTCCACCCCGCCGACCAGCCCCGCGACTCAGGGGGAGGTCATCATGGGCCACGAGAACGTCGGCGTGATCGCCGAGGCCGGCGAGAGGTTCAAGGAGCGCCACGGCCTGCAGGAGGGCGACCGCGTCTTCGTCGAGCATTACGTCGCGTGCTTCAACTGCGAATGGTGCCGCATCGGCGAGTACCGCCACTGCGAGGCCACCGACTGGCGCACGAACCCGGACGCGCGCCGCTTCGGCTACACCTCGACCGGCTTCGAGGGGACCCTGTGGGGCGGCTTCTCGGAGTACATGTACCTGCCCTGGAACGCTGTCCTCCACAAGATCCCGGACAGCATCACCGCCGAAGAGGCCGGCCTGGTGATGCCGCTGTCCAACGGCATCGAGTGGGCGCTGCTCACCGCCGGCGTCGGCTACAACGACACCGTCTTGATCCAGGGCCCCGGTCAGCAGGGCCTCGCCCAGCTCGTCGCCGCCAAGACGGCCGGTGCCGCCCAGGTCATCGTCTCCGGCACCACGCGCGACAAGGCTCGCTTCGAGCTGGCCATGGAGCTCGGCGCCGACGCCGTCATCGACGTGATGACCGAGGACCCGCGGGAGAAGGTCATGGACCTCACCGGCGGTCGCGGTCTCGACCATGTGCTCGACTGCACTTCACGCGCGGGCACGGCTCCCGTGCTGCTCGGCGTCGACGTGCTCAAGCGACGTGGGGGCACCTTGCTCATCCAGGGTGAGCTCGCGGCGTTCCCCGACTTTCCGGTCAAGAAGATCACCGAGAAGGCGATCACGATCAAGTCCGCGCGCGGCCACTCGTTCAACGCGTGCGAGCTCGCCGTCGCGCAGCTGGCCTCCCACCGCTTCCCCCTGGAGAAGCTGGCCACGCACCGCTACGGCATCGATCAGGTCGACCACGCCATCCGGGTGCTCGCCGGCGAGACCGACGAGGACGCCATCCACGTCTCGATGATGCCCGCCCTGATCGGCCAGCCCGGCGGAGCCGTCCGTTGAGCGGCCTCATCGTCACCAACCCGCCCCGCGCCGACCGCGCGGTGGCGGACGCGCTGGGCGGCTTCGGCGTCGCCACGGTGCACGAGGCGCAGGGTCGCTCCGGCCTGCTCGGCTCGCACATCAATCCGGTCCAGCGGGGGGTCCGCATCTCCGGCAACGCGGTCACCGCGACGGTCGCTCCTGGTGACAACACGATGATCGGGGTCGCCGTCGAGCAGTGCGGCGAAGGCGACGTCCTCGTCGTCTCGCCGACGGCTCCCTGCGACATGGGCTACTTCGGAGACCTGCTCGCCACCTCGCTCAAGGCGCGAGGAGTACGTGGACTGATCATCGAGGCCGGCGTCCGCGACGTGGCGGACCTCAACAAGATGGGCTTCCCGGTGTGGTCCAAGGCGGTCTCCGCCGAGGGCACCGTCAAGGGGACGCTCGGTGACGTCAACGTCCCCATCAGCATCGCCGGACGGATCGTCTCGCCCGGTGACGTGATCGTCGCCGACGACGACGGAGTCGTGGTCGTCGCCCGGCTCCGGGCTGCGGAGGTCCTCGCCGCATCCCATGCGCGCGAGGAGAAGGAGGCGCTCGCGCGGTCACGGTACGAGGCCGGTGAGATCGCGCTCGACGTCAACAACATGCGCCCGCTGCTCAAGAGGGCCGGTGCGCGCTACGTCGACTACGCCGACTGGGTCAAGGAGACCGACTCTTGATCATCGACATCCACGGGCACTACACGACCGCGCCCGGCCAGCTCCAGGCGTTCCGCGACGCCCAGCTGGCAGCCCTGGCATCCGGTGGCGTCTCTCCGCTGATGTCGCCGATCAGCGACGACGAGCTGCGCGAGAGCGTCGAGGCCAACCAGCTCCGGGTGCTGCGAGAGCGGGGCGGCGACGTCATGATCTTCTCGCCGAAGGCGTCCGGCATGGAGCACCACGTAGCCGATGCCGACACCGCCACCGCATGGGCGCGCGCGTCCAACGACCTGGTGCACCGCATCGCCGAGCTCTACCCGACGACGTTCGCGCCGGTGGCCCAGCTGCCGCAGACGCCGGCGGGCAACATCGACGGCGTCGTCACCGAGATCCGCCGCACCGTCGACGAGCTCGGCTTCGTGGGGGTCAACCTCAACCCCGACCCCTCGGGCACCTGGGCCGGCAAGCCGATCACCGATGAGTCGTGGTTCCCTGTGTACGAGGTGCTCGAGGAGCTCGACGCTCCGGCGATGGTCCACGTCTCCACGGCGTGCAACCCCAACTTCCACACGCTGGGTGCGCATTACCTCAACGCCGACGTCAGTGTCTTCGTGCAGCTGCTCCAGTCCGACCTCTTCGAGCGGTTCCCGGCGCTACGCCTGGTCATCCCGCACGGTGGGGGCGCGGTGCCCTATCACTGGGGCCGCTTCCGCGGTCTGGCGATGCGCAACGGCTGGCAGGACCCCGCGGACCT
Source organism: Micromonospora sp. NPDC047738 (assembly GCF_040642675.1). Lineage (NCBI taxonomy): Bacteria > Bacillati > Actinomycetota > Actinomycetes > Micromonosporales > Micromonosporaceae > Micromonospora > Micromonospora sp. NPDC047738. Next base: position 21,687 of record NZ_JBEYSO010000029.1, read on the forward strand.
GTGGCGCAACGTCTTCCTCGACACCGCCGTGTACCACCAGCCGGGCATCGACCTCCTGCTCGACGTCGTCCCGGCCGACAACGTGCTCTTCGCCTCGGAGATGCTGGGTGCGGTGCGAGGCGCCGACCCGGCGACCGGCATCGAGTGGGACGACACGTTGCGCTACCTCGAGGCGGCGTCGCTGAGTGATGCGGACCGCGCGAAGGTCATGAGTGAGAATGCGCTGCGGGTCTACCCGGGTCTGGCCGCGCGGCTGGGCCGCTGACCGCTGCCGACGAGGAGGAGCTGCCGATGCGACGCCATCCGGTGACGCTCGCCTGCGGCGACTACGACCGCACGCGCGCGCTGTGGGAGGGCTCGGTGCGTCCCGACGGCATCGACCTCACCTACCTGCGGCTGCCGGTGGAGGAGACCTTCTTCCGGATGGTGCGGCACCGCGAGTTCGACGTGGCCGAGATGTCGCTGTCCTCGTACTCGGCCGCGCTGAGCCGTGCTGTCGCGGCCGGTGAGCCGTCGCCGTTCGTGGCGATCCCGGTCTTCACCTCGCGGATGTTCCGGCACGGCGGGATCTTCGTCAACGCCGACAGCGGCATCGAGCAGCCCGGCGACCTGCGCGGCAAGCGGGTCGGCAACGCCGAGTTCCAGCTGACCGCGAACGTCTGGATCCGCGGCATCCTCGCCGACGAGCACGGCGTGCCGGTCGACTCGGTCAGCTACCTGACCGGTGGTCAGGAGACCCCCGGTCGGGTCGAGAAGGGCGCCATCGACGTGCCCTTCGACGTCCGTGCTATCCCGGCGGACCGCACGCTCGCCGAGATGCTGCACACCGGCGAAATCGACGCGTTCTACGGTCCGCGGATCCCGAGCTCGTTCTATGCCGACGACGGTCGGGTACGTCGCCTGTTCGCCGACCCCGTCGCGGCCGAGAAGGCGTACTACGCCCGCACCGGGATCTTCCCGATCATGCACGTGGTCGCCATCCGACGGGATGTCTACGAGGCGGACCGCTGGATCGCCCAGTCGCTCCACCAGGCGTTCACTCGGGCCAAGGGCCTGGCCTACGAGGCGTTCCTGGACTCCTCCGCGCTGCGTTTCATGTCGCCCTGGCTCATCCAGCACGCCGAGGCCGACCGGGCGCTGCTCGGCGACGACCTGTGGTCCTACGGGCTGGAGCCCAACCGGCACGTGCTCGAGTCGTTCCTCGGCCATCACCACGCCCAGGGCCTCTCGCCGAAGCCGTTGCGGCCGGAGGACCTGTTCGCCCCGGAGACCCTGGAGAGCTTCGTCATCTGAGGGTGACGGTTGCCGCTCCCTACTATTTGGTCTAACCTTTGGACCATACCGCGACACGCTACCCCACGGGAGGCTCACTGATGTCCGATGACGAGACGACGGCGAAGGTCTGGCGGGAGCCGACGGGGCACGCTCGGGCCGGGTTCGGCGACTTCAAGAAGCAGCCGACGCCGTACGACTCGTTCATGGAGTCCGAAGGCGTTCCGGTGTGGCGTGGGCTCGGTGTTCGCACTGTCCTCGACCTGCCGCTGCAGGACTGGGAGCGCAAGGGCGGCCGCGGCAGCTACATCCAGACCTACGGCACCGAGACCAAGTGGGGCCACTTCGTCGTCGAGGTCCCCGCCGGCGGCGCGCTCAACCCCGAGAAGCACATGTTCGAGGAGATCTACCTCGCCGTCGAGGGGCGGGGCACCTGCGAGGTCTGGCAGGAGGGAGACGTCAACAAGCACGTCTTCGAGTGGCAGAAGGGCTCGATGTTCTCGATCCCGATGAACGCCTGGTTCCGGATCGTCAACGCGACCTCGAAGCCCGCCGTGCTGATGGCCGGCAACACCGCCCCCAACGTGCTGAACCAGCTCAACAACGTCGAGGCCGTCTTCAACAACGACTTCATCTTCCGTGACCGCTTCAGCGGTGCCGACGACTTCTACAAGTACCGCGAGGAAGTCGAGCCGGACCCTGTCCGCGGCCTCGCCATGCGGCGTACCAACTTCATCCCCGACGTCGTCAACTGCGACCTGCCCCTGGACAACCGTCGGTCGCCCGGCTACCGCCGGGTCGAGCCGATGATGACCAACAACCAGTTCTACTACTGGATCGCCCAGCACGAGAACGGCCGCTACTCGAAGGCCCACGCGCACACCTCCGCGGCGATCCTGATCTGCCTCAAGGGGAAGGGCTACACGCACACCTGGCCCGAGCACCTCGGCCCAACCCCGTGGGCCGACGGCAACGGCGACCAGGTCCAGCGCCTGGACTACGAGCAGTTCGGCTTTATCACCGCCGCTCCGGGCGGTCAGCGCTGGTACCACCAGCACTTCTCGGTCTCAAAGGAGCCGTTCCGCCTCAGCGCCTGGTTCGGTCCGCACAACCCGGGTCGCGACCCGGGCGCGCCCGGCAGCAAGCACACCGACTACACGGCCCGGGAGCTGCACGAGGGCGGCACCGCGATCGCGTACTGGCAGGAGGACCCGCACGTCCGCGAGGAGTACGAGGCGCTCCTGAAGGAGAACGGCGTCGAGCTGCGGATGGACCCGACCTGGTACGAGAAGCCCGCCGGGATCGAGTGGGACTACGAGAAGCGGCAGATGGCCGATGGGATTCAGTGACCCGGCCGAGTCCACGCCGCTCGACCACGCCGGCGGCCGGATCTTCACCAGCAGCGGCCGCAGCCTGATCCTGGAGGACGACCAGGTCCGCCTCGTCAGCGTCGGCGTCGACATCGGCTCGTCCACGACGCACATGGTGCTGTCGCAGATCGTGCTGGAGCGACGGGACAACCGCTACCAGGTCATCTCGCGCGAGGTGACCCACGAGTCGGCGGTCCTGCTCACGCCCTACAGCACGGGCGACGCCGGAGGGGACACCCTCGACGGTGACGCCCTCCGGGAGTTCTTCGACCAGCAGTACGCCCTGGCGGGCGTGCAGCCGGAGCAGATCGACACCGGCGCGCTGATCATGACCGGCGTCGCGGTGCGGCGTACCAACTCGCGCGTCATCGCCGACGTGTTCTCGCAGCTCGCCGGCAAGTTCGTCTCGGTGAGCGCAGGCGACGCGCTGGAGACGCAGCTCTCGGCCTTCGGGTCCGGTGCCGTGAAGAGATCCGAGCGCAACGGCAACCGCACGATGAACATCGACATCGGTGGTGGCACGTCGAAGATCGCCGTGTGCCACGACGGCGAGGTCGAGGCACTCACCGCGATCGACGTCGGGGCGCGCATCGTCGCGTTCGACGCGGAAGGCAGGGTCACCCGGATCGAGGAGGCGGGCCGCCGTCTCGCAGCCGAGGCCGACCTCGCCCTGGCGATCGGCGAGGTCCCCGACCGCGACGGTCTGTCGCGGCTCGTCGATGTGATGGCCGACCACCTGTACGCCGCCATGCAGAGCGGTACGCCGGCCGCGGCGACGGCCGACCTGCTGCGCCTGGACCCGCTTCCGGCCGGTCCGGACCCGGACGCGATCTCGTTCTCGGGCGGTGTCGCGGAGTACGTCTACGGGCGCGACACCAGCGACCACGGCGACCTCGGCCCCCGACTGGCCGAGGCGATCCGCCGGCGTGTGGACGGCTGGGGCCCGGAGCTGCAGGCCGCCGAGCAGGGCATCCGTGCCACCGTCGTCGGCGCCTCGCAGTACACCGTGCAGGTGAGCGGCACCACGATCTTCGTGGAGCCCACCTCGCTGCTGCCGCTGCGCAACGTCCCGGTGCTCACGCCGCAGTTGCCGCTGAGCGCGGACGAGCTGGACGCCGACCTCATCGCGGCGACGGTCCGCGACGAGCTCAAGCACTTCGACGCGATGCCGAAGGACCAACCGGTCGCCCTGTGCTACCGCTGGGAGGGGTCGGCCACCTTCGGGCGGCTCGACGCCTTCTGCCGCGGTGTCGTCGCCGGCATGGCCGAGTGGACGGCCGACGGCCAGCCGCTGGTGCTGGTCGGCGACGGCGACGTCGGCGGACTGATCGGCATCCACCTCGACGAGGAGCTCGACCTGCCCGTCCCGGTGGTCTCCATCGACGGGCTCAGGCTGCAGGCGTTCGACTTCGTCGACATCGGCGCGCTGCTGGCCGCCACCGGTGCCGTCCCGGTGGTGATCAAGTCGCTGGTGTTCCCGACCACCGCGGCGCTGGGTCGTAACGCAGCCTCGAGCGAGGACCGCCCGTCGCTCGCAGGCGCGCACTGACGCCAGCCCGCGTCACGTACACACCCGAATCCACTTCACCGCCCAAGGAGGTCATGGCTCACATGACGACTGCATCCGCCCCCCGGCCGCACGAGGTCGAGCAGGCCCCGTCCCAGCCGGGCTACCTGGTCGACCCGTACAAGGACTGGGCCGAGGGCGAGGGCATCCCGATCCACCTCGACTTCGGTCACGACCTGCTGACCCTGGAGACCGGACTCTGGGAGCGCTACGGCGCCAAGGGCTGCTTCGCGCACACCAAGGGCATGGGTGACTTCATGGCCAACTACGTCCTGGAGATCGAGCCCCGCAAGAACACCGAGGTCGTGCGCCACCTGTACGAAGCGTTCTTCTTCGTCCTCGCCGGCCACGGATCGGTCGTCGTCCGGCTGCCCGGCGGCGCCCAGCGGACGTTCGAGTTCGGCCCGAAGGCGCTCTTCGCGATCCCGCTCAACTGCCGGTACCAGATCTTCAACGGCTCGGGCTCGGAGCCGGTGCGCCTCTCGGTCACCAACGACGCCCCGCTGACGATCAACCTCTACCACGACCTCGACTTCGTGTTCGACAACCAGCACGACTTCGTCGGCCGCGTCGGTGACCCGAAGTACTTCGACGGCGAGGGCAAGCTCGACACCTTCAACAAGGACTCGGTGAAGGTCCAGAACATCTGGGAGACGAACTTCGTCAACGACCTCACCAGCTTCAAGCTCTACGAGTTCGAGGGCCGCGGCAAGGGCTCCATGAACGTCAACTTCGTGCTCGCGGACGGGACCATGCACTCCCACGTCTCGCAGATGCCGGTCGGTCGCTACAAGAAGGCCCACCGCCACGCCGCCGGAACCCACGTGCACGCGGTCGACGGCTCCGGCTACTCACTGCTCTGGTACGACGGCGACTCCGACTTCGTCGAGCTGCCGTGGCGCCACGGCATCATGTACACCCCGCCGTTCTGGATGTTCCACCAGCACTTCAACACCGGCGACCAGCCGGCCCGCTACGTCGCGATGAGCCTGGGCAGCCGGCGCTACCCGTTCATCTCGCTGCGTCGCAAGAGCGCGGAGGGCCAGGGCGCGGTCTCGGTCTCCAAGGGCGGCCGTCAGATCGAGTACGAAGAGCAGGACAACCGGATCCACCGCAAGTTCCTGGAGGAGTGCGCCAAGACCGGTGTGCCCTCGCAGATGGGCGACGTCTTCGACGAGCCGGCGATCCTGGCGATCCCGGAGTCGGAACTGACCGGCGTCATCCGCAACCCACAGTTCGACGGTCCGGCGGTCTGAACGGTGCACGACCTGGACTTCGACCACTACCACGACCTCGGGATCACCGAGGACGAGGCCGCGGCCATCAAGCAGCTCATCGAGGAGCAGGACACCCTCGAGCTGGTGACCGTCGGCATCGACATCGGCTCCTCGACATCCCACCTGCTCTTCGCGAAGGTGGTGCTGCGACGGCGCAGCACCGACCTGTCGAGCAGGTTCGAGGTGGTCGACCGCCAGGTCGTGTCGACCTCGCCGATCATCCACACCCCGTTCCGGGCGGACGGGATGATCGACGCGCACGAGCTGTCCCACTTCATCGCCGACGCCTACGCGGCGGCCGGGTTCACCGCGAAGGACATCGACAGCGGCGCGGTCATCCTCACCGGTGAGGCGATCAAGCGGCCCAACGCCCGCGCGATCGACGAGCTCTTCGCCAGCCAGTCCGGCAAGTTCGTCTGCGCCAGTGCCGGCCACGAGCTGGAGAGCCTGCTCGCCGCGCACGGCTCGGGAGCCACCCGGCTCTCGGGCCAGCGCGGCGGGGCCAGCCTCCACGTCGACATCGGCGGCGGCACCACCAAGCTGGCGCTGCTCGACGGCGGGGAGGTGCTCGACGTCGCCGCGTACGCGGTGGGCGGCCGCCTGCTCGCCCAGGACGCCGACGGAGGCTGGACCAGGATCGACGACTCGGCGCTGCTGGTCGCCGAGGACCTGGGCATCGAGCTGACCCCGGCCACGGCGGCCGACCCGGCGGTCCGCCGGCGGATCTGCGAGCGGCTCGCCGAGGTCTCCGTCGACGAGATCCTCGGGGAGGAGCCGACAGCGCTCGGCAAGGCGCTGCGGCTGACCCGTCCGCTGGAGCGCAGCCTCGCACCGGCCTACCTGACCTTCTCCGGAGGTGTCTCCGAGTACATCTTCGGCTCCGAGGCGGGCGACTACGGCGACATCGCCCGCGACCTCGCCGGAGAGATCGTCAAGCAGCTGGGCGAGCGGGCCGACATCCCCGCGATCGACGCCGGCCAGCGGATCCGTGCCACCGTCATCGGTGCGTCGCAGTACACGGTGCAGGTCAGCGGCAAGACGATCCACATCAGCGACCAGTCGGTGCTGCCGGTGCACAACCTGCCGGTGGTCCATCTCGGCCTCATCGACGCAGCGACCGTCGACCGTGAGCACGTCGCAGCCGCGATCCGGCGCGGCGCCGAGATCCGCGGCGCGGACCTGGCCCTGCCGGTCGCTCTCGGCTTCGGCTGGACCGGCCTTCCGGCGTACGCCGCACTCGAGGAGCTGGCGGTCGGGATCGCCGCCGGCGCCGGCGCCTCCGAGGAGCCCCTGACCCTCGTGATCGACGGCGACGTCGGCCAGCTGGTCGGCCGCATCCTCGGCATCGACGTGGGACTGGACCGCCGGGTCGTCTCGGTGGACGGCGTCGAGCTCAACGACCTCGACTTCATCGACATCGGAGAGGTGTTGACTCCGCCGGGCGTCGTGCCGGTGGTCATCAAGTCGCTCCTCTTCTCGTGACCGGAAGCACCGGATGAACCTCGCGGAGGTGCTGCGCAACCGCTCCTTCGTCACCTACCTCCTCGGAGTAGTCCTCTCCCAGATCGGGACCCGCGGCGCGATGGCGGCGAGCCTCTACCAGGTCTACGACCTGACCGGGTCGTTGGCGACCACCGGCCTCGTCGGCGCCGCCGGGGGGATCGCGGTGATGGTGCTCAGCCCGGTCGGCGGGGCGCTCGCCGACCGGATGGACCGTCGCCGCCTGCTGCAGCTGTCGCAGGGCGCCGGCGGTCTGGTCGCGTTGGCCCTGGCGGTCCTCACCCTGACCGACCACGTGCAGGCGTGGCACGTCGTCCTGGCCTCCCTGCTGTCGATGGGGGCGACCACCTTCGACAACCCGACCCGGACGGCGCTGATCGGGTCGATGGTGCCGGCGCACCAGCTCCCGCAGGCCTTCGCGCTGGTCAACCCGTGTCGCGAGATCGCGGTCCTGGTCGGCCCGGGGCTCGCCGGCCTGATGATCGCCCTCGGCGGCCCGGGCCTCGTCCACGCCTTCGACTCGATGACCTACGCCGCGATGATCGGGCTGCTCGTCCTCGTCAAGGCGCCGACCGCGCATCTCGACCGGGAGCACAAGCCGATCTTCGGCGCGATCGTCGAAGGCGCGCGCTACGTCGTGCACCGGCCGATCATCCTGCTGTTGATGTCGCTCGACCTCTCCGCGATGGTCTTCGGGGCCTACCGGGTGCTGCTGCCGGCCCTCGCGCTCGACGTCCTCGAGGTCGGCCCGAAGGGGTACGGCGTGCTGGCGGCCGCGCCCTCGGCAGGTGCCCTGCTCGCGACCTACAGCATCGTCAGGGTGCTCGGCCGCTCGCGCACGCTCGGCCGCATCCTGCTGTTCGCCACGGGCGGCTTCGCGGTCGCGGGCCTGGTTCTCGCGCATTCGCACTGGTTCGCGCTGGCGATCCTCGCCGCACTCGGCCTCGGCGTCGCGGACGCCCTGGCGACCTCGATCCGACATGCCGCCGTGCAGATCGAGACCCCCGACGAGCTCCGCGGCCGGGTCTCGTCGATCTATCAGGTGTCCTCCCGCGGAGGTCCGGCCATGGGCGACGCACTCGTCGGCGCCCTCGCCGGGGCCCTCGGGCCGGCGCTCGCTCTCACGATCGGTGCCGGGATTACGCTGAGCTACGTCACCACCATGCTGGTCCGCGACAATCCGGTACGCCGCTACACCGGCCCGGACCGCTCGCTGGCAGAGGTCGGCTGACCGCTCGGCCCGACCCCCGGCAGAGCGCCCCCGCAGCGTCAGCGACCATGGGACGCGTGCGCACGATCGACGTGGACCTGGGTGCCGAGTCGGCGCACGTCCACCTCGACCTCGGCACTGAGCGCCGTCGGCGGCGAGTGGACTATCGCGCGGGCGGTCCCTGGGGGCTCACGCGCTGGGTGGACCCCTCCGACGGCGTGGCGTACGTCCTGTTCAGCGGTGCGCTCGGAGGGGCGGCCGACCTTCTCGGCGAGGCGGGCCGTCCCGACGACCTGACCCGGACGACGCTGACCGTGCGGGTCTCCGGCGACGTCCCGGGGCCGACTCCGGTCAGCGTCGTCCCTGCTGCGGGGAGTGTGCTGGCCGGACACCACCTCGGCTTCGCCGTGGGGCCGTGGCGCCACGAGGCGGCCGACGGCGTGGCCATCCACGCCCGCCGGTCCTGCGACGCGGCGTTGCGCACGCCGCTGGCCGAGACCCGGGCTGCGCTGGACTGGATGCTCGACTTCTTCGGAGGTGACGCGCCGTGGGGGAGCGAGTACGTCCAGGTGTTGGTGCCGGACGCGCCGTGGCTTGCCATGGAGCACCCGGGATGTGTGCTGCTCTCCGAGCGACTGCTGACGGCCGACCGGGCGCGACGGGTCGCCGCCCTGGCGCACGAGGCCGCCCACCAATGGCTCGGCAACCTGGTCGCGCCGGCATGCTGGGCCGACCTCGGCGTCTTCGAAGGGCTCGCCGAGCTGCTCGGGCAGCTCGCCTGCCGGGACCTTCTCGGCAGCGCCGCCGACGCCTACCTGGACCACCGGCGCCGGCCCGCCCGGCTGGCGAGAGTGCCCGGGGTCGACCCGCGGGGTCTGGCCGAGACGGCCGGGCTGGCCGAGGTCGCGGGCCCGACCCAGCACGCGGAGCTGTTCCGGGCGGCGCGACACGGCCTGGCCGCCGACGTCTTCCGAGGCAGGCTCAACGAGCTCGTGCGGACCAGGGCAGGACTCGCCACCAGTGCCGCCCAGGTCTGGGCCGCCCTCGGAACCGAACCCCGGGAGCCCGTGCAGGTGCGCCTGCCGGCGGCCGCCGGCACGGGGGGCGAGACGTGGACGCGGGAACTGCGCGGCCTGCGGCAGGTGGACCCCGCCACCGCCGTGGTGCGTGCCAGACGGGCCTTCCGGTCTGCACCGGCGGGCCAGGGACGCGTCGAGCACGCCCTCGCCGCTCTCGCGGACCCCTCCCTTCCGACCGCGGTGGCCGTCGGTCTGGCGGCGGAGTTAGCCGGTGCTGGGCAGGTCAGCCGCTGATTGGCACGATCCAAGGTGAAAAGAAGACCACTAAGGTCTAACCATTCGTCCGCATCCTGTGATATCCATCTCGTGCTGGACTAACCATCAGTCCTACGAGGTCGTCCCGGCCTTGCGGATCAGCTATGGGAGAAACCATGAAGAAGAAGGCCCTGATCATTCCGGTCGCGCTCCTGACGGCCGTCCTCAGCGCCTGCGGCAGCCCGACCGCGAGCTCGGCCGGCGACAGCAAACCGAAGGTCGACAACCACGCGAAGCAGGTCTTCGACAAGTTCAACGGAATGACCGGCGCCGAGCGCACCGACGCGCTCGTCAAGGCCGCCAAGGACGAGGGCACGCTCTCGCTCTACACCTCGAACACCGACATGGACGACATCGTCAAGGGCTTCACCGACAAGTACAAAATCGACGTCAACGTCTACCGCGGCAACTCGGAGTCCGTCCTCCAGCGCATCCTGCAGGAGTCGAAGGCGGGCTTCGCGGGCGCGGACCTCATCGAGACCAACTCCGGCGAGCTCAACATCATCGGCGACGAGGATCTCTTCTACCCCTACAAGAGCGAGTTCCGCGACGCGGTCCGCCCCGAGGGCCAGAAGGACGACTGGACCGCCGACCGCTTCAACGCCTTCACCATCGCCTACAACACCAGCATGGTGAAGGGCAAGGACGCCCCGACGTCTCTCGACCAGCTCGCCGACCCGAAGTGGAAGGGCAAGGTCTCGATGGAGGTCGGCGACATGGACTGGTTCTCGGCGATGTACGGCTACTACCTCCAGCAGGGCAAGAGCGAGCAGGAGGTGACCGACCTGTTCAAGGCGATCGCCTCGAACGCGAAGATCGTCAAGGGCCACACGGTCCAGGCCGAGCTGCTCTCCGCTGGTGAGTTCGCGGTCGGCACCTCCATGTACACGCACTCCGTCCAGAAGGGCACCGAGCAGGGGCGCCCGATCGCATGGCGCACCGCCGCCAACCCGCCGGCACAGCCGATCGTCATCCGCCCCAACGGTGCCGGCCTGCTCGGCACCGCCAAGCACCCGGCCGCCGCGCTGCTGTTCATGGACTACCTGCTCACCGACGGGCAGAAGGCCATCGCCGACGCCTACCGCATCGGCTCCGTGCCGACTGCCGACGACCCGCTGGCCGGCCTGAAGACCATCGAGGTCGACGAGGACGAGATGCTCCACAACGCGAAGAAGTGGGACGACCTCTACGCGAAGGTCCTCGAGGGCGGCAAGGTCACTAAAAAGTGATCCCGCTGAGCCTCTCAGCGTGACCCGCTCAGCATGACCCTTGCGCCCCGGCTCGGTCCCCGACGAGCCGGGGCGCACCCATGCGCGCCCCCGTCGGGTGCCCGCCCGAAGGAGCCCCTCGCGTGACACGGCCTCAGGTCCGACTCCGGTTCCAGGCCGACGGCGCATGGGTCGGCGCGGCCAACGCCGGCTTCTCGTTCGCGCTCGGTGCCGCCTCTGTCGCGTTGCCGCTGCAGGCGGTCGCCGCCGGCTACGGGCCGGTCGAGGTCGGTGTGCTCACCGCCATCTCGGCGATCTCCCAGATGACCGGCCGCATGTCACTGGGCCGCCTGATGCGCGTGATGCCCGACTGGGTCATCATCGCGATCGCGTGCGTGGTGCTCGCGATCTCGAGCACGATGGTGGTGATCAGCAGCGCGCTGGCGCCCTTCGTCATCGCCCAGCTCCTGCAGGGCGTGGCTCGGGCGTACTTCTGGACCGGTTCGCAGACCCATGTGGTGCGCGGCGAGGGCTCGTCGGTCAAGGCCCTCGCGTCGGTCAACCTGATCGGCAACCTGGGCCTTCTCGCCGGTCCCGTGATCGCCGGTCTCCTCATCGGTGAGGACGCCCATACGGCGCTCCTTGTCGCGGCGGCGGCTGCGATCGTCTCGCTCATCCCCACCTCGCGCCTGGACCGGCTCCCGCCGTTCCGGAAGGTCCAGAACCGGCCGCCCGGACGTCTGTGGGCCAGGGCCGGCGTCTGGGAGGGGTGCTACGCAGGCGTCACCGCCGGTGCCTGGCGCGGTCTGCTGGGCTCCTATGTCCCCATCGCGCTCGTCCGCGCGGGGCATCTCTCGGCGACCGTGGGCATCCTCGTCGCGGTCGCCAACGCGACCGCGATCCTCGGATCGTGGCTGGTGCGGCACGTCGACGGCGATGCACGTGCCCGGCGGATCATGCGCGCGGGTACGCCGGTCACCGGTGCGGCGATGGCCATGATGGGTCTCGCCGCCGGGTCGAGCGTGCTCGCCGGCTTGGCTCTGGCGGCCTCCGGGATCGCCGCCGGAGCGCTCCAGACGCTCGGTCCGGCACTCGCCAGCGACTCGGTGCATCCGGAGGAACGTGGCGAGGCCATCGCGGCGACCGGCGTCTGGCGGGCGGCATCGCTCTTCGTCTCGCCCCTGGTCACCGCCGGTCTGGTCGCCGTGACGCCGATCGGCGCCGCGATGGTCGTCACCGGGGCGCTGATCGCGGCGCCGATCGGGCAGTGGGTGCGACCGCGCGCCGCTTCGAGCTGAGCTGCGAGGACCCTCAGGCGCCCGCAGGCGGCATGTCGCGGACCAGGCCCGCCGTCCGCTCCAGATGCGTCGTCATGACCTTGATGGCGGCCTCGGTGTCGCGCGCCTCGATGGCGTCGACGAGAGCCGCGTGCTCGTCGGTCCCGCGCCGTCCCATGGCCGGCGCGACCAGCTGCGCCTGGCGCAGCGAGAGCAGCATCGGCCCGTGGAAGCTCTGCACGAGCGCCTCGATGGCCGGGTTGTGGGTGCACACGGAGACGCCGACGTGGAACGCCGCCGACAGGTTCATGGTGTAGGCGTTGCGGTCGAGCGCCTCCTGACCCTCCTCGACCATCCGACGCAGCCTGGCGATGTCTGCCTCGGTGGCGCGCTCGACGACGAACGGCAGGATGCCCACCTCGATGATGGTGCGAGCCTCGGTGATGTGCGCCGGTGTCAGCGAGGACAGGCTCATCAGGTCGGCCAGCCCCTCGCCGAGGCGCTCGCGGGTGGGGGAGGAGACGAAAGCGCCACCGCGCGCGCCGACCCGGATCTCGATGAGGCCGCTGGCCTCCAGGACTCGCAGCGCCTCGCGCACGGTGACCCGGCTGACGCCGAAGCGCTGGCAGAGGTCGCGCTCGCTGGGCAGGCGATCCCCGGTGGAGAGCTTGCCCTCGCGGACCAGGAGCTTGATCTGGTCGACGATGACCTGCGAGACCCGCTCGACGCTGACCGGCTTGAACAGGTCGGCACCCGTGTCGGTGGCGTCGGACATGGAAGACCTCGAGACGTAGGAGGGGCTGACTGTTGGACTAACGGTCAAACGTATAGCAAGCAGAGCCATTGTGCTCCCGGTGACACGCCCTTCCAACAAAATCGCGGAGGGACGGCTGTCGTACCGTTCGCAGTGCGGCGGGGCCGAGAAGAAAACCCTGCTTGACGGGCTTCCCCTCGACTGATGTGATGTGCTACACATTGTGGTTAATGGTCTGACCGTTATTCCAGTGAGAGTCGGGCCGCCGCTTGGAGGAGCTTCGAATGTCACCCGCCCTCGTCCTCAGGGACATGCTGCTGTGTGAGGCGATGTGAGCGTCGCCACCACCACGCCGGAGCAGGACCAGCGCGCCACCACTGACGCGGCGCCCGCCGTCTGGCGACGTCTCGTCCCCACCCCTAAGGTGCTGATCCTCGGTGTCGTCGCGCTGGTGGTCGCCTACCTGGCGATCGTGCCGCTGTGGTTCCTGATCCAGGGCACCTTCCTCGACCAGAACACGAGCGCGTTCACGTTGGACGGCTTCACGCGGGCGTACACCGATGACAAGGCCATCGAGATGATGCGGAACTCGATCTGGTTCGCCGTCGGGTCCGCTGTGCTCTCGTTGGTCGTCGGCACCGCGTTGGCGTTCTTGAACGTCCGCACCGACGTGCCGTTCAAGAGCCTCTTCTTCGCCGGCTCGATCGTGCCGCTCATCATCCCCGGCATCCTCTACAGCGTCGCGTGGATCTTCCTGGCCAGCCCCGACATCGGCCTGATCAACTACGTGCTGGAGCCGATCTTCGGCAAGGGCGTCCTCAACATCTACAGCGTCTGGGGCATGATCTGGGTCGAAGGTCTCCACCTTTCGCCGATCACCTTCCTCTTCATGGTGGCCGCGTTCCGCGCCCAGGACCCCTCGCTCGAGGAGTCGGCGCTGATGTCGGGCGCCTCCCGCTGGACGGTGATCCGCCGCATCACCGTGCCGCTGCTGCGCCCGGCCATCGCGGCGAGCGTCCTGATCATGACGGTCCGCGCCCTCGAGAGCTTCGAGGTCCCGGCGCTGCTCGGCCTGCAGAACGGCATCTACGTCTTCACCAGCAAGATCTACTTCATGCTGCGGACCTACCCGCAGGACTTCAACGGCGCCGGAGCGTTGGCGCTGGGCCTCTTCGCGATCGCCGCGCTGGGCATGCTCGTGGAGCATCTGATGAGCAAGGGCGCCAAGGCCTATCAGACGGTGACCGGCAAGGGCTTCCGCCCGCGCCCGATCGAGCTGGGCAAGTGGCGCCCCCTGGCCGGCGCCGCCATCATCGGCTACTTCGTCCTCACGGTCATCCTGCCGCTGCTGCTGCTCGTCTACACCTCGCTGCTGCCCTACTACCAGAAGCCGTCGGGCAAGGCGTTCAAGTCGATGACCCTGGACAACTACACCGCGCTGCTGGACATGTCCAAGGCCACGACCGCGCTGAAGAACTCGCTGTTCCTCGGGGCCGCCGCGGCGACCCTGGTCATGATCCTCATGGCCGTCGCCGCCTGGATCGTGGTCCGCTCCGGCATCCGTGGGCGCAAGCTCCTCGACCTGCTCTCCTTTGCGCCACTGGTCATCCCGGGCCTGGTCCTCGGTCTCTCCCTCCAGTTCGTCTACCTGCGGAGCCCGATCGCCATCTACGGCACCATCTGGATCCTGCTGGTCGCCTACTGCACCCGCTACCTGCCCTACGGCATGCGGTATGCCGTCACCTCGATGCAGCAGATCTCCGCCGAGCTGGAGGAGTCGGCCGCCGTGAGCGGGGCGACATGGTGGCAGGTCTTCCGTCGCGTGCTGCTGCCCTTGCTGATGCCGGGCCTGCTCGCCGGCTGGATCTACATCTTCGTGGTGTCGTTCCGCGAGCTGTCGAGCTCCATCCTGCTCTACAGCTCGGGCAACGAGGTCCTCTCGATCCTGATCTGGGAGCAGTTCGAGAACGGCAAGTTCACCGTCCTGGCCGCGCTCGGCGTGGTGATGATCGCCGTGCTCATGGTGCTCGTCTCCATCGCCTACAAGCTCGGGGCCAAGGTCGGCCTCCAGCAGGACTGACCCCGCGAGACTTCGAAGAAAGAGATAAGGACCATCGCCATGCTGGAGATCAGCAACCTCATCAAGTCCTACCCTGGTGAGAAGGCCAAGAAGAGCGGCTCGCAGGGTGCCCGGGTCTTCGCCATCAACAACGTCAACCTGCAGGTGCAGCAGGGTGAGATGTTCACCCTGCTCGGCCCGTCGGGTTGTGGCAAGACCACCACACTGCGCTCGGTCGCAGGGCTGGAGCACCCCGACTCCGGCCACATCTCGGTCAAGGGGCGGACCCTGTTCCAGGCCGGCAAGGGCGCCAGGACGGTGAACGTCGCCGCCAACCGCCGCGGCCTCGGGATGGTGTTCCAGTCCTACGCGATCTGGCCGCACATGAGCGTCTTCGACAACGTCGCCTTCCCGCTGCAGGTCAAGCCCCGGAGCGAGCGTCCGGGCAAGGCCGACATCGAGCAGCGCGTCCACCGTGTGCTCGAGGTCATGGAGCTGCGCCAGTACGCCGACCGCCAGGCCACCAAGCTCTCCGGTGGTCAGCAGCAGCGTCTCGCGCTGGCCCGCGCCCTCGTCATCGAGCCGGAGCTGCTCCTGCTCGACGAGCCGCTGTCCAACCTCGACGCCAAGCTGCGCGAGTCGCTGCGCTACGAGCTCAAGCGCCTCCAGCGCGAGCTCGGCATCACCTCCATCTACGTGACCCACGACCAGATCGAGGCGCTCTCGCTCTCCTCGAACATCGCCGTGATGCGTGCCGGCGAGGTCGTGCAGCTGGGCAGGCCGCGCGACATCTACGAGAACCCGACCAGCAAGTTCGTGGCCGAGTTCATCGGCAGCTCGAACTTCATCCACGGTGACGTCGTCAACCGGACCGGTGACAACTACGTGGTCGACACCGCCGCAGGACAGCTCCACCTCGCCTCCAGCGCGGAGGTTCCCACGGGCAGGGAGGTCTCCGTCTCCATCCGTCCGGAGACGGTCGACCTCACCACGCAGCGGCCGGCCGACCTGCAGAACGTCCTCGAGGGCACGGTCGGCACCCGTGCGTTCCTCGGTGACGCGGTCGACCACCTGGTCAACGTCGGCAATCTCGAGATCCGGGTGCGGTCGCTGCCCAACCTCTCCATCGAGGCCGGCACCAAGGTGTTCGTCAAGCTGCCCGCCGACAAGCTCGCGCTCGTCCCGATCGGCTGATCAGGCGTTGTCGCGACGGCGACCCGCCGCCCGTACTCCTGCTCGGCGGCGGGTCGCACTCGCTTGCGGTGCACGAGCCAACCGGACGCGGGTGAGGAGAGAGCTCGCCTGAGCGAGGAGCCCACTCCTCGCCCGCCTTCGAAGGCGGCGGATCCGCTCAGATCCACTCGGCGGGGATCACGCCCCGCGCGGCAGCGACCTGGGCGTAGTACTTCCACAGCTTCTCGACGTGCTTCGGCCGGTCGAACGTCTCCAGGAAGTGGTCCAGCTCGGCCTGGGTCAGCGGCTCGACCGCGCCGAGCTGGGTGGCAAGGGTGAGCGCTCCGGCGTTCTCGGCCAGGTGCACCGCGTCGGTGAAGACCGCGCGGACGCTCTCGGCGACCAGCACCTGTCCATGGCCGCGCAGCAGCAGGGCGTCCCGGCCGTCGAGGGTCGCCACGACCTGCTCGCCCTTGGCGGGGTCGTCGATGTGCGAGGAGTCGTGGTGCACCGGGATGCCGCCGACCCAGCGGGCGAAGTGGTTCTTGACCGGGACCAGCGGACAGGTCGGCACCGCCGCGAAGATCGTGGCCGGGTCGTGATGGAAGTGGGCGACCGGCTGCGTCGCCGGGCGCGCACGGTAGATCTCGGCGTGGATGAAGAGCTCCGAGGGCGGCTTGCCGTCGCTCTCCAGCACGTTGCCGTCGTAGTCCAGAACGAGCAGGCGGGCGGGGTCGAGCGAGCAGCCGGCTGCAGGCGGCGATGCCGCGGCGCAGCGAGGCCTCCGTCGGGTCTGGTTCAGTCATCCAGTCCCGCCTCGCGTGCCGCGACCGTCTGGCCGAGGTAGACGCACGACTCCTCGCCGAGCAATCGAACGACCTCGCCCTGGGTGATCGGCTTGACCAGTTGGTCGGTCAGGGCGGCCATCGGCAGAATCAGGTCGCCGTCCTGGGCGAGATCCAGGACGAGGTCTATGTCATTCTCGTGCCAGGTGAACCGGTAGCGGTCGAAGTTGCGCGGGGTGCCATTGTCGCCGGGTGACTTCAGCAGTACCTCGCGCATCTTCTCGGCGTCCACCCCGTAGCGCTTGGCCAGCGCCAGGGCCTCGACGTTGGAGGCCGAGTGAACCCAGTGGAGGTAGTTGTTGCACGCCTTCGCGATCTGACCAGCGCCCAGCGCTCCGACGTGCTCGGCGTCCTTGCTGTAGCCCATGACGACCGGGCCCGCTCGACGTCGGCCTCAGTGCCGCCGAGCAACGACACAAGCGTCCCGTTGTTGCCGTTGGTTCCGCCGAAGACGACCGGGGCACCGACCACACTCGCCCCGGCGGCGTGGAACAGCCGATCCACGGTCGACATCACGCCAGGCTGTAAGTGCCGGTGACCACCAAGAGCTGACCGGCCCGAGCGTACGCCGCACAGGTCGTGCACCAACGCCACCATCGACTCATCGGTGGGAAGGCACGCCAGCACGACGTCGCACGCGGCCATCAGCGCCTCGAGCGATCCGGCGGACGTGACGCCGACCTCGGCGGCGGTGAGCACTCGTTCCGGCGCCAGGTCGAAGCCGACGACGTCCTGCCCGCGCAGGACCATGTTCTCGACATCGGCAGCCCCATGGCGCCGAGTCCGATCATTCCGACACTCATCCTCTTTCTTTTTCATGGTCGCAGCGGCGGCGCGCAGCTCATCTCCCATCAGAGCGGTCGACCCGAGTGGCTGATCACGGCGGATGTCTCAGGAGGCTCAGCGCCGGGCGGGAATCAGCGTCTTGAGCTGAACGTCGAGGTCTGCGGCGACCGTGCGCGGCACGGAGGCGCCGCCCTCGAGGATCTTGCGGACGGCCATGTAGTCGCGGGGCGCGTTTATCGAGTCGATGGCGATGAGCCGGTCGCCGCGGTAGTACAGGGCGGAGAACTGCTGGCTTTCCGGCTCGCCGCGCAGCACCACGTCGTCGTAACCGAAGCTCAGGCCGGCGATTTGGAGCTTGATGTCGCCCTGGTCCGACCAGAACCACGGGACGACGGACAGCGGGTCATGGACGCCGACGAGGGTCGCTGCGGCGGCACGGCCCTGGGCGATCGCGTTGGCGACGGACTCGATGCGCAGCAGCCCGTTCTCTGCTCGCAGCGCGGTGCAGTCACCGGCGGCCACGACCCCGGGCAGGCTCGTGCGGGCATGGGCGTCGATGACGATGCCGCCCGATGACACCTCGAGGCCCAGCTGCTCGGCCAGCGCGGTGTGCGCGACGAGGCCGATACCGACCAGCACGACGTCGGCGGGGAGGCTGGTCCCGTCGGAGAGCTCGACCGAGGAGACGGTGCCGGAGCCGAGGAACCCGACGACGCCGGTGTCGAGGAGGACCCGTACGCCGCGCTGCTCGTGCGCGTCGAGGTAGAACTGCGAGACTACCGGGGCGACCGCGCGTGCCATCAGCCGCTCGAGGGCCTCGACGACGACCACCTCCTTGCCGAGGCTGTTGGCGACGGCCGCGACCTCCAGTCCGACGAAGCCGCCGCCGACGACGACGACTCGTCGCGCGTCGTCGAGGCTGGCGCGCAGCGCCGCGGCGTCGGAGAGGTCGCGCAGGTAGAACACGTTGCCGAGGTCGGCGCCCGGAACGTCGAGCCGGCGCGGCGTGCCTCCGACCGTGAGGGCGAGCTGGTCGAAGTCGAAGGTCCGGCCCGTCGCACTGACCGCACGACCCCCGGACGCGCCGAACTCGACGCGGTCGATCCACTCGCCTGTGACGACGCCGATGCCGTGGTCGGCGTAGTAGTCCGCCGAACGGAGCAGGAGCGACTCCGCCTCGGCCTTGCCCGACAGGTAGGACTTCGACAGTGGCGGGCGCTGGTAGGGGAGGTGCTCCTCCGCGCCCACCAGCGTGATGGGACACGTCGCTCCTAACTCGCGCAGCGACGCGGCGAGCTGGGCGCCAGCCTGGCTGGCTCCGACGATCAGGACTCCGGGATCCGTCATGTGCGCTCCTCGTGATGGTCAGACCATTAAACCATGAGACCGATGAACGTAGTTAGTACGCAGTGCGTACTATCGCGCCATGGCATCACACGGACCCGAGGAGGTCGACGCTCTCCGTCTCGCGGTCGTCCGGCTCGAGCGCAAGCTGCGCAAGAGCGCCGGGACTGGCGAGGTCACCCCGTCGCAGTTCTCGGCGCTCTTCGCGCTGGATCGGCACGGGCCCTTCCGGCTCGGCGAGCTCGGCCGACGCGAGCAGATCGGCAAGTCGACCGTCACCCGCCTGGTAGTGACGCTGGAGAGCAAGGGCCTGGTCAGCCGCACCGTCGACGAGCTCGACGCGCGCAGCAGCATCGTCGCGATCACCGACGCCGGCCGCCGTCTGCTGGTCCGCCTCGCCGAGCGGTCGAACGACTACCTGCGCAACCGGGTGGCCGAGCTAGACCCGGCCGAGGCCGACCGGCTCTTCGACGCCGTCGGTGCGCTGGCCAAGCTCGGTGCTGCGCGGTGAGCGGATACCTGTCGGCGACGTTCAGGTCCATGCGGCACCGGGCCTACCGGCTGTACTTCACCGGTCAGATCGTCTCGACGGTCGGGACCTGGGCGCAGAAGGTCGCCCAGGCCTGGCTGGTCCTCGAACTCACCGGGTCGGGCACCCTGCTCGGGGTCACCGTCGGCCTGCAGCAGGCCCCGACCCTCTTCCTGACGCCGTGGGCCGGGATCATCGCCGACCGGATCGATCGGCGACGGATGCTGCTCTGTACCAATTGGGCGGCCGCGGTGCCGGCGGCGGCCATGGGTGTCCTGGTGCTGCTCGACCGGGCCGCCGTCCCCGCGATCATGCTGCTCGCTGTGCTGATCGGCATCGTCGAGGCCTTCGACAAGCCGGTGCGCCACACCTTCGCCGCCGACATCGTCCCGACGGAGGACGTCACCAACGCGGTCGCGCTGAACGCGACCATGTTCAACGCGGGCAAGGTGCTCGGGCCGGCCGCGGCAGGCGTGGCGATCGGCTCGGCCGGCCTTGCGGTGACCTTCCTCTTCAACGTCTTCTCCTTCCTCGTCATGATCGTGGCTCTCACCCGGATCCGACCCGACGAGATCCGGCCGCGCGACATCCGCCCGAAGGAACGCGGCGCGCTGCGGGAGGGCGTCGACTACGCCCGTCGTACGCCGGTGATCGCCACGGCCCTGGTGCTGATGACTGTCACTGGTCTTGTCGCCTACGAGTGGAACACCGCGGTGCCGTTGCTGGCTCGGGAGTTCTCCCCGGACGCCGCGATGATCGGCTACTTCTTCGCCGCGATGGGTGCGGGTGCGATCGCCGGCAGCCTGTCCCTCGCCGGGATCCTGGTCGCGGCGCCGCGGGCGTTCCTAGGTGCGGCGACAGCGTTCGCGGCGGCACTGGGAGTCGTCTCGCTGGCACCCTCGACGTGGGCAGCGCTGGTGGCGATGTTCGTGCTCGGGGCCGTCGCCACCACGTTCCGTGCGCTGGCGACCTCGCTCGTCCAGCTGGAGTCTGAAGCGGTGGTGCGCGGCCGGGTGGTCTCACTGCTGATCATGGCGATCAACGGCACCTCACCCATTAGTGGGCCACTCATCGGGTGGATGTCGCAGACCTACGGCGCCAGGGTCGCCATCGGCACCGGTGCCGCGATCTCGCTGCTCGCGGCGCTCGCGAGCTGGCGCTACCTGGCACAGGCGGTGCCGGAGCGGTTCGCGGTTCCCGAACGCGCCGACCGCACGCATGTCTGATGCTGGCGGGGCCTGCCGTTCGCCGCCGGCACAGCCGGTGATGTCCCTTGACACCTGCGGCGGATGGTGAGGTTGCGACGCAGAACCCTGGCTCGCCCATGGTCTGGCTCCGGACCTCAAGGCAGTCCGTGTCGCGAACTACATCAAGACCCCGCGCCGCGATCTGTTGAACGTCTCGGAGGCCTCAGGGGTCGAGCACCCCAGCTTGATCGGCCCACGCGGCGTGGAGATCCTCGACAACATCGCCGAGGGCGGCTTCTCAACGGGGTGTACGCGCCGACGACACTCAGCACCCGCTGCCCGAAGTCGACCGCCCGCACGCGCACCATGTCGACGCCGGCCGGGCGCAACGCCTTCGCAACGAGAACGGGCAGCGCGTCAGGCGCCGTCATCCGTGCCGCGTGAATCGCCTCTTCGATGACACGGGCGACCAACTGCAGATGCGAAGGCTTCGACATCATTGCTGAGCCCGTCCCCTCGAACGCCCCGGTTACATGAGGCGCTCGACCGGTTCCTCGACGAGCGGAACTTCTACGGTCGGGACCTCATCGCCGGCATTCTGGCCGGCGTCCAGGGTGTGGCTGCGCTCCCGGCGCTGCTGCGCGCATCGGCCCGCGATCTCGGTGACGACCAGGACAGCTTGACTGGCGAGATCATCGACCTATTGCGTATGAACAATGCAGCCGCGCGTCGCACGGTGCTGGACCTGGCCACTGGTGGCACCCCCGAACTACGCCGGGCAGGACTGTGGGCGCTTGGATTCGTGGTCGAAGCGCAGGATGTCGAACTGCTGGCCGCAGCCGCGGCGAACGTCGACCCGCGGGTCAGGTCCGTGGCGATCGGCTCGATTCCCGACCCTGCTGGCGATGACCGAGCATTCCAGGTGCTCGTCATGGCGCTGCGTGACCTCGACGATCAGGTACGCATTTCGGCTGTCAGCAGGCTCGGCTACACCGGCCGGGCCGACGCGGTTGCGCCACTCGCCGCCCTCGCCCCGGACCCCGTGCCGCGGGTGCGGTCCATGGTCGCGTACGCACTCGGCCAGCTCCGCAAGGTCGAGGCAACCCCGGCGTTGCTGCGGCTGCGACACGACCCCGATCGGCACGTCCGCGAGAACGCCCTCGAAGCCCTTGGCTCAGTCGGCGGGGCGGCTGCGGTCGACGTGTTGCTGCTGATCGCCGGCGATGAGGATCCGCTGCTGCGAGCCCAGGCCGCGCGGGCGCTCGGCAGGGCGGTGGACTCGGATCCGCGGTGGTTTCGGTAGCGGGGCCTTCGCGGTGTTTGCGGAGTTCTCGGTACAGCGTGGAGCGGCTGATGCCGAGGCCGGCGGCGACTTGCTCGGGGATCGCACCGTCCTTGATCCGCCGGGCGGCTCCGGCTGGAGCGTGCCGTCGGCGCCCGCGCGGCCAAGCAGGCCCGCGGCCTGCCGACCGGGCGCCCGGCGAAGCTCCCGGGCGACGAGGTGTGAACGACGCGAAACCACGTTGCACGTTCACGACGTCGCCACCGTGGGCTCACGGGGGCGCCAACCCGACCCGATTCAGTGCACCCCATGATCCGAACTCTCCGCACCCTGGGCCGCGTCACGCGGCCCTCGCCCTCCCTCTGCTCACCCCGCTGCCGGCGTACGCCGCCGTGCCGGACTCCCTACCGGCGCAGGCGGCGCCGGCGGCCGACCACGTGATCTTCATCGGCCTCGACGGCTTCGACTACGACTACCTGGGCGAGGTGCCGACGCCCAACATCGACCGGCTCGTCAAGCGTGGCAGCGTGACCGAGTCGACCGGCGTCATGCAGTCGATCACCAACCCGTCCTGGTCCTCGGTCGCGACCGGCGCCTGGCCGGAGCGGCACCTCAACACCGCCTACGTCTACGACCCGGCGTCGCACACAGCCCGTGGCCAGGAGCGCGATCTCGCGGTGCCCACCATCGCGGAGGCGGTCCGCGCCCAGGGCGGCACCGTGATGTCGTCGCAGTGGTTCATCGTGCAGAACCACGGGACGGCGTACGGCGACCCGGAGGGCATCTACACCCAGCCCGGCGGTGACTGCTCGCGTCGCGTCGACGACATCGTTAAGGTGATCAAGGGCGAGCCCGTCAAGAGCGGCGCCACCATGGTCACGGCCCCGAAGATCCCCGACCTCATCGCGGTCTACTGCGACGCGCTCGACGCGATCGGCCACGAGGGTGGCGACCACGACCCGCGGATCCCGGGCACTCTGGCGGATCTCGACGCCCAGATCGGCCGGATCGTGCAGGCCACCAAGGACGCCGACATCTTCGGCCGCACCACCTTCGTCATCACCGGCGACCACGGCATGACCACGTTCACCAAGGGCTTCGGCACGCAGGTGATCGACGCGATCGCCAAGGCCGGCTACAAGGCCGAGCTCCTCGGGACCGGCAAGACGCCCAAGCCCGACACCGACGCCGTCATCGTCGTCGGCGGCATCGGCAGCCTGCACCTGGTCGGCGCCGCGAAGAACGACCCGCAGGCGGTCGCGAAGATCAAGGCCGCGCTCGAGGCGACCCCGCACGTGAGCCAGGTGTTCGACAAGGCCGCCCAGCAGGCGATGCACATGAGCCCCCGCTTCGGTGAGCTCGTCATCGAGCCGGAGCCCGGCTGGTCGATTGGCGGCGACCCGGCGGGCGGCGTCGCCGGCCGTCACGGCGCCACGACAGAGCTGCACATCCCGCTGGTGCTCGCCGGCGCCGGCGTCCTGCCCGGTGTGCACCCCGTCGACCCGCACCACGTCGACATCGCTCCGACGATCGCCGCGCTGCTCGGCATCCAGCCGCCGTCGGGCGCGCAGGGTCGGGTGCTGAGCGAGTCGATCCGCGACTGACGCCGGAGCGTCGCCGTGGCGGTGACCTCCACCGTCACGGCGACGCGTCGTCTCAGGACGTCCGCGCGGGCCACAGCGACTTCCCGTGGCTGCCGGGAACCTGGGCGAGCGACGTCTTGACATCCTCCCGGCCCTGAAGGGGCCGGGATTCCCACGGTTGCCCGTGGGGTTTCCTGTTTCATCGCCGACTGCCTTTCCGGGAGGTTTCCCTTGAGGTCTTACATCAGCTCGGCAGGCGTTTTACCTCTCCGCCAGCCCGGCGGCGAGGATGTTCTTGGCGGCGTTGATGTCCCGGTCGTGCTCGGCCCCGCAGCCCGGGCACGGCTCAGCGCGTCGATGTCCGTGAGTTAGAAGGCCTGAGACGCTCACTGGTGGCAGAACCGGGCCATCGTGAAGGGCGGGCCGGGCTGCGCGGTGGGCCGCCAGACCGGGTTCAGCGTGATCGCCAGGGCGGGTGCAAGCCAGGCATCTCCCAGCTTCTGGAGGGGGCCGAACTCGCGGCGGGGGTGGTTGACCTCGGCGCCGGCGAGGAAGCTGATCAGGACGGCGTTGGCGCTCATCCGGCCGATGATTCCCGCGTGGAAGGTCGGTACCTCGACCACAGGAATTCTGATCTTCTGGCCGGGCGGGGCCTCGGCCGCGGCCACGGTGGGCAGGAAGGCGACAACGCGTACGCCCGGGATCGGGCACAGGATCTGGAAGCGGTAGAAGGGCGCCCCGTCCAGCAGTGAGCGGACGAACGGCTCGTCGGGGGTGCTGCTGGCCCGGTTGCCGATTTTCGTCACCTGGAACATCACCCGCAGTAGCCACCCGGCTGCCAGCCCCCAACCGGTACTGGCGTCCGGCGGAGGATAGTAGGTGCGGCCGGCGCGGGTTAGCGGGCTGAACATTGCCAGCGCGTGCACCGGAGAGCCAGGCCGGTTCCGTAGGTAGGTGAGCGCCACTACCACTCCCTCGCTCTGTGCGATCAGGGCGATCGGTCGGCCGGTCCGCCGGTGTACCGCCTCGACCCGCGCGGCGAGCAGCTGTGCGCTGGACTCCAACGACCGGTGGGTGGCGTTCGGCCGGTAGGGCAGCGGGTGGCCGTGCGGGTCCAGGCCGACGTATGAGAACAGCTGGACGTTCGGGTCCGCTGCGGGCCGGCCGTCGTACGCGGAGTCGTGTCCGGCCAGCAGGATCACCGCGTAGGGAACCTGCGGCGGCAGCGGCCGGGTGAAGATCGGCGGTGTGAAGGTGTTGGCCTGGTTGCCGGGCTGGGAGAGCACCTGCGACGCCAGGGGAACGGCCAGGGCGAGCACCACGACGATCGGCACGACCGGCATCCGCGGCCACCGTACGCGCTTCTGCAGGACGGCCGCGTGCACCGTTTGCCGCCAGAGCAGGCCATTGAGCGCGCCGACGGCCGCGGTGACGAGTGGCGTCCAGACTTCCGGCGTGGTCCACACCAGCCCGCCGCCAACGGTGATCACCGCGAAGTCGAGTAGCGACCAGCCGACCAGTTCGGCCGATGGCAGTCCGCGCCACAGGCTTCGGCCCACCGACATCCGCTGCAGGAAGGGGGCGAGTATCAGCATCGGAATCAGTGAGGCGAACAGGAACCAGGACAGCGAGAGCACTGAAGCGGCGACCGCGTAGGCGGCGAACGGCAGGACGAGGACCGCCCCGAACGCGGCCACCCCGACGTTGCGCCGGAGCAGCGCCCGGCGCGGCGGCCGTGGGCTGTTCGCCGGCCAGGCCAGGCTGACGATCGCCGTGGTCAGCACTCCACGCAGCGCGATCAGGCCCAGCAGGCCGGAGCCGAACAACAGCCAGGTGTTGTGGTAGACGAGCAGCCAGCGCATGTCGTGGTAGGAGTCGTATGGCCAGACCGCAGTGCTCTGCGGCGCCAGCCCCTCGGCTGAGAGGAACCCGACCAGCACCAGCACGAGGACCTCGGCCAGCGGGACCGCCGCGGTGATCCCGAGCAGCGCCAGCAGTCGTCGGTGCGTTGGTCGCACGAGCCCTCCTCCAGTGCAGGCGGCGCTACCCCGACTCTCCCGCTTGCGGCGATCACATAGGGCTGAACGATCAGACCGGTCCGTCAGTCGCACCTGCGGCGACCGCACCGACGACGCCGGCCCGTCGCCGGCCGAGGGGATCCGTCGGCGACGTGCCGCTGGGGTTGCTGGATGGGGCGGCAGGGGCGCGCGGGGCCGCGAGGTGCGGCTACCGCGTCGTGAGGCCGAGATCGTCCTGGTCAACGTGGCATTGTCGTCGTCGCCGTCCGGCGATCAGACCTTTGCTCCGGCCAGGCCGGCCCGGCGGATGTACAGCGTCTTCTGCAGCACGACGGCCGGATTCGATGTGCAATCGGTAGACGAGGTGACCTGGTCTGTGTCCGGGGCGGCCTCTCTGGGTGGCTCGCGATGAGCCGCCATCACGACGCTCTAGAAGCGCTAGACGCAAGCGCTCAGCGAGCGCTAAGCTTGTCGTTTAACCTGCCGTCCCGATGAGCTGCGAGTTTGGCTCGGGATCAGGCTGCGCACTGTGGACAGCAAGCGGCCTTGGCGTGACATGGATGTTGCTGAAAGACCGCGCAGCACCTCCTACAGGGGCTGGGCTGGCAGCCGGGACACCGCCTCGACATCCAGCCACACCGAGGGGTGCTCGTCATCGCCTCGGCAAACGATGGGTCGGCACGGGGTGGGCAGCCGAGGGCAGCTGCCCCTTCCGGCTTCCGCACGGCGGATGTGCCGGATCGAGTCCGGCCAGCCGGTACTGCTGGCCGCTCTTGTCGCCCATGACCTGATCGTTGTGCACTCGATCAGCGCTGTCGCTCGCCTGCTCGTCGAACTGCACGCCGAGGTGGCGGGAGGCGACCATGTCTGCTGATCTCGCCACTGTTGCCGCAGCCCGGCAGGTCCTGGCCCACCTTGGCGTCACCTTGGCCGATCTGGAGTCCGACGCCGGCGTGCTGGTGTCGCTGCCGACGGTCGCGGAGTATCTGCCGCGCGTTATCGCGGCGGCGGGCCCGGGTGCGAGACGGACCTACGGCACGTACTGGGAGCGCATGGCCGCCGCGTGGGGTGATTGGCCCCTGAACCGCGTCGCGGCCAGTGACATCGAGGCGATGAAACAAGAAATGATCGCTACGGCGCGATCGCGGCGTAACAGCCGCAACGGTCGGCATGCCGGCGAGCATGTCATCGCCGCCGCCCGCGCCTTCTACTTGGCCGCGATGGTGCGGTGCCGCGCTCGCGATACCTCCCGCTGGGAGTGCACGCCCAGCAGGTCCAGCAGCGCCAGCTGTCGCGGGTTGTCGAAGTCCACCGGCCCATAGGTTTCCGGCAGCCCCCAGCGTCGCCATCCCCAGCGCGAGCAGGAGCAGGCCCGGCCCGGGGAGGGGGAACAACAGTGCGCCGGCGACCAGCTGCACCCAGCCCAGCGCGGTGAACACGGTGCGCTGGCTGAACGGGCGACCCGGGCGGGCGGAGGACCGTGGGCCCGTCACCAGCGCGAGCTCGGCCGGCCGGCCGGGGGCGGTGGCCGGCGTGCGGAACGGCGGCCCACCGGGGATCTCCCGGTGGGCCGCCTGAATCTCCGTCATGGGATCCGTGTGTGACGCAAGGTCAGTCGACGTCGGTGCCGGGCAGGGCTGCGCCCGGCACGTCCTTCGGCAGGTAGATCTTGGCGTCACCCGGGTAGGGCAGGTCCCAGTTGTGGGCGCCGTACCACGTGTACCGGTTCATCAGCTCCGGGTTCGCGTAGTCGGCCTGCGCCCACTTGCCGGTGAGGCGCTGCTTCGAGGCCCACTTGTCCCACGCCTCCGAGTAGGAGACGAAGCTCGTCGGGACGGGGCCCTGGAGGGCGGCCGCGTTGGCGCCGGTCGGCGTGTCGAGGCCGCACGCGGGCGCGGTCTTGATGTTCTCGGTCAGCGAGATGTTGTTGGCCTTCGCGGTGTACGGCGTGAGGTCGGCCTTGGGCGTGAAGGCGCCGTACATCGGGGTGGCCGCGGCGACCTTCTGGTTGAGCGGCTCCGCACCCAGGATCTGCTCGATGGTGCGGACCATGTTGATCTGGGAGTAGTAGGTCGAGACCGTCTTGCCGTGGACGGCGTACGGGCTGATGACCTGGATCGGGGCCCGGTGGCCGTCGACGTGGTCAGGGCCGGCCTGGCTGTCGTCCTCGACCACGAAGATCGCGGAGTCCTTCCAGTACGGGCTGTGCGAGATCGTCTCGACGATCTTGCCCAGCGCGAGGTCGCCACCGGCGACGTTCGACCGCTGGGACACCGGACCACCGGTGTGGTCGTCGGAGAGCCACACCATGTTGAACTCCGCCGGACCGTTCTTCTGGAAGTCGTCCTTCCAGATCTGGTAGCGGTACAGGTCGGGGATCTGCATGTCGAACGGGGGTGCGGTCGGCACGGTGATGTTGTTGAGCGAGGGGATCGGCGAGCCGTAGTTGCCCCTGAGCGCGGGGCTGGTCAGCTGCGCCGGGTCGCCGCCCTGGTCGACGTTCTGCGCGGCGCAGTAGTACTGCTGCCAGGTCGAGCCGGCCGGCTTGCCGCTGGAGGAGTAGACGAACTCGCCGAAGTTCTTGGCGGAGTGGCCGGCGGCCATCACGGCGGTCCACAGGAAGCCCGAGCGCTGGTGGCCCAGCACGTCCTCCTGGGTGTCGTAGCTGCGGACGTACTCACCCGCGCTGGACTCGGTGTACTCCGGGTTGTCACCCTGCATCAGCCAGTTGTGACCCTCGGCGGAGTTCGTGCCGACGTCGTAGGTGTTGTCGTAGAGACCGAACTGCCGCGAGAGCGCGTGGATGTTGGGCGTGACCTGCTCGCCGAACTGGGCCAGCGACGGGTCGCCGTTGCCCTCGGGCATGTCGCCGTGGACCTGGTCGTAGGTGCGGTTCTCCTTGACCAGCATGAAGACGTGCTTGATCGGCGAGGGGTCACCGATGCGCCGGGGCACGGGCAGGGGCGCCACGTTGCTGCCGCGGACGGCGCGCTTGACGTCGCTGTCCGCACCGCCCCAGCCGTTCTGCTTGAAGACCTGCGGGGTGTAGGTGTCCCTGATCTCGCTGTCGGAGGGGAGGGTGAAGCGGGTCAGCGAGGCGGTCGTGGCGTGGGTGCCGTGACCGGTCGCCGGGGTGGTGCCGAAGCCCTGGTTGTAGGTGATGGCCGGTCCCCGGGCGTCGATGCCGCGACGGTTAGCCACGACGACCTGGTCGCCGACCGAGAAGACGTCCTCGGGGTAGTAGTCGGTCGGGACGAGGCCGACGTAGCTGACCGGGTCGAGCGCGCTCTCGCCGAGCTTGTAGACGGCGATCGCGTTGGCACGGCCGAGGCTGACCAGCAGACGGCCGTTGTACACGGCGATTGCGTCGGGCTCGTAGCCGACCTCCGAGCTCTGCCAGGGCTTGGTCTCGATCGTCTGGACGACCTTGTCCGTGGTGGTGTCGACCACCGAGATGGTGTCGTCGTTGGTGTTGGCCACGTAGAGCGCGCTGCCCTCGAGGTGCATGTCGGTCGGGTGGAGACCGACCTCGATCTGGCCGATGGGCGCCGCGGCGTTGGCCGTGTCGATGACGCTGAGGACACCGGTGGTCGAGGTGCCGAGCACCGGGTCCGCCGGGACGTTGGTGCCGTAGGACTTGATGGTGTCCTCACCCGGCTGAGCCAGGCGGCCGCCCTCGTCGCTGACGTAGAGCTTGGTGCCGACGAACTTCAGCTGACGCGGCGCGATGCCGACGGGGTAGGTCGCCTTGATGGTGCCCGCGACCGGGTCGATCGCGACGACGGTGTTCTGGCCGTTGACGGCGGCGTACAGCGTGCTGCCGTCGGGCGAGAAGGTCATGCCGCCGGTGAGCGCCTGACGGGTGGGGCCGGTAAGGTTGGGGATGGCGATCTTGGTGCCGGCCGCCAGGGTGCCGTCGGCGTTGACCGGGAACCGGGTGATGCCGGTCGCGTTCGGCATGAAGAGGAACTTGCCGTCGGGGGAGTAGAGGGGGCTCTCCTGGCCGACGGTGTTGTCGGAGGGACGCAGGTTGGCGCCCGAGGCGGTGCCAGCGCGGAAGATCAGCTGGTAGGTCTCCAGGTCGAAGATCTGCAGCGAGATCGACCGGTCGTTGGCGGTCGCGGCCAGGAAGCGGCCGTCGGGGCTGATCGTGGAGCCCATGAACTTGCCGTAGTTGGTCACGAGCCGCTCACCGAGCGGCTTGATGATCTGGTTGGAGGAGATCTGCAGGCCGTCGGTGTACTCCTCGCCGACCAGATTCTCACCGAAACCCCTGGTGGAACCGTAGGCAACACCACCCGTGACCGTGACCGCGAGGGCCACGCCGCCAGCCACGAGGCCGGTGGGCAACGAGCGCAGGAGGCGACGACGAGGCCGCTTCACGACGCGGTTGCGCCTTACATTCATCTGGTTTCCCTTCACTTTGTAGTTGCCAGCAGGTCGACGACTCCGTCGAACTGCCACAGCGGGTTCGGTCGGTCACCCAGGGGGGTGGCGACCTGGAAGAACCCGTTGACCTCCTTCGGCCCGTCGCCGTCGGCGACATACCGTCCGTCCGCGGTCACATCGAGCTGGTAGATCGCGTTGCCGGTCGCGGTCGCACCAGGGAGGGTCCACGTCACGACGCAGCGCCAGTCGGCGCCCGGACCGTGGTCCTCGACGCGCTCCCCGGCCTTGTCGCACTTGGCCGTGGCGTGGAGCTGCTCCTCGGTGACCGCCCGCCGGTTGAGCTGCTCGGTCTGCAGGACGTACAGGTGCGAGAACGACGTCGCCAGCGAGGCCTCGAGCTTGGGCCGCTCGATGCCCGTGCCGTTGGCACCCATGGTCACGGCGACGACCACGGTCGTGACCGCGGCCAGGCCCGCCAGCGGGGCCAGACCCGCGACCAGGAAGCGGCGGCCCATGCCGTCGTAGGCCAGGTCGGTGAAGTCGCGACGCACGAAGAGCCGGTAGGCGAGGTAGGTGGCCAGGGCCGTCCAGGCCAGGCTGACGGCGAGCCCGATCCACAGCGACCCGAGCTGACCTGGGGCCGTGAAGAGGCCGCGGTAGGTAATGAAGGCGTTCATCGGCGTCGCCACCCGGAGCGCCACCGGGACCGGCATCAGCTGGACACCTTCGAGGATGAGCGCGATGACCACCGGCATCAGTAGGCCCAGCGGGGAGCGCCCCAGCGCGACCGACCCGAGCAGGCCGACCGCGGAGAAGGCGAGCGTGGGCGGGACGATGGCCAGCCAGCCGAGGAGGACCGTCCGGGTGAGCTCACCGGAGTCCATGATGTGCCCGTCCAGTCCCGGCATCGGCTGGGTGCCGAGCGCCAGCAGGCCGCCGGCCAGCGACGACACGAGGAGTGCGGCGAGAAGCGCCAGGGTGACAGTGAGCGCGGCCATCGCCTTGGACACGAAGATCCGGCGCGGCGAGCGCACCGCGACCATCAGGTGCCGCCACGTGCCGAGCCGGTCCTCGACGGCGAAGACGTCACCGGCCACGAGACAGGTGAGCAGGGGCAGCACCAACGTGCCCATGACGTCGAGGATGACCAGGGAGCCCGCCCAGCCGGACTGGTTCATCCAGCGGCCGTAGACCGCGTCGGCGGGAAGGGAGGTCTGCTGGCTGATCACCGCCGTGTAGATGGCCGGGGCGAGCAGGCACGCCAGGAAGACCAGCCGGACGCGCCACTGCGAGACCAGCTTGACCAGCTCGAACGTGTAGCAGCGGCTCACCGCCACGGGCTGTGGCTGCGTGCGGACGGGGGCATCGACGATGGCCGCGGTCATCGGGAGGTCTCCTGGAGGTCGGGGGTGGAGCCAGGGCCGATGTCGGCGTCTGGGCCGGGGTCGGTGTCGGCGCCGGTGAGCGCCAGGAAAGCGGCCTCCAGAGGGGGCACGACGGGGCCGAGCTCGCGGATCGCGATGCCCGCGCCGACGAGCCGGGCGACCAGGTCGTCGAGGGCCGGCTCCGGGCCCCGCACGACGACCGACTGGTCGTCGTACTGCGACTGCGACTTCCGGCCCGCGACCTGGCTCAGGCCCGGGATGTCGTCGGCGAGCCGGCGTGCGCCGTCGGCGTCGGTCGTGACGAGCCGGTAGTCGAGCTCGCCGCTCTCCGTGGCCAGCTTGTGCACCGGGCCCGAGAAGACGACCCGGCCGGTGGACAGCAGGGTGACGTCGTCACAGAGCGCCGCGAGGTCGTCCATGCGGTGGCTGGAGAGGACCACGGTGCCGCCGGCCTCGGCGAGGTCGGTGAGGACCTGGTGGACCTGTCGCTTGCCGGCGGGGTCGAGGCCGTTGGCCGGCTCGTCGAGGACCAGCAGACGCGGCTCGCCGAGCAGGGCGGCGGCTAGCCCGAGGCGCTGCCGCATGCCGAGCGAGAAGCCGCGGACGCTGTCACCCGCCACCTCGGTGAGCCCGACCCGGTCGAGCAGCTCGTCGACGTCGGCGGAGCGGCCGGCGCCGCTCCGCAGGGAGACCAGGGCCGCAAGGTTCTGGCGCGCCGTCAGCTCGGGATACAGACCGGGGCCGTCCACGAAGCCCGTGACGCCGCCGGGCACCGACAGGATGCGCCCGACCGGTGAGCCGAGGATCTCCAGCGAGCCGCCGTCGGCCACCGCCAGGCCCAGCAGCATGCCCAGGAGAGTGGTCTTGCCGGCGCCGTTGGGCCCGACGAGCCCGTGGATCTGCCCCTCGGGGAGGTCGAGATCGACCCCGTCGAGGGCGATGACGTCGCCGAAGGTCTTGGTGATGCCGCGCGCACGAACGGCAGCAGCTGGTTGCATCGGGATCTCGTCCCATCCGGCCGCGAGCAGCCAAAAACAGTTGCCAACTCCAACTTCCTTCGACGGCGAACCTAAGGAGCCCAGACGACCTGACCCGATCGATTTGCTGAACGTATTGCAAACGTCTAACCAAACGCCTAGGAGGTCGCGCAAATAGGTCATGCGGGCTGCCAGACATCGATGCGAGCAGGTCATCGAGTGTCTCCCGTAGCGGCTGCAGGTCGAGGGTGTGGTTCGCGATGGCCTCCTGCACCCAACATCACCGCTAGAGCACGAGCAGTTCGGCCAGGTCGTCAGGTCGTCAGGTCGGGCAGCGGTCAGCCTCAGTCCCTCGACGGGCCCGGAAATGCTGGTGTCTTTCCGGCGCCTGCTGATAGCGCTGCCGGCACGGCTCGGCCGGGACCTGGCCCGCGACTCGGGGCTGTCACCGGCGGACTACGAGGTGCTGAGCATCCTGTCGGAGAAGCCAAACCGTAGGTGGGCGCTCAAGGACCTCGCCGCCAAGATGGAGTGGTCGCGCAGCCGGCTGTCCCACCACGCGGCCCGCATGCAGGGCCGGGGACTCATCGACAAGGAGCCCGATCCGCAGGACGCGCGGGGCTGCATCCTGCACCTGACCGACGACGGCTTCAGGATGCTGGAGGAAGCCGACCCGCACCATGTCGTCTCCGTAGGCGCCTGCTCGGTATGGCTTGCCCGGACCGTTCCGGCCGGGTGACCGAACGCGGGCTGCTGCGCGCGCTGGGCTGGACCTGGGTCACCGCATCAGCATCGATCCGCACGCCGGGATGCTGGTCGTCGCCTCGGCGCTGGCCGGGCCGCACGTGGTGGGCAGCCGGGGGGAGCTGCCGCTACCGGCCAGCGCACGGCAGATGTGCGCCATCGCGCCTGGGCAGCCGCTGCTGCTCGCCGCCCTTTTCGCCCATGACCTGCTGGTGATCCACCCGGCCAGGACCGTCGCGCGGCTGCTGGCCGACCTGCATGCCCAGGTGATCGGAGTCCCCAATGACAGCTGATCCTGCCCGTGTCGCCGCCGCCCGGCAGCTGCTGGCTCACCTCGGTGTCACCCTCGCCGATCTGCAGGCCGACCCCGGTCTACGCCTGCCGACCCGTCGGCCAAGCCCGCACCTTCCGGGCAGGCGGGGCTCAGGTTGACGCGAGGGTGGCCGCGGTCGAGCGCGCGGCGCGGAGTACAGCGTTCACGCTGGCGGTGAGGACCGACCGGTCTCGCCCTGCGGCCCAGTGGGGGCCGCAGCTGTTGCGGTATTCGATGAGGGTCAGCGCTTCGCTGTCGCTCCCAGTCGTGAGCGAGGACTGGTGGAGGGAGAGGATCTCGACGCCGATGTGCTGCTCCTCGAGCAACTGGGTGGTGGCTTCGACGGGGCCGATGTCGTCGTAGATGCCCTTGTGCTCGACTCCGTCGATGCGCAGGCTGACGGTCGTACGTCTCATGCCGTCGTGGCTCACGGATTCGAGGTCGACCAGCTCGATCCCATCGGTGTCGGAGGTCAGGTAAACGGATTCGAACAGCTCGAGCAGCTGTGGCGGCTCGATCTCGAGCCCGGTGGTGTCGGTACGTTCCTGAACTCGGCGGGCGAAGTCGATCTGGAGACGGCGGGGCAGCTCGATCCCGAACTCGGTCTCCAGCAGGTAGGCGATGCCGCCCTTGCCGGACTGGGAGTTGACGCGGATGACCGCGTCGTAGTTCCGCCCGATGTCAGCGGGGTCGATGGGCAGGTAGGGCACCCGCCACTCGATGTCTCGCTCCGGGCGGTTCTCGGCTGCTGCGCGGTTGCGGTGTTCGGCGAAGCCCTTCTTGATCGCGTCCTGGTGGGTACCGCTGAACGCGGTGTGCACGAGGTCGCCGACGTAAGGGTGCCGCGAATGCACTTCGATGCGGTTGCAGTACTCGACGGTGCGGCGGATCTCGTCGATGTCGGAGAAGTCGATCATCGGGTCGACCCCTTGGGCGTGCAGGTTCAGAGCCAGGGCGGCGATGTCGACGTTGCCGGTGCGCTCTCCGTTGCCGAAGATGCATCCCTCAACGCGCTGCGCGCCCGCGAGGACGGCTAGCTCGGCGCAGGCGATGCCGGTACCGCGGTCGTTATGGGGGTGGACCGAGAGGATCACCGCGTCGCGTCGGGCGACGTGCTTGTGTATGTGCTCGATCTGGTCGGCGTACACGTTGGGGGTGGCGATCTCGATGGTGGCCGGCAGGTTGAGGATCACCGGACGCTCCGGAGTCGCGTCCCACAGCTCGGTCATGGCGTCACAGACCTCGATGACGTACTCGGGCTCGGTGAGGTTGAAGACCTCCGGGGAGAACTCGAACCGTACGTTCGGCAGGTGACCCGCGAGATCGAGCACATCGCGGCCACCGGCGAGGATCAGCTCACGCAGTTCGTCGCGTCCCTTGTCGAGCACAACGTCGCGCCAGGTCGGAGCGGTCGCGGTGTACATGTGGATGACGACCGGGTTGGGGATGCCGCGAATCGAGTCGACGGTCCGCTCGATCAGGTCGCGGCGGGCCGGGGTGAAGACCACGATCGTGACATCGTCAGGGGCGATATCCGACTGTGCGATGAGACGCACGAAGTCGAAGTCCGTTTGTGACGCCGAGGGGTAGCCGATCTCGATCTCCTTGTACCCCATCGCGACCATCAGCTCGAAGAACCGGCGCTTGCGGGCAGGGTCCATCGGCTCGGGCAGGGCCTGGTTGCCGTCACGCAGGTCGACCGGGACCCACAAGGGCGCCTGGGTCAGGCGGCGGCTGGGCCAGTCGCGTTCGGTGAGTGGGACCTCGACCCGCGTGTAGACGTCGCGGTAGCGGTGCGAAGGCATCTGGGAGGCGCGCTGGCGGTTCCATGCGGGTGCGTCAGACGGGACCGGCCCTGCTGGCGTGCTGATGCCGGGAAATGTGGGCATGCTGCGGTTCCTTCTCCTGGTTGGGTGAACCGGCGCGTTCGTCGACTCCACGGAGGGGAGCCGGTTCGACTAGGCCCCGCCGTGGCGGCGAAGGAGAAGTACCTGCGGGATCAGCACGCCATCACGTTAACACAACTCCTCAGACAAGTAGACAGGCAGACAGGTAGGATGTTCGTCATGCACGACGAACGGGCCAGTGCTGCCTCCGAAGTTCCGCGACTCTGCGACTCTGCGTCTTCGTCGCGGGCGCGACCGGAGCGATCGGATCTCGCCTTCTACCGTTGCTCACCCAGGCGGCCACACGGTGGCGGGGATGACCCGTACCGCAGCGAAGGCCGAGCTGGTCCAGGCGCTCGGTGCGCAGCCGGTGCTGTGCGATGTCTACGATGCAGCGGCGCTCACGACTGCCACAAGCTACTTCCGACCCGACCTCATCCTTCACGAGCTCACCGAGCTCCCCGACACCGTCGAGGAACTGCCGGTACGGCGGACCGACAACCCACACATCCGCATCGCCGGGACACGCAATCTCATCGCTGCCGCCACCGCCGCTGACTGCGGGCGACTCTTCGCACAGAGCGTCGCCTGGGAACTGCCACCCTGCAACGGTGCCAACACGGTCCGGGCTCTCGAGGACGCCGTTCTCGGCTCCGGCGGCGTGGTGCTGCGATACGGCCAGTCCTACGGACCCGGGACCTTCTACCCCAACGTCCCGCCGGTCGGCCCGCCCATCCACATCGATGCCGCCGCTGAACGCACGATCGTCGCACTGAATCGGCCCACCGGCATCCTCACGATCACCGACAACACCGCCACGTCCGACTGAGAGGGTCACAGCTCATGAAACAGGTACAGCGAACCTCACTGGCCGACCAGGCGGCGCGACTCCTTCTCGAGCGGATCCGCTCGGGCGAGTGGCAGATCGGAGCCAAGCTTCCCGGCGAGACGACGTTGGGTCCTCAGCTCGGCGTCGGCCGTTCGACGGTTCGAGAAGCGATCCGACAACTGGCCGGGCGGGGCGTGCTCCAGACTCGGCAGGGTGCCGGCGTGTTTGTTACCGCGCTCGACGTCAGTGAGGACTGGGACGTGGTACTGCGGCAGGCAGACATCGCTGCGGTCATCGAGGGCCGCATCGCCATCGAGACCGAGGCTGCAGCCCTTGCTGCGCAGCGGCGTACCGCATCGGACATACGCGCGATGCGACGCGCCCTCGCACAACGCATCACAGGAGGGCAGACCATCGAGGAGTACGTCGATACCGATATGGCAATGCACCGCACCGTCGTGGCCGCGGCCCATAACAACGTCCTACTGGAACTCTTCGACGGATTCGTGCCACGGGTCCGCCAGGCGATGATCGACATGCTCAACCTGCAACCAGCCGGCACGCCCTGCGACTCCGACGCATCAGGCAACGACCAGGAGGCACACGCCGCACTCGTGCAAGCCATCGCCGACCGCGAGCCCACCGCGGCCGCTCAGCTGAGCCGGGCCCACCTCGCCTCACTGAAGGCGGCGCTGGCGTGAGGACCGACGTCGCAGCCAGCAGACGGCCGGTCGTCGAGCTCGCCGAGGTCACGTTCCGGCGCGGCGAGCGCACCATCCTCGACTCGATCAGCTTCGCCGTACATCCGGGCGAGCACTGGGCCTTGATCGGCCCCAACGGTGCTGGCAAGAGCACGATCCTCTACCGGCCGGGGTGGAGGCGGGCGGCGTCGAGCTTAGCCAGGAACGCCGGCCGGCGCCGGTGCTGTCCACGCAACTCGTCCAGGTATTTGGCGAACTGGTCGGTCTCGCCGGTGGCCGCGTACGCGTCACGCAGATGGCAAATCAGCGTGATGGCTGTGTCGTAGCGGCGCTTGTCATGTGAGTCCAACAGGTGGGCGTTGACGAGTGCCCGGTAGGGCTCGCGCACGTCGGCCGGATGGCTCTGTTGCCGACGGCGCAGGAGGTCGACGCGTTGCCGGGTGGGCAACTCGTCCAGGCGTGCGAGCCCGGTGTGCCAGGCCTCATCGTCACGGCCGGTACGGTGCAGCGCGTCGATCAGGTGGGGCAGGTAGCCGGGCTGCTGGGCGACGCGGTCGCGTACCACGGTCAGCGCCCACTCGGTGTGGGTTTCGTCGCGGTCGGTCTCGGCCACCGTCGCCAGCAGTGGCCGGAGGTTGTCGATGGTCGGCTGCTCGTCGAACGCAGCCCGACGCTCGGCCACCGCGGCGCGCGGTTCGCCGGTCTCGATCAGCAACCCCACCAGCAGGTCACGCAGCCGCGCGGATTGGTGGCCGGTGGGGTGTTCGGCGAGTCCACGTCGCGCCCAGTCGATTGCGTCGGCGGGTCGTCCCGCCTCGGCCAGCACCCGTACGACGCGCTCGTACTGGTCGGCGCTTACCAGGTGCTCCGCCAGCACGGCCACGTACCGGTCCACGTCGCCGGAGACCTCGGCGAGCTGCTCGCGTAGGTGCCGTGCCGTCCACTGCTGGTGCCAGTTGTCGGGATCCGCTACCGAGGCACGCTGCTCGACCAAGCGGGTCACCTCGGCCAGGCCTTTCGCCCCGAGAGCCGGCGCCCACTCGCGCAGGATCACGTCCGGCCAGCCAGGGCCGTCGCAGACGAGCCGGACCAGCCACGCGGCCAGGCCAGTGGGTCGTGGCGGTGCCGCCCGGCACGCCCGGGCGTAGAGCTCCATCAGATAGGCGAGGTCGTTGCCGAGTACCCCGGAGGAGCTGTCCATGTACATCAAGGCGGTCGTCATCCGATCGACTGCCTTGCGCAGCACCTGCACCGCGACCGCCGCGTCACCCGCGTCGATCAGCCGGGCGCAGCGGTCCGCGACCTCACGTGCCGTCTGCGAGTAGGCCTGCCGGCCCGCGTACGGGTCACGACGGCGATCCCGCCGCAACCGATCCACCAGCACAGTCAGCTCATTCTCGTTCCCTGCGCTCACCGGGTACATCACACCAGAACCCCCGCGAGGACCTAGGGCAGGTTGGCGGTGAGTTCTTCGCGCCATTGCGCGAAGCGTCTGCGCATTTCGCTGATATGGGCGGGGTGGGCGCCGTAGGCGGCGAAACGTCGGTCCGGGTACCGCTCCAGCATGCCGAACAGGTCCGCCAGGATGCGCCGGTCGAATCCCGCGTCGGATTGTTCGGCCAGCTCGCACAGCCGTGTCCGGGTGTAGCGACCGGTCATGAGGGCCGCGTCGATGCCCAGGAAGTCTCGGGGCTCGGCGCGTGTACAGGGCGGACATCTTGCCCGCGACGACGTCGTCGGCGTGCAGCACCGGCCCGACGTCCATCATCACCGGCGGCAACGCGCGCCAGTTGGCCGCCAGTTCGACCTTGTACGGATGGGCAGGTTGAGCGGGATCGGTGACCGCGAGCCGGGCGAAGGTGTCGAACTGCTGCGTCACCTCGACGGAATACCCGCCGTCGCGGTAGCCGTCGACTACCGCGTCCACTGCTGCGGCGAACTCGCTACGACGCTCCCACGCCGTGAACAGGTCGATGTCCTCGCTGGGGCGGTCGAGGATGCCGTGGGCCTGCACGGCGTAGCCACCGGCCAACGCGAACCCGTAGCGGGCAGCGACCCGCAGCCCGATCTCCGCCAAGCGGAGGTGAGCCTGATCCACCCTTACCCGGCCAGCGTCTGCGGCGGGGTGCTTAGCTCGGGAAAGCGTGCCTGCCACAACGCCCGCAGCCGTGCCGGGAGCCACAAGCTGGGCCACAAACGGCGCAAAGTCGGGCCATGCAACCACCGACGCAAGTCGTCGACCGAATTGGCCTGGTTCAGCACCGTCTGGTACATCAGCTGCAGATCACCGGCGTCGTCCAAGTCGTAGGTGCTGTCGCCGGACCAGTCCAGCCACCGATCCAGCGTCACCACACCGCGAACCGGACCGCGCAGGTCGGACAGGGTGGCGGCGACCACGAAGTGCCGCTGGTCCACATACCGTGACCCAGGCGGTGCGCCATTGCCGCTGGCCATGTCTCTACCTCCCGCCCAGATCGTACGTCTGAGCGGCGCCACGACATCGACCTGCCGGCCATCTGATCTCCCGGGACCGGCCTGCCCTGCGGCCTGATGATCATCGCTGGCAAGGACGAACACACGCGTGCCGATCCGCACTAAACGCGGGTCAGGCTGCCGCCGCTCGCGGGGTTCGAAGTTCTCGCGCCGGACGTCGGCAGCCTCCGGTCGACCATGCCGGGCCGCAGTCCGCTCGTGCCCGAGCCGACGGGGCGGACGGACCGGGTGGCGCTAAGCACTGCCCACCTTGCGGCAGGATACGCTCGCGGCTGCCCGGGCCAGATGTGGTGGAGGTGACCTTGGCGCGGCGGCTGCTGACCGAGGACGAGGAGTCCGTGCGCGTGGCGGTGGGTACACGGTTGTTCGTCCAGGCACGGACCCACCTCAATCGCGGCGAGCTGGTCGACGGGCGCCGTTGCATTATCGGATCGGCGGACGTGTTGAACCCGTGCCGGGTCCGCGATCAGATCGCGTGGGTGAGTTCGGTGAACGCAGCAGCGACCCGCAGAGCGGGCGGGGTGTCGACGGCGAGGTTGTGGGTGTGGTCCTAAACGCCCTGCAGGAGGCACACCAGGAAGAGCGCGCCGCCGCGGAGCGAACTCGCCCGCCGGAGGACCTCCGTGATCCCGGTGAGCCGTCGGTCCGCGAGCAACTGGCCCGGGTGCACGCGATCGTCGCTGATCTGGAGCGGCGGCTGCCGGAGGCCGGAGTTGGCGAGCCGCGCCGTCCAACTCGCGAGCGACGGCGAGTCGGCAGCCAACCGGCCGGGCGCCGATAACCGGGAAGGGCCAGAGCCTCCCGGCGAGCGGCGGTCAGGGAGCGTCGACGACCTCGCGTCCGAGAGGCCAGAACGCAGCGGGCACGAGTTTGAAGTTGGCGATGCCAAACGGGATCCCGATGATCGTGAAGCAGAGCATGACGCCGGCGACGATGTGGGACAGGGCCAGCCACCAGCCGGCCAGGACCACCCAAAGGATGTTGGCCAGTCCGGAGGCGACGCCTGCGCCCGGCTTTGGTACGAGGGTGCGGCCGAAGGGCCACAGAGAGTAGACGGCCAGGCGCAGAGAGGCGACGCCGAAGGGGATGGTGACGACCAGCAGGAAGCAGATGAGGGCGGCGATGCCGTAGCCGGCCGCGAGGACGATGCCGCCGCCGAAGATGAGCCAGAGAACGTTCAGCACGAAGCGAATCACGCCTACAGCATGAACAACGCTCGCCACCGGTCGCCTGGACCCCCGGTTGCTGCTGATTGTCGGGGCCAGGAAGGGATTCGGCTAGCCGCGTGCAGGGCGAGGACGCCCGGGCATGGCGGCATCGCTGGCCAGGAGCAGGATGCCTTCCAAGCCGAGACCGCCCGGCCGTAGGTCTGGCGGATGGGGCGGCTCCGGTGGAGTGCGGGTACCGCTACGGTGGATGTCCCGGAGGGCCCGGGGTGAGGGAGGCGTTGAACAGTCCGTGGGCGGCTATGGCGTGCAGGTCACGCTGGTGCTCGTGCTGGTGTTGGTGAACGCAGTGTTCGCGGGCAGCGAGATGGCGTTGGTGTCGCTGCGTGAGAGCCAGTTGCAGCGCTTGGAGCGCGCCTCCCGCGGCGGGCGGGTTCTGGCGAAGCTGGCACGGGATCCGAACCGGTTCCTGGCGACGATTCAAATCGGTATCACCCTCGCCGGCTTCCTGGCGTCCGCGGCCGCGGCGGTGTCGCTGGCCGCACCCCTGGTGAAGCCCCTGGGCTTTCTTGGCTCCGCAGCGGAGCCGGTGTCGATTGTCGTGGTGACGATCGTGCTGACGTTCGTCACGCTCGTCCTCGGCGAGCTGGCGCCCAAGCGCATCGCGATGCAGCGTGCCGAGGGGTGGTCGCTGCTGGTCGCCCGACCGCTGGACTCGCTGTCGGCGTTCTCCCGGCCGGCGGTCTGGTTGCTCGGCAAGGCCACGGACATGGTCGTCCGGCTCGCCGGGGGTGACCCGCGTGCCCGGCGGGAAGAGGTCACCACCGAGGAACTGCGGGACATGGTCGCCGCGCAGCGGAACCTGACGCCGGAGCATCGGATGATCATTTCCGGGGCGTTCGAGGTGGCGGAGCGGATCCTGCGGGAGATCCTCGTGCCGCGCCGGGACGTGGTCACCTTGTCGGAGTCGTTGTCCGCGCCGGAGGCGTTGCGGGAGTTGGGTAAGTCGGGGCAGACCCGCGCGCCGGTCGTCGGCCGCGGTGGCCTGGACGACACGGTTGGTGTGGTGCACCTGCGGGACCTGCTCGACCAGGAAGGTCCGGTCGCCGACCATGTCAGCCCGGCGCTGTATCTGCCGGAGACGCTGAAGGTCACCGAGGCGATCCGGGAGATGCGTCAGCAGCGGCAGCAGTTCGCCCTGGTCGTCGATGAGCGCGGGTCGATCGACGGGATCGTCACGATGGAGGACCTGGTCGAGGAGATCGTCGGGGAGATTTACGACGAGACCGACCGGGATGTCCAAGCCGTCGTCAAGGCGGCGGACGGGTCGCTGCTGCTGCCCGGCGGGTTCCCGCTGCACGACCTGACGGACATCGGCGTCGACCTCGACGAGGAAACCCTGGAGGCGGGCGACTACACCACGGTCGCCGGTCTGATCCTGGCTCACCTCGGGCACATCCCGAAGACGGCGGGAGAGATCGTACGGCTGCCCGGGCTCACCGCAGAGGTGGTGGAGGTGACGGGTCGGGCCATCACCCGGGTGCGCCTTCGGCCCGTTCCCACCGATGAGGTCGGCGAGGACGAGGCCTGATCGTCGCTAGGACACCCATGGTCGACCGGGCCCGGCGTTGGCGGTGCGACCGAAGGGGGCACGAGGTGGCGGGACACGGGTCGGTCCTCTGGCGCGCGGGGGCAGTAGCCGCTGCCGCAGTTCTGGTTGTTGCGTCCGGTTCGGGTCAGGCGGCGGCGAGTCCGTCGCCCACGCCCACGGCGTCGCGGGGGACTCCGGTTTGCCAGGTGCGGGACAGCCGGCTGACTGAGATCTCCGGGATGGTCGTCACCGAGACGGGGTTCGTCGTGGTCAACGACAGCGCCGATGAGGAGCCGCGCCGCCGGATCTTCTTCCTCGACGCCGGCTGCAAGGTGGTCCGCACCGTGCGTTACCCCTCCCGCCCAAGGGACACCGAGGACCTGGCTATGGGCGCCGACGGGACGCTGTGGGTCGCCGACATCGGCGACAACGACCGCTCCCGGGAGACCGTCGCGCTGTGGAAGTTGCCGCCGGGCGGTGACCGGCCGGTGCTGCACCGGATGACGTACCCGGACGGCCCGCACGACGCGGAAGCGCTCCTCATGGCCGGCGACGGCCGGCCGATCATCGTGACGAAGCAGGGCGGCACAGCCGGCCTGTACGCCGCGACCGGCGACCTGAAGCCGGGCGCGACGGTGCCCCTGGAGCAGGTCGGGCAGGTGAGTCTGCCGCGCACCACCACCAGCAACCCGTTTTCCTTCCTCGGCCGTGCCGTGGTGACTGGTGCCGCTACGGCGCCGGACAGGCGCCGGGTGGTGCTGCGTACCTACGCCGACGCGTTCGAGTTCGACGTCGTCGATGGTGATGTCGTTGCCGCACTGACCGGCGGCACCCCTCGGGTCGTCCCGCTGCCCGACGAGCCCCAGGGCGAGTCGATCACCTACAGCCGAGACGGACGGTTCCTGCTCACCGTCTCCGAAACCGCCGACCAACCGCCGGGCACGAAGCCCACAGTCCTGCGCTATCCCGTGCCGGCGGTCGCCCAGGCAGCCTCGTCGAGCGCAGCCAGGCACACCCCCACCCCCAGCGCCGCCGCAAGGGGTGCGTCAGCAACCGAGGGCCGAGTGAGGGCGCTGATCGGCGCGGTGGGCGCGGTC
The DNA here is from genome assembly GCF_040642675.1 of Micromonospora sp. NPDC047738. NCBI lineage: Bacteria > Bacillati > Actinomycetota > Actinomycetes > Micromonosporales > Micromonosporaceae > Micromonospora > Micromonospora sp. NPDC047738. The sequence continues at coordinate 64,833 of NZ_JBEYSO010000029.1, forward strand.
GGTCTGGTCCTGGTCGTCGCGGGGTTGCTCGGCATGGCTCGGTCACGCCGTGCCGGCAAGCGGTAGGGGCTCGAGGGCGCCGCCGCGAAACGAACTGCCGCGGGAGGAGGACTTGAGCTCCCCCGCTCCGGGTTCACGAACGCGACACTACCTTACGGTAACTGAGCGAACGCACTCAGCTACTTTCAGGTTGTTTTGTTAGGTTTCTCGGCCAGCGGCATCCATTATGGACGCCAGTGATCTTGTTGCGTTACGAGGGTTCGAGGGAGACGTAGTGGTGTTCAAGAAGATGCTGGGCGCGTTCGGGGTGGGCGGACCCAGCGTCGACGCGGTCCTGTCCAATCCCAACACCCGCCCGGGACTGACGCTGGGCGGGCAGGTGAACCTCGTCGGCGGCAGCCACGACGTGCAGATCGACCAGGTCACCGTCGGGTTGGTCACCAGGGTGGAGATGCAGGGCGCGGGGGAGGAGTACGACGCGTTCGTCGAGTTCCATCGGGTCGGTGTTGCCGGCGGGCTGCTGCTGCGGGAGGGGCAGCACCTGTCGCTGCCGTTCCAGCTGGCGATGCCCTGGGAGACGCCGGTGACCAGCCTGTACGGGCAGCAGCTGCACGGCATGACCATGGGCCTGCGCACCGAGGTGGCGATCCGCGGCGCGGTGGACAAGGGCGACCTCGATCCGGTGTACGTGCACCCGCTGCCGGTCCAGGAGCGCATCCTCGAGGCATTCGGTCGGCTCGGGTTCCAGTTCAAGGGCGCCGACCTGGAACGCGGCCACATCTATGGCCTGCACCAGAGCCTGCCCTTCTACCAGGAGATCGAGTACTTCCCGGCCCCGCAGTACGCGCAGGGCGTCAACGAGGTCGAGTTGACCTTCGTCACCAACGAACACGGCGTCGACGTTGTGCTGGAGTTCGACAAGCGCGGTGGCCTGTTCAGCGGCGGACACGACTCCTACGGCCGCTACCAGATCGGCCACGCCGACGCCGACCGCGTCGACTGGACCGCGCAGGTCGACGGGTGGGTCCGCCAGGCCCTCGACCAGTACCAGAGCCTGCGCGCCAGCCACGGCTACGGCCAGCCCGCGCACGGGTGCGGCATGCCGGGTGGCTACCCGCCTCCTCCACCGCCCGGCTACCGCCAGCCCGGCTACGGGCACGCCGCCTACGGGGCGCCCGGCTACGGCCACCCCGGCGGCCACTACAAGGAAGAGCACCACCATGAGCGGCACGGCTCCGGCATGGGCGGCATGGTCGCGGGCATGGTCGGCGGCGCGGCGCTCGGCTTCGCCGGCGGCATGATCGCCGAGGAGGTCTTCGACTCGTTCGGCGACGACGAGGGTGGCGAGGACGAAGGCTGACCCCAGTGAGTCCCTTGTGGACTTGCCCGCACGGGTGATGATCTAATTCAACCCGGTTCGCCGGATGTAGCCGGAAATGCCAGGCTACGTGGAGAAGGAGTGTTCATGCCCGTTACCGCCGATCTCACCACGCTGGTCGACAAGGCCTACCAGGACAAGAGCCTGACCGAGTTGGTCGACGCCCCGGTGTCCGCCCTTGCCGGCGTCAGCGACGGTGGTGCCAAGCTGCTCAAGGAGGCGCTGGGCATCGTCACGATCGGCGACCTTGGCCGCAACCCGTACTTCCGTACCGCCAGCGCCCTGGTCGCCCTGGCCAAGTAACACACTCTCCCGGCGATGCCCGGGCGGCCAGGTCCCGTGGCCGCCCGGGCATCCGCCCATTCCGACAGCGGTTTAGCCACCTTGCGGGACTGGGCAACGCTGGACGCAGACACCCGCCTGGGAAGGGACGCTCTCGTGGAAGTTACCGGCATCTTCACCGCGATCATCATCGGTCTCATCATCGGCGCGCTGGGCCGGCTGGTCGTACCCGGTAAACAGAGCATCCCGATCTGGCTGACCCTGCTCATCGGCGTGGTCGCCGCGCTGCTCGGCACCCTCGTCGCCGGGGCCTTCGGCGTCGCCGACACCCGCGGCATCGACTGGATCGAACTGGCTCTCCAGGTCGCCTTCGCCGCGATCGGCGTGTCGGTCGCGTCCGGCGCCTACGGCCGCCGCCGCTGACACGAGCCCTGACGCCGGCCCGTCCATCCCTGGGCGGGCCGGCGTCCTGCGCCCGCCGATATGCGGCCATCCGCTGACCGGACCGGGCGGGTTCGCTGGCACACTGGTCACCCCATCTGACCCGCTCATGAAAGGACTACGCCGATGGCGGCGGAGGGCAGCACCAAGGCCGTGGTGACGGCGCTGGCGGCGAACCTGGGTATCGCGATCAGCAAGTTCGTCGCCGCGGCGATCACCGGTTCGGCGTCGATGCTCGCCGAGGGCGTGCACTCGGTGGCCGACTCGACCAACCAGGCGCTGCTGCTCGTCGGCGGCAAACGCGCCCGCCGCACCCCCACAGCCCTGCACCCGTTCGGCTACGCCCGCGAACGCTACATCTACGCGTTCCTCGTGGCGATCATCCTGTTCACCCTTGGTGGCCTCTACGCCCTCTACGAGAGCTGGCACAAGATCAGCCACCCGCAGGAGCTGTCCTCCCCGCTGATCGCGGTGGCCGTGCTGCTGATCGCCATGGCCCTCGAGGGTTACGCCCTGCGCACCGCTGTCGCCGAGGCCAACCGCACCCGCAACGGGCAGGGCTGGATCGCCTTCGTCCGCCGCGCCCGCGCCCCCGAACTGCCGGTCATCCTCCTCGAAGACGCAGGGGCGCTGCTTGGTCTGGTCCTGGCGCTGCTCGGCGTCGGGCTCAGCATCATCACCGGCAACGGCATCTTCGACGGCATCGCCACCGGCTGCATCGGCCTGCTGCTGGTCAGCATCGCCGTCATCCTTGCCACCGAGATCAAGAGCCTGCTGATCGGCGAGTCGGCCGTTCCCGAGGAGGTCGCCGCCATCCACACCGCGCTGCTGTCCACGCCGGGCGTGGACCGGGTGATCCACCTGCGCACCATGCACCTCGGACCCGAGGACCTGCTCGTCGCCGCCAAGATCGCCGTCGACGCGACCGACAACGGGGCAACCATCGCGGCCACCATCGACGACGCCGAAACACGCCTGCGCCAGGCACTGCCGGCCGCCCGCGTCGTCTACCTCGAACCCGACATCGATCGTGTCACGGTGACCGCCTGACCGGTGTCCAGCGGGCACGAAAGGAACCTCCAGACCCCGGCCGCGACGGAGACATGCCGTCTGGCCGGGGTCTGTCCGCTGCTGGGAACGACGAAACGGGTGCCGTCAGCGACTGGACGAAACCAGACCGGCGGGTGTGGCGATGTCGTCTCCCACCCGGCGGGCCCACCGGCCGGCGGCGATCCCGTAGCCGATGGCAAGAGCCGCGAACCCGAGCGCTGCGCCGGCCAGCAACCCCGCCGACCGCCCATCATCCGGCAGGAACCGTGACACCCCCACCATGCCGGCAGCGTAGGCAAGGTTGAACAGGGTGTCGTTAACCGCGAACACCCGCCCCCGGAACGCGTCGGCGCACTCGTGCTGCACCATCGTGTCCACCACGATCTTGACACCGTGACCGGCCAGGTTGACCAGCAGCACGAGGATCACCAGCAGCGGCGAGGCGAACGGTAGCCCGAACACCGGCACCGCCACCGCCAGCGCCCCGAGCAGACCGGTCACCCACCGCCAGCCGCCGATCCGTCGCGACACCGCCGGCGTCACCACCGCGGCGAGCAGCACCCCGATCGCCCCTGCCGCGAACACCAGACCCAGCTGCGCCGACACGTCGGCCACGTCGGTGCCGAAGGCGCTTCGGTAGAGCAACAGCAGCGCCAAGGCGAGAGCGCCGAAGAGCACCCGGAACCCCGCCTGCGTTGCCATCGCGTACGCGGCGCCGCGCGCCGACCGCAGGTGTCGAACTCCGTCGAACATGCCCCGCAGCACCGCCCCGGCCTCACCCACCAGCCCGGGGCGGTGCGGCACCACCTCGTCCGGACCCAACTGCGGTCGGGAGAAGAAGAATCGGGCCAGCACGGCGCACGCCCCGTAACCGACGACGGCGAGCAGCGCGACCGCCGCGTATCCGGCGTCCCCGGCGGGGAACACAGCGCGTAGCAGAAGCAGGGCGCAGCCCAGGCCGGCCGAGTAGGCCACGGAGCCGGCGGTGCCGCCCACGGCGTTCGCCGTGACGAGGTAATCGTCGGCCACCACGTGCGGCGTCGCCGCGGACATCCCCGACAGCAGCAGGCGCCCCAGCCCGATCACCGCGAGCGTCCCGATGAGGAACACCATGCCTTCGTCGCCGACGACGATGGCCGCGGCGATCGGCAGCACCAGTGCCGCGCGGAGCAGATTGGTCCAGACGATCACCGACCGGCGACTCCACCGATCCAGGAGCACTCCCGCGAACGGCCCCACCAGCGAGTACGGCAGGACCAACGCTGCCGCGGCCAGGGCGATCCCCGTCGGCGTGGTGTGCCGGTCCGGGTTGAACAACACGCTGCCGGCGAGCGCGGCCTGAAATATGCCGTCGGTGAACTGCCCACCCAGCCGCACGCCGAGCAGCCGCCGGAACGCCGGCACGCCGAAGACGGCACGAAGGTCATGAAAGCGGCGAGAAGCCATGATCCCCCAGCTTACGGTGTCCCTCGGCCTTGTCGGCCGCCGGTGCTCACGACGTCCCTGGGCCCGGGGGGTCAGCGGGCACAGCCACCCCTGTGCGCACACGACGGCGCTCTCGTGGCGTGCCACCGGGCCGGGTATCCCCAACCGCTGAACCCTGCCGTCGGTACCCCGACCAAGCGACGGCCAGCAGCACCTCCGACCAGCGCTCGAACTCAACGGAGCCACCCAGGACTCCGGTCCGGTGCGGAGATGGCAGGACTGTGATGAGACACGCCAGCCGCTAACTGGCAGTCAAGCTCCTGATCAAGCCAAACGTCTCCCGCCGGGGCCGGCGCCGGCAGCAGCAGACGGACAAGTCCCGTCAAAGGCACGAAGCCAGTCAGGCCAAGGGTCACGCCTGCCACTGCCGGCTATCAGCTCACCACTGCCGAGCCGACCCTGCCACGCTCACAGTCGGGTCAGGCCGGTTGGAGGAACTCCAGCAGCTGGCTCGTGAGTTCGGCGGGGCGTTCCTCGAAGATCCAGTGGCCACAGTCCTCGATGACGTCGCCGCTGACATTGGCGGCGTATTGGGCGGCCTGTTGGGATACGGCGTCCCCGAGGCTCGCCCGGGCGCCCAGGGCGAGCACTGGCATGGCGAGTTTGGTCTTGGCGTACTCGGCGTTGTCGGCGACGTCCTGTGGAAGGGCGCGGAAATACTCGAAGCTTGCCCGCAGGTGGGCGTCGTCCTGAAGGTACCGGGCGTACTCCGCGACCTCGTCCTTGCCGATGCCGGTCTTCTGCACCTCCATCGAGTCGGTGAACCGATCCACCCAGAGCTCCTCCCGGCCGGCCACGATCTGCTCCGGCAGCCCGTTCGGGAGGCTGAAGAACCCGAAATTCCACAGGCCCGGCCCGCTTGGAGTGAGCGACGGAGCCTGATACAGGCTCTGGTCGGGGATGGGTGCCTCGGTGAGGACGAGCTTGCTCACCTGATCGCCGTAGGCGGCGGCGTACGCGTACGCGACCATGGTGCCGATGTCGTGGCCAACCAGGCAGATGTCCCGTTCGAGCCCGAGTTGGGCGAGGAGGTCGTGTACGTCCCGGGCGAGGGTCTTCTTGTCGTATCCGCTTGCCGGGGCGTCGCTCCCGCCAGCGCCGCGCAGGTCGGGCGCGATGACGGTGTACCGCTTGGCGAGCTCCGGCAGGACCTTGCGCCACATGAACCACGTCTGCGGATAGCCGTGCAGCAGGACCATTGTCTCGCCCTGACCACCGCGTACGTAATTGATCGTGATTTGACCGACCCGGGCCGTCTGTTCCGTGAATCCGGGTGGGATCCGTGCGCCGTCCATGTCTCCCCCTCGCAGTCGTCAGTCCGTTTCGCGTACCCGACACCACGGTCGGCATACCCGAATCGCCTCGGCTAGCGGAGCGGCCGGAAACCGGCACGAAGCTCTTCGGTGAGGAGCTGCGGTTGTTCCCAGGCCGCGAAGTGCCCGCCCCGGTCGAGCCGGTTGTAGTGGATGAGATTGGGGTACGCCCGCTCCGCCCAGCTCCGCGGCGCCTCGTAGAGCTCGTCCGGGAAGACGCTCACGGCGGTCGGCACGGAGACGCCCTTCGCGGACAAGAAGGACAGCTTGTTCTCCGCGTAGAGACGAGCCGCCGAAACCCCCGTGTTCGTCAGCCAGTAGAGGGTGATGTTGTCGAGGATGTCGTCTCGCGTGAGGCCGCCGGGTTGGCCGGCGAAGGCCCGGCAGATCAGCTCCAGGCTGGCTGCGTCATGGTCCAGCATGAAGCTCGCCAGAGCGATGGGGGAGTCCGCGAGTTCGGTCAACGTCTCGGGGCGCGTCCCCATCACGAGGGCGTACGCTCCATGCTTCCAGAAGAAGTCGAGCTGCCCGCAGGCGCGCTTCTCCTCTTCTGAGAGGTTGGAGGGCAGCTTGCTGAGTGCCTTGTTTATCCCGGTGATGTCGGACTGGATCAGTGCATCGATGTCGGGGGGAACCGCACCGGGCATGTTGGTGTGAATGCCGAGCAGTTCCGGGGGCGCCTGCAGACCGATGAGGTCGGTGATGAGCGCGCCCCAGTCGCCGCCCTGGGCGACGAATCGGTTGTAGCCGAGGCGCTTCATCAGTTCGATCCAGGCGCGTGCGATGTGTTCCGGGCCCCAGCCTGGCGTGGTCGGCTTGCCGGAGAACCCGTAGCCCGGCAGGGACGGGATCACCAGATGGAAGGCGTCCGACGCGCTCGCGCCGTGTGCCGTGGGATCGGTGAGCGGGCCGATGATTTTCAGCTGTTCGATGATCGAGCCGGGCCAGCCGTGTGTGACGATGAGCGGCAGGGCGCCTTCGTGTTTCGATCGGACGTGGATGAAGTGGATGTCGAGCCCGTCGATCTCGGTGACGAAGTTCGGTAGTGCATTCAGCCTCGCCTCGACGTTGCGCCAGTCGTACTCCTTCTCCCAATAGCGCGCGAGTGCCTGGCTTGATTCGAGCGGTACGCCGTGCGAGTGATCAGCGACGGTCTGCCTCTCGGGCCAGCGCGTGGCCCTGATGCGCGTGCGCAGCGCTTCAAGGTCCGCCTCGGGGACCTCGACCGTGAACGGCCGGACACCTGCGATGCCCACCCGCTCTTCGGTCTTGACAGCCACATGGGCCTCCGCTCCTCGCCAGGGGCATCCGAGTACCACCACGATCGGGGCCTACACCTGGTTGTCGCATGAGTTCGGCGAGCCGAGCCGAGACGGGTGGGTACCGGATTTGTCCGGGAGCCCGACGGGGGGACCGCTGGGTCGGGTGCCTGTGCCGTCGGGCGCTGCGGCAATGCCGGCCTGGTGCTCGTTTCCTGCCGCAGCGATTCGGGACGTGGGCCCGGGGTCGGGTGTCGACCACGAGACGCTGCGCAACTCGGTGGCTCAGCCGCGGCAGGAACCGGTGCAGCAGGGTGGGTCTCGGCATGGTGGCACGACCCGTTAGGTAATGATTACTAATGGCGGTGACGGCGTGGGGGTGGGTGATTGGCCGGAGGTGGCAGGTTGGCCCGGCTGTCCCGTACCGTGGGTCTGCTGGGGCTACGCTACCCCGGCGGGCCGGAGCTGAACGAAGAGCGGCATGCCACCTGGCTTGAACTCTTCTTCGACCTGGTATTCGTCCTGGCCCTGCTGGGCGTGACCGCGCGGTTGGACATCCGGGCATCGCCGAGTGTGCAAGAACTCGCCGTTGCCATCGTGCTTTACGTGCTCATCCAGTGGTCATGGATCGGCCAGTCTTTCTACGACACCCGCTACGACCCGGACGACACTCTGCACCGACTGCTCGTGCTGGCTGCGACGGTTGGTGCTGGCGCCATTACCCTCGGCGTGCAGCAGGCCCCTCCGGCCTGCTGCTGCCGGTCGGGTACCTGATCGTGCGTGGCTTTCTGCTCCTGATGTACCTGCGAGTCCTCGCAGCCGACCGGTCCGCCTGGGATCTGGTCGCCGTCTATCTCACCGGATTCGGTACCGGGTGGTTGCTCTGGGCTGGGTCACTGGCCATCTCCCGACCGTACGACCGGCAGTGTGGATCACCGCCCTGGCTATCGAGCTGCTCACCCCGTGGCTCGGCCGCCGCTGGCTGCGCCGCCATCCCGTACACAGCACCCACCTGCCTGAACGGCTGGGGCAGTTCACCATCATTCTGCTCGGCGCCACGCTGACCAACCTGCGTGACGCGGCACCCACCGCCCACCCGCCCGCCCGCGTGGTGGCCGCCGCCCTTTGCGGCCTTCCTTCTGCCGGCCAGCATCTGGTGGATTTACACCACCTACGTGAACAGCAGGCTGACCAACTTGATTAGGAATCGTCGGTGATCCTAAATTGGCCGTGTGGATCATGGTGCTTCGTCTTTGGGCTGGTTCGGGGGAGATTCCGGTGACATGGGCCGGTCGTGATCACGAGTTCTCCTGGATCGATGTCGCGGCGATGAGCCGGTGACCGGGAAGCTGCCGCTGGCTGAGGGCGAGACTTCCCGTACCGCTTGCGCCCGCGCCGTACTCCGATCAGGGGTGGACGAGGGGACCGGTGAGGTTCTGTCGCAGGCGGTGCTTGCGCAACGTGTCGGCTGGTGTGCCGATCTGGTAGCGGGGATGGTCTCCGGGTTGTTGGTGGAGCGGTGGAACGCGGGCGATGTGGAGGTGCTCGCCTCCGGTGTGGACGCCGGCGGCCGGAAGCTTCCGTCGAACGCGTGGATGGCGCTGCGGTGCTTGGGCTGGACGGCCGCCACGCCGGTGGGTGTGAGGGTCAATGACCGGATCGTGCGCATGGCCCAGGAGCAGGCCGGGCGTGCCCTGCGCTCG
>NZ_JBEYSO010000030.1:0-72926 GCF_040642675.1 Micromonospora sp. NPDC047738
ATCGTGCTGACCGCGACCGCCGTGGCGTTTCCGCGTAACCCGGAGATGGTCGCCGCCCGTGGCGGGGCGAGTCTGGTCGTGGCGCTGCTGATCGGATGGTTGTGGCTGCGGCTGGGCCGCACGGAGTGGATCCGCCTGCCGCACCGGGCGCACCTCGACGGCCTGCCGCGGATGGCAGCGTTCTGGGCGGCCTGCCGACACGACATCATTCACGCCGGCGGGTTCCTCGTCGTCGGCGCGATGGCCGCGGCCACCATCAACGTGGCGGTGCCCCAACAGTTCCTGCACGACCTGGCCGCCCGGCCGGTGCTGTCGGTGCTGGCGCTGGCGGCCCTGGCCGTGCTGCTGTCGATCTGCTCCGAGGCGGACGCGTTCGTCGCCGCGTCGCTGTCGCAGTTCTCCCTGACCGCCCGGCTGGCGTTCCTCGTGGTCGGTCCGATGGTCGACCTGAAACTCGTGTCCATGCAGGCCGGAATGTTCGGGCGACGGTTCGCCGTCCGCTTCGCGCCGGCGACCTTCGTCTTGGCCGTGCTGGTCGCGGCAGCAGTGGGGATGGTGATCTGGTGAACCGGGGCGCTCAGGCCGTGGTGATGGTGTTCTTCGGTGGTGCGATCCTGCGCGCCAGCGTCACCGACGTATATCTACGCTACGTCAAACAGGGACTACGGCCGTTCCTCATCGCCGCCGCGATCCTGCTGATCATCGCCGCCGTGGTGGCCCTAGCGCAGGAGTTCCGTGGCCCGCGCCAGGCGGATGCCCACTCCGCCGACGACGACGGGCACGGGCACGACCACTCCGGGCCGGCGGCGGGTTGGCTGCTACTGCTGCCGACTCTCGCGTTGCTCTTCGTCGCGCCGTCGGCCCTTGGCGCCGACACCGCCGCCCGTGCCGGCTCCGCCCTGACCAGCAGCCGGCAGGAGACCGCGGGAACGGCGGGCGAGTACAGCCCCTTCCCGCCACTGCCGTCGGGCGACCCGGTCAAGCTCACCCTCCTCGACTACGGCTCCCGCGCCCTCTACGGCGAGGGCAAGACGCTGCGCGACCGACAGGTCCAGCTGACCGGCTTCATCGCACCCGGCGCGGACGGCCAACCCATGCTCGCCCGCATCATCCTCAGCTGCTGTGCCGCCGACGGCATGCCCATCAAGATCGGCCTCAGCGGCGATGTGCCCCGTCTGCCCGCCGATAGCTGGGTGCAGGCCACCGGCCGGTGGGTTCCGCAGACCGCCAAGGACCCGATCAACGGATCCGACATCCCGTACCTGGAGGTGGACACCTGGCAGAAGATCGCGCCACCCAAGAACCCGTACGAGTAGGGCGTGCCGGAGGCCAGCGGGGGCGTTCGAGCCACAGGTTGAGCCCGGGGACGCCCCGCCGGGTCGACGGCTGCGACGGGGCCGGCATCCGCGTTGAGGAACTCTCGGGGTGGCAGCTGCCGGTGGTCGCCGTCAGCCAAGGGGTTGGCAACAGCTCTGGATTTTGTGGGCAATCATAGTCAAAAATTCGCATGTATTGTGGGGGTGTGAAGCTCTCAGTCTGGGCACGCGAGCAGGGCGTGACCTATCAGACAGCTTGGCGGTGGGTGAAGGACGGTAAGTTGCCCGTCCCTGTCCGTCAGGCGCCGTCTGGTACGTGGATCGTGGAAGAGGCGCGGTCCGCAGCGGGTCGCGTGGTCGCCTACTGCCGCGTGTCGTCCAGCGATCAGAGGGGTGACCTGGTCCGCCAGACCGTGCGGGTTGTGGAGGGGGCAAACGCCCAGGGCCTTGCTGTGGCGGAGATCGTGACTGAGATCGGCTCCGGCGTGAACGGCAAGCGCCGCAAGCTGCATCGCCTCCTCGCCGACCCGACTGCGGCGGTGATCGTGGTCGAGCACAAGGACCGGCTGGCCCGGTTCGGTGTGGAGCACCTGCAAGCCGCGCTTGCTGCGACCGGGCGTCGCCTGGTGGTTCTGGACCCGGAGGAATCCACGAACGGCCTGGTCGAGGACGTGGCCGACGTGTTGACGTCGATGTGTGCCCGGCTGTACGGGCAGCGGGCGGCGAAGAACCGTGCCGCCCGCGCTCTGGCCGCCGTGACCGGCGAGGTGCCGTTGGTGTGAAGAAGTTCGAGCCGCGGCCCGGTTTCGTGGTCCAGGCGTTTCGTTTCGCGTTGGATCCGAACGCCGGGCAGGAGCAGCGGCTGCGGTCGCATTGTGGTGCGGCTCGTGCCGCGTACAACTGGGCTGTCTCGTGGGTGATGGCGTCGTTGTGGCAGCGGAAGGCGGAGGCCTCGTACGGCATCGCGGAGGAGGAGTTGACGCCGTGGCGGCCGTGGTCGCTGCCGGTGTTGCGGAAGGTGTTCAACGAGGTGAAGAAGACCGACCCGCGTTTCGCCGGCTGGTGGCAGGAGAACTCCAAGGAGGCGTACAGCACGGGTTTGGCGAACGCGGCGGCGGCGTTCGACAACTACGCCACGTCCAAGCGCGGGCAGCGTGAGGGCAAGCGGGTGGGCATGCCCCGGCCCAAGTCCAAGCACACCGCCCGGCTGGCTTGCCGGTTCACTACCGGTGCCATCCGTGTGGAGCCGGACCGGCGGCATGTCACGTTGCCGCGGCTGGGGACGATCCGCACCCACGAGTCCACCCGCAAGCTGGAACGTCGTATCGCTAACGGCACCGCCCGCATCCTGTCCGCCACGGTCAGGTTCGAGCGGGGCCGGTGGTTCGTCTCCTTCCAGGTCGAGATCCAGCGTGCCACCGGCCGTGCTCCGGCACGTCCGGATGGGGCGGCGGGTGTGGACCTGGGCGTGACGTGCCTCGCGGTGATCGCCGAGAGCCAGGGCACGGTGCGGTTCGTGCCGAACCCGGCGCACTACGACGGCGCGCTCAAGCAACTCAAACGGCTGTCCCGGCGGGTCTCCCGCCGTCAGGGGCCGGACCGGCGCACCGGGCAGCGGCCGTCCAGGCGGTGGCTCGCCGCGAACACCGAACGCAACCGCGTGCACCATCGGGTGGCGAATCTACGCGCCGACGCCCTGCACAAGCTCACCACCGACATCACCGCCGAGTACGGCACCGTCGTGGTCGAAGACCTCAACGTGGCCGGCATGCTCCGCAACCGACGCCTCGCCCGCAAGATCGCCGACGCCGGCTTCGCGGAGATCCGCCGGCAGGTTGGGTACAAAACCGCATGGAAGGGCGGTCGGCGGATAGTAGCCGACCGCTGGTATCCCTCCAGCAAGACCTGCTCGGCCTGCAGCACGGTGAAAGCCAAGCTGCCGCTGCACGTCCGAGTGTTCACCTGCGACGCCTGCGACCTGGTCATCGACCGGGACGAGAACGCAGCCCGCAACCTCGCCGCCCTCGCCGCGGCAGAATCAACGGGTACCGGAGTGGCCGGAGACCCGGGCGCGCAAACGCCGAAACCGCGTGGAGCCGACCAGAAGACCCGCACCACCACCCGCAGCCGCAAGGCCGCGGGTGGGCGGGCAGGCGGCGAAACCCTGCCGCGCCAACGGCAGCAGGAAACGCGAGACCGTCATCAGGACACCGAAGCGCAACCCGCGCTCCGTTGACACCGTTACGGACCTTTCCAGCCGAAAGGCTGGGATTGCTGACATCCGACTACGGAATCAGCAACGGGACCGGTAGGCCAGCGCGGAACAGGCCCTGTTCGAGCCAGACAGCGGCGCGTACGCCGTCGGCGGTGGCCTGGCTGACGAGGGTGAGTCCGTCGGGTAGGGCGGGCAGGCGGGCGAGGTCGCCGGCGGCGGACACGCCGGGCACGGTGGTCTGGGCGAACTCGTCGACACGCACGTAGCCGTCGGGCAGCAGTTCGGCGCCGAGCTGGGCGGCCATGGGTGCGTGCTGGCGGGTGGGCGCCCGGTGGAAGACGACCTGCCGGTCCAGGGTGGTGCCGTCGGCGAGGTGCAGCTGCAGGGCGTCGAGGTCGCCGGTGAGCGCGGTGACCGGCTGCTCGATGAGGGGAATGTTCAGCGCCTTGAGGTTGTCCAGGATCGGCTCGGGTAGCTGGTGCGGGCCGTGGGTGGCGACGACGACGTCGTTGGTGTACCGGTCGGCCAGGTAGGCGGCGAGCATGACCTGGGCGGGTTCGCGGCCGAGCACCGCGATGCTCTTGCCGCGGGCTTCCCAGCCGTGGCAGAAGGGGCAGTGGAAGACGCTGCGGCCGAAGCGTTCGGCGACGCCGTCGATGGGCCAGGGTTCGTCGACTTGGCCGGTGGCCAGTAGCAGGCGGCGGGCGTGGTGGGTGGCGCCGTCGGTGAGGGTGACGGTGAAGTCGTCGATGCTGCCGTGGGCGGCTTCGACGCGGGTCTGACGGATCTCGACGCTGGGGTAGGCGGCCAGTTCGCGGTGGCCGGTCTCGAGTAGGCGCAGGGGTGGGAAGCCGTCGCGGCTGAGGTACATGTGGATGCCGTCGGCGGGGTGGTTGCGCGGTGGGCCGCCGTCGATGAGCAGGGTGCGGCGTTGCTGGCGGCCGAGGACCTGGGCGGCGCTGAGTCCGGCGGAGCCAGCGCCGATGATGATGACGTCGTACACGTCGGTGGTGCTCCCTCTACTGGGTCGGGGTGGGGCGAGCGGCGGCGGCGAGGCCGGCAACGGTGGGCGCGGCGAGGAAGTCCCGTACGGTGGCGCCCATGAGGCCGTCGCGGGCGAGCCGGGCGAGGGCGCGCACGGCGAGCAGGGAGTCACCGCCGAGGGCGAAGAAGTCGGTGGTGCGGTCGGTGACCGCGACGCCGAGCAGGTCGGCGAAGACGGCGGCGATCTGTTCCTCGACGCGATCGCGGGGTGGGCCGGGCTCGTCGTCGCCAGCCTGCGGTGCCTCGTCGAGCAGCCCGAGGCGTAGGCCACCGGCGAGCGGGTCGGGGTCCGGCGTGGCAGGTAGCGGCACAACCTCATGCCAGGCGTCGGTGTCGGCGAGGGCGGCGGCCTGGTCGACGAACTCGGCGAACGCTCGGTCGACCTGCTCGGCGGACAGGATCTCGGCGACGGTGCTGAACACCAGTACGAGTTCGTCGTCCAGTTCGAACAGGCGCGCTTCGAGGGCCACCTGCGGGGTACGCAGCTGGTGGTGGTGGTCGGCGGCGTTCACCTCGCCGAGCGGGCCCGCGTGCCGGGGCGCCCGTTCGCCCATCGCTGCGTCCATGCCGATGGTGCTGAGGAACACCACCGGGGCGACCGGTCGGTGGGTGCCCCGCAGGCGGGCGAGGTCGCGGGCGATTTCGACACCCGAGACGAGGTTGTGGGCCGTGTGCTCGGCGAACCGGCGCTGGGTCTGCCCGGCCAGTTCGGCGAAGCTGGCGCCGGGTGGCAGGTCGACCGGCAGCAGCATGGTGGAGGCGAACGCGCCGACGAGGCGGTGCACGTCGGGGTGCAGCGGAAGCCGGTTGAGCTGCAACGTGTTCAGGAGCAGCCGGTGGTGCCCGGCCCAGCGGGCCAGCACCGTGGCGTAGACGGTGAGCAGGGCGACGGACGGTGTGACGCCCTGCTCGGCGCACCGCTGCCGCAGCGCCGTCCAGACGGCTGCCGGCAGCCGGGCCTCCCGGTTCGCCATCACCTGAGGCGTCGCCTCGGCGGGGTCGCGGGTCAGCGGTAGCGCTGGCGCCGGCGGCCAGCTCGGCAGTTGCGCCCGCCACCAATCTCGGTCGGCTCGCCACCCGGTGGTGGCGGGAAGTTGCTCGAGGGCGTTGACGTAGTCGCCGAAGTCGACGTCGAGGGCGGGCAGGGTGGCGTTGACGTCGGCGGCGAGGGTGAGCAGCTCGCGGGTGAGCACGTTGGACGACCAGCCGTCGAGCAGCAGCAGACTCAGCGACAGGTGCAGCCGGCCCCGGCCGGCGGGCAGCAGGCTCAGCCGCACGTCGACGCCGGGCCCGCGGGTGGGATCGGGGCCGCGGGTGCTCATCTCGCGGCGCAGCACCTCCAGCCGAGTGTCGGGGTGCGGATCGTCGCGCAGGTCGAGCACGTGCAGCGGCGGAACCGCGCCGGGATGCTCGAGGGGCAGCACGTGCTGGTGGCCTTCCGGGGTGACCCGGGCCCGCAGGGTGGGCTGGTGGGCGGCCAGGCGCTGCAGCGCGTCGCGCAGCGCCTCCGGTGCCTCGTCGGGGTCGATGTCGGTCAGGGCGAGGTCGAGGTAGTAGTGCGCGGAGTCGTAGGACAGTTCCCAGCCGTCCTGCTGGCCGACGAAGTAGCCCTGCTGCAGCGGCAGCAGCGGGAACGGCGCTGCCGGGTCGGCGCGGCGGTGCAGGTCTACGGGTAGGGGCCGGTCGCCGGTGGTGGTGCCGGCGGCGCGGCTGGCGACCAGGGCGGCCAGTTCGGTGAGTGTGGTGTCGACGCGTACGTCGGACAGGGCGAGCTGCACGCCGAGTCGCCGACGTACCAGCGCGGACATCCGTACGGCCAGCACGGAGTCGCCGCCCAGACGCAGGAAGCTGACGTCACGGGGTAGCGCGTCGGGGTCGATGCCGAGCAGTTCGGCCCAGATGCCGGCCAGCACGGTGGTCTGGTCGTGCTCGGTGGGGGCGGCGGTCGAGGTGAGGGTCATGGGCGGCGCAGCCTCCAGCGGTGATGGCCGGCGTGTCACCACGGCAGCCTAGTCGAAAATGAGAACGGTTTCCAGTAACCTGGCGGCATGGAAGATGGGTACGAAGCCTCTGGGGAGTTCATCGACGTCCTGAGTGGACCGGCGTGGCAGGTGCTCCGCGACCCGGTGCGGGCGGCGCTGCGCGGGGTCGAACCCGAGCACGGGCCGGTGCTCGACGTCGGCGCCGGCACCGGCCTCGGTACGCAGATACTGGCCGGCGCCTGCCCCGCCGCGGCGGTGCTGGCCGTGGAGCCGTCGCCGGTCCTGCGGGCGGTGCTGCTGTCCCGCGTCGCCGCCGACGCGGACCTGCGCGAGCGGGTCACCGTGCTGGCCGGCGACGCGCTCGGCGCGCCACTACCCGAGCGGCTCGGCGCGGTGCTTGCGGCCAACATGATCGGGCACCTGCCCCCGCAGGACCGGCGCGAATTCTGGCATCGGGTCGCCGCGCGCCTGGCGCCCGGCGCGCCCCTGGTGGTCAACCTGCAGCCGCCGGCTGAGCCGGCGGTGGTCGGGTTCACCACCTTCGGCGCGGTGCGCATCGGCCGGCACACCTATGAGGGCGGCGGCAGCGCCGAGCCGGCCGGGCCCGACACGGTGACCTGGCGGATGCGCTACCGAGTGCTCGACGGCGACGTTGTGCTGCGGGAACACACCGTCGATTACCCCTGGCACGTACTGTCGGAGCACGACCTGAGGGCCGAGTTGGCCGAGGCGGGGCTGCGTGCCGAGGTCGGCCCCATGGATGTGGTCCGTGCCGTACGCGTCGGGTGAGGCAGCGGGATCGCGACGGCCGGTGGCCGCAGCGGCAGGACGTCCGGGGCGGCTCACCGGGCTGCCAGGAAGACGTGCTGGCCGAGGGCGCTCAGCGGATCGTCGGGGTGCGGCAGGTCCAGCACGGCGGTGAACCCGGTGGCGGACAGTTGCGCCAGCCACTGGGTGCGGGTGAGGAAGATCCGATCAGTGCCGGCGCGTAGGTCGCCGCTTCCGGCAGCCGGGGTGCCTGGGCGGGCGGACATGAGGAACTGCATCGATGTGGCGATCTGGTAGTGCTCGCGGCAGGATTCGATGAGCAGCAGGTGCCCGCCGGGTGTCAGCAGTGTGCGTAGCCCCGCCAGTAGCCGGGTCACGTCGACGGCGTTGTGCGCGACGTTGGCGGCGACGATGACATCCTGCGAGCCGGCGGGTAGCTGGTCGGTGGGGTGGCGGTTGATGTCGAACAGCCCGTAGGTGAGGAAGTCGTAGGCGGCGAACCGGTCCCGGGCGGTGTCGAGGAAGAACCGGGACACGTCGGTGAAGTGGTAGGTCACCGGCTGCCCGGCCAGCGTGGGCAGCACGTCGGTGGTGGTGCCGCCGATGCCGGCGCCGAGTTCCAGGATTCGCAGCGGCTGTGCCCCGTGGTGCCGGCTGGCCAGCGCGGCGAGGGCGGCGGCGGTGACCGCGTTGAGGTAGCCGTTGATGACGTTGTCCTTGTAGGCGGCCTCGGCGGTGGCCAGGTCGTCGTCGGCGAACAGCAGCGCCTGCAGGGGGACCTCGTCGCGTAGCAGTTGCGGCAGGTGCGCCGCGGTGGTGGTGAAGAACCGGGTCATCGCGGCCGGGTAGCCCAGGCCGGCGCGGGCGGCGTCGAGGTCGCGGGCGGTGGCGGCCAGATCATCGTCGGTGGCCGGGCGTAGTCCGTGGTAGCGGCCGGGGCTGGCGTCGTGATGCAGCCAGCCCTCGGTGGTGAGCACGGCCAGCCAGCGGCGCAGGATCCACCGGTGCCGCGGGGCGACGCGCAGCAGGTCACCGACCTCGTCCGCGGTGCGCGCCACACCTGCCCGGAAGGCGCCGCCAGCGTGCAGCGTGGCCGCCATGGCCACCAGCGCCGCCTCGTCGAGCCGGCGCATGAACCCCGGCAACGCCGCCCGGTTCACCCCGGCCATGGCCTGCTCGCCGGCCCGCGTCGCCCGCTGCCGGATCAACTCGACGCTCATCCGGCGGCCCGGCCCAGGTCGACGCGGACGGGGGTGCCGGCGGCTGCGGGCAGGCGGCGGCGCAGGGTGCGGCGGGCCTCCTCGGTCAGGCGTCGGCGCACGAACGCGGGCAGCGGCTCGTGGGCCTGCCGGTCGCCGCCGGCAAGGGCAGCGGCCGGAACCGGAGCAGCGTCGGCTGGTGAGACCAGTTCCAGCAGCGTGGGGTCGCGCGGGTCCAGCAGCACCGCCCCGCGGTCGCCTACCACGTCGTACAGCGCGTGCGCGGTGACCGCGTCCGGGGCGTCCGGGTGCAGCAGCGCGTTGGTGATGCCGTGCACGTGGACAGGCCCGCCGGCCAGCAGCTTCCGCACCACGTCGAGGCGGTCGGGTACCGGCAGGTCAGCCCACCGCACGGCGGGCGGCCGCGACGCCGGGGCCGCGGTATCGACGTGCAGCACGGTGTCGAAGCGGAAGCGGGTCAGTTCGGTGTCGGCCCGCATCGTCTTGGCGTACACGCCGACATGGACGGCCCGGCCGGTGCCGCCGGTGGCGGCGGCGATGGTGGCCGGGTCGACGAGCAGCTCCTCCTCCCGGGCCGCGCGGGCCGTCGCCCGCGCGGCCACGGTGGCGTCGTCGGCGTCCGGGTCGGCGGCGCGTTCGGCCCACCGGCAGAAGTGCTCGTGCAGCCCGGCGTGGCGCACGTCGCCGACGACCACGGCGCCGCCCGGGGCGACGAGGTCGATGGCGGTGGCCACGACATGGGTCAGGTAGGCGACGGTGGGGAAGCATTGGGTGACCGAGTTGAGCACGACGCAGTCCGGCCGCCCCTCGGGGAAGCCCAGCTCGTGCAGGGCCCGTCGTACGGGCGCTCCGGCCAGCTCGTGGGCGGCGGCGCGCAGCACCCGCACGGTGGGTGGCGCGGCCGCGGCCAGGGTGGCTACGGCGTGTTCGGCGACGTCGGTGCCGACGTATCCGGTCAGGTGCGGGTGCAGGCGGTGCGTCAGCAGCCCGGTGCCGCAGCCGAGTTCGAGCACATGACGGGCTCCGGTGCCACGGATGAGCGCGACGGTCCGATCGACCCATTCGGTCATGTGTTCGGTGGGCAGCGGCTTGCCGGTGTCGGTGGCTCGCCAGCCGGACAGATCCAGGTCGTCGGCGTGGCGGCCGTGCGCGCCGGCGTACGTCGCCTCGTACAGCTCGCTCCAGTGGTCGAGGAACTCGACGACCAGCGCGCCGGGGTGGGCGCCGACGGCCAGCGCGGCGGGTTCGGGTGCGATCCGCAGGCCCGCCTCGTCGGGGTACGCGTCGGCGATCCACGGGTGTGCAGCCAGCACTGCGGCAGCCTGGCTGGTGGTGGGCGGGTCAACGGGCATGGGCAGGGTCCTCCGAGGTGAGGTCGTTGTCGTGCAGGAGCAGGACGCGGTCGGCGTGGGCGGCGACCGCCGGGTCGTGGCTGGCCGTGAGCACCGCCAGTCCGCCGGCGCGCAGCTGGTCGAGCAGGTCCAGGACACCGGCTGCGGTGCCGGCGTCGAGCGCGGCGGTGATCTCGTCGGCCAGCAGCAGCCGCGGTCCGGCCGCCAGGGCGCGGGCGAGCGCGACGCGTTGCCGCTGCCCGCCGGACAGCTCGTGGGGGCGGCGTGCGGCGATGTCCGGGGCCAGGCCGACCTGGGTCAGCAGCCGCGCGATGTGAGTGTCGGGGGCGTCGACGCCGGCCAGGGTGCGTAGCGGGCGGGCCAGTGTGGCGCCGACGCGGTGGGCGGGGTTGAGCGCGTCGGCCGGGTGCTGGCCGACTAGTTGGACGGCCCGCAGCAGCGGCTGGGTTCGGTGGCGGACCGGCCAGGGCAGGTCCGTGTCGCTGAGCCGGGCGTGCCCGGCGTCGACCGGGTGCAGCCCCGCCAGGGTCCGCAGCAGGGTGCTCTTTCCGCCGCCGGACGGTCCGCGCACTGCGACGAACTCGCCGGCGGCCACCTGGAAGTCGACCTCGCGCAGCAGGGCGGCGCCGCCGGGCGGCTGCGACACCGTCAGGCCGCGGACGCTCAGCAGCGGTGTGGCCCCGGGCGCCGGCCGCGACACCGATCCGGTCGCCGTGGACGTCGCCGGTGCGCCGATCTGCACGACGCGGTCGGCGAGGGCGGCCACGACGGCGGCGTCGTGCGACACGAGCAGGGTGACACAGCGGGGATCGCCACGCCGGACGCGGACCGCGGCGGCCACGAACTGCATGGCCGCCTCGTCCAGAGCGCTGGTCGGCTCGTCGAGGACCAGCAGATCGGGTTCGGCGGCTACCGCCCGGGCGACGGCGACGCGCTGGGCCTGTCCGCCGGAGAGCTGGTGGGCACGACGGTCGGCGTACCTGGCCGGGGCGAGGCCGACCGCGGCGAGCGCTGCCCGGCTGGATGCGGCATCGGCGCCGCTTTCGGCGATCAGCGCGGCGGCGCGCCGCAACGGGTGCAGCGCCTGGGCGGGATCCTGGCCGACCACCCCGACGCGGCGACGCCGCCACCGGCGGGCCGCCGCGCCGGGCGCGACGAGTGTGCCCTGCCAGCGCACCTGACCCGCCGCGCGTCGCAGCGGCGGCGTCAGCGCGTCGAGCACGGCCGACAGCAGGACCGTCTTGCCCGCGCCGGACGGGCCGACCAGCGCCACGACCTCACCCGGCGCGGCGTGCAGGTCGACCGGGCCGATCACGGTGCGGCCGTCAGCGTCCACGACGTGCAGGCCGGTGACGGACAGCCCGCCGGCCACCGCCGCGTCTGATGTAGAGCCGTTGCCGGTCATGCCGGCCGTCCGCGGGTGCGGCCGGCGAGCTGACCAGCGACCGTGACGAGCAGGGACACCACGGCCAGCGCGGCCGCGGGCGCGGCCAGCGCAGCGGGGTTGAGCGCGGCGCCGGTGAGGTTCTCCCGGATCATGGCGGCCCAGTCCGGCGCAGGTGGCGCCGGCCCCAGACCCAGCAGACTCAGCGCGGCGGCCAGTTGCAGGGCGACGACGAACCGGGCGGCCAGGTCTGCGCGGACCAGCCCGGCCAGCGCGGGCAGCACCTCCCGCGCCAGGATCACCGGGTCGGACTCGCCGCGGCCGAGAGCGGCCTCGACGTACCCGGTGTGCCGCACCGCGGTGACGGTGTCGGCGACCACCCGCAGGGTCAGCGGGGTGCCCCCGCACACCGTGCCGGCGACCACCGCTGCCGGGCCCGGCAGCGCGACGGCGAGGACCATCGCGATCAGCAGCAGCGGCACCGCCAGCAGCAGGTCCATGCTGGCGGTCAGCAGCCGGGAGACCCGGCTGCGGTGCCAGCCGACGACCAGGCCGCCGGCCACCCCGAGCGTGCTGGCGGTGACCGCCGCCGCAGCGGCGGTCACCGTCAGATACCGGCCGCCGGCGAGCACCCTCGACAGCACGTCGCGGCCGAGGGCGTCGGTGCCCCACACGGCGTCGGGGCCTGGCGGCGTCCAAGGGGCACCAACCGGAGCGGTGGGATCGTGGGGAGCCAGGATGCCGCCCGCCATCGCCAGCAGACCGACGATCGTTACGGCCGCGACCCCGGTCCAGGCGCCGTGCCGGACGCGGGAGAGCCACGCAGCGGGGCCGGTCATGCCGGTGAACGCCGCGCGTCGGTGGCGGCGGCGAGCAGGTCGGCGAGGAACAGACCGGCGAGCACGACCGCGGCGGCGAGCATCGCCACCGCCTGCACCACCGGGGTGTCCCGGTTGGCCACGGCCCCGGTGAGCAGCTCACCGAGCCCGGCGTAGCCGAACAGGGTCTCCACCACCGCGGTCGACGCGACCAGACCACCGGCGACCACCGCGACGACCCGCGCGGCCGGGGCCAGCAGCATCGGGCCGACGTAGAGAACAGCGACGCGCCACCGGGGCAGCCCGCGCAGGTGCGCGTCGCGCACGTACGGCCGGGCGGCGGCGTCCGCGACGACGCCGTGCAGCAGGGCTGCCCCGTACGCCGCCGACGGCAGCGCCAGGCTGAGCACGGGCAGCGCCAGCGCCCGCAGGTCGGCGGGAGTGCCGCCGGGCGGCAGCAGCGACACCGGCGGCAGCCAGGCCAGCATCCCGGCGAACACGGCGGTCAGGCCGGCGGCGACCACCACCTGCGGCACCGCCGCCGCGGCGGTGACGGCGGCTGCGGCGATCCGGCCGGTCCGCGACGGCGTGCCGGCGACCCAGGCCAGCGCCAGCATCGCCGGCACGGCCGCCGCCAGGGCGGCGGCAGCCAGGGTGGCGGTGGCCGGCAGCCGCTGGCCGACCAGGTCGGCCACCGGCCGGTCGGACAGCAGCGACACACCGGCGTCACCGCGCAGCAGCCCGCCGACCCAGTCCAGGTACCGCTGCCAGGCCGGGGCGTCCAGGCCGGTGCGGGTACGGAGTTCGGCCAGCTGCGCGGCGGTGGCCCGCCCGGCGGTGCGGGCGTCCGCGGCGTCGCCGGGCAGGGCCTCGGTGGCGGCGTACACCAGCACCGAGACCCCGACCAGCAGCAGCGGCGCCCGCACCAGCCGGCGGATCATCCGTCGACCCGAACCTGGTCGATGTACAGCCGGGCGAACCCCGGACCGGTGGGCAGGCCCTGCACGCCCTTGCGGGTCAGGTCCAGGCCGTCGCCGGTGCCCCACACGACGTAGCCGCCCTCGTCGCGGACCTGCCGTTGCAGCTCACCCAGGGCCCGGTTGCGGGCGGCCTCGTCGGGGTTGGCCAGGGCGGCGTTCAGGGCGGTGTCGAACGCCGGCCGCTTCCAGGCCGTCTCGTTGGTGGGGGAGGTGGACAGCAGCGCCACCCGGGCTACGTCGAAGAAGGGGATGCCGCCGAAGTAGCCGGTGTAGAAGTCCTGCTTGGCCCACACGTTGGTGAAGTAGGTGTCCGGTGGGTTCAGCTTCACCTGCGCGGTGATACCGGCCTCGGCCAGTTGGCGGGCGAACAGGGTGGCGGAGGTGTCCATGCCCGGGTAGGAGGTGGTGGTGTGCAGCGTGACCGTCAGGCCGTTGCCGTATCCGGCTTCGGCCAGCAGCTGCTTGGCCCGGGCGACGTCGCGCTGGCGCGGGGCCAGCCCGGTCGGGGCGGACGGGTCGGCCGGGGCGAGCACGTCGTCGCCGACCTGCCCGTAGCCGAGGAACGCCGCCTGCACCAGCGCCGGCCGGTCGGCGGCCAGCTTGACCGCCTCGCGTACCCGGGGGTCGTTGAAGGGCTTGCGGTCGGTGCGCATCACGAACGGGTACATGGTCACCGCCGGGCGGCGCACCAGCGTCAGATCGGCGCGGCCTTCGGCCTGCTTCGCCGCTGTCGGGGCGATGCTGGCGGCCACGTCGGCCTGCCCGGACAGCACGGCCTGCGCGCGGGCCTGCGGGTCGGCCACGGCGCGAACCTCGATCCGCCGCAGCGGCGGGGTGGGCCCCCACCACCGGTCGTGGCGTTCCAGCACCGCGGTCTGCGCGTCGCTGCTGATCAGCCGGAACGGCCCGGACCCGGGCACCGGGGTGGTGAAGTCGTCGCTGCCCTCGGGCACCACGAACGTCACCGACTCCAGGGCGCGGGGTACGTCGGCGAACGGTTGCCGGCTGACGATCTCGACGGTGTGCTCGTCGACGACCCGTGAGGCGGCCAGGTCGAACGCGGCGAGCCGGCCGTAGTTCTCGGTGGCCTTGCGTTCGATGCGCCGCAGCGAGTACAGCACGTCCGCGGCGCGCACCGGCCGGCCGTCGCTGAACACGGCGGTGCGGCGCAGGGTGAACCGCCATCTGGTCAGGGTCTTGTCGGGCTGCCAGGTTTCGGCCAGCCGCGGCTGGGTGCGGCCGTCGGGTCCCTGGCCGGTGAGCACGTCGTAGGTCAGGGCGAAGCGCAGTGCGTCGGATTCGTTGGCCAGCCCGCCGTGGGGGTCGTTGCTGGCCGTGGCGGGCGAGCCGATCGACACGTAGCGCAGCGTGTCGCCGGAGGTCGTCGTGGCCGGCGCGGCGGTGCCGCCGCAGCCGGCCATGGTGGCCAGCAGCGCGAGGACGGTCAGGACGCCGGCATGCCGGCGACGTAGAGGAGTTGCCATGATCACCTTCAGGATCGGATGTCGTTGTTCGTGGACAGGTGCGGGTGAAGTGCGTCGTTGATCGCGTCGGCGACGGCGGCGACCGCGGGTCGGCGCAGCACCGAGTAGTGGTGGGCGTCGACGCCGACGACGCGCAGCGGACCGGTCAGGTGCCGGGTCCAGCCGAGGCCGGCTTCGCCGCGTGGGGTGTCGTCGACGCCCATGCCGATGCCGGAGTTGCGCGGCGCCGGCTGCGCCGCGCGTACCAGCAGGGTGGTGGTGCCGGCAGTGTCGAGACGGGAAGGCCCGTGGGCGGCCAGGGCCCGCAGGTGACGGTCGAGGACCGCCAGCCGGTCCCGGACCTGCTCGCCGCGGCCGAGCAGTCGGTGGGCGCGTAGCTGCTGTTCGGCGTGGCCGTATCGGTTGTCCTCGGTGGCGGCGGCCAGCCGGTCCCGCAGGCCGGGGCGGGTGCTGTCCAGGTCGATGCCGAGATAGGCCTCCAGCGCGCCGAGGTGGCGGACGACCAGGTCGGCCTGCACCTGCGGCGGCGTGCCGGAAATCGGGCGGATGTAGGTCGGGTCGTTGGAATCCACCATGACCAGCAGTGGCACCGGGATGCCGTCGGCGTGGGCCTGGCGGGCCATCTCCTGGGCGACGCTGCCGCCCATCGACCAGCCGCCGATCAGGTACGGCCCGGCCGGCTGCACCCGCCGCACCACGGCCAGGTACAGCGCGGCGAGGTCGGCGATGGTGTCCGGCGCTGCCGCGCCGACCAGGGCCGGGTCGGTCAGCGCCAGCACGTTCACCCGCTCGTCGAGCAGTCGGGCCAGCTCGGTGTAGCACAGGATGTCCCCGCCGGACGGGTGCATCAGGAACAGCGTGTGCGCGCCGGTGCCGGCGCGGATCGGCAGCGCGACGTCCGGCAGCTCGACCGGCGCCGGCCGGTACGCGGCTGGCTGAGGTGCCGGCGTGCGGGAGCCGGCGGCCGGCTGGTCGGTCCAGGCGTCCGCGTCGTCGGCCAGGCGGGTCAGCGCGGTGGTGTAGGCGTCGAACGCCGCCTGGACCTGGTCGGGGTCGAGGACCGGTTCGAGGGCGTCCCACTGCAGCCACAGCTCGCCGCCCTGTTCGAGGACCTGATGGTCGAGCAGGGTCTGCGGGGTCTGGCTGACCCCGTACACCTGCCGGCCGGCCCACTGCAGGTCGTGGTCCTCGCCGATCATGTCGGCCACACCGAGGGCGCTGGTGAACACCACCGGCACCGACGCGAGCTGTCCTCCGGCGGCGGAGCGTTCGGCCAGGGCGTCCAGCGCGGAGAACTCGCGGTGGTCCAGGTCGGCGAACAGCCGCTGCTGCGCTGCGGCGGCCCGCTCGTCGAACGGCGCCGGTGCGCGCCGGTCCACCTCGTGCACGATCAGGGAGGTGAAGTCACCGACGACCGCACCCGCGCCGGGCAGGTCGTCCGGCCGGTCGAACAGGGTGAGCATGAGGCTGAACCGGTCATTGCCGGACCACTCCTGCAGGGCATCGGCGTAGGCGGCCAGCAACACCGCGTTCGGCGTGAGCCGGTGCTGCGCGGCGTGCCGTTGCAGCGCCCGCCACCGGGTCGGGGACAGCCGCGCGGTCCGGCGCACGAACCGGGCGGCGGTGTGCTCGGCTACCGGCAGGGCCGGCGCCGGTGGAAGGCCGGGCAGCCGCTGCCGCCAGTACGCGGCGGCCTTTGTCGCGGCCGGGCCGGCGCGGCGGGCCTCGAGCGCCGCCACACAGGCGGCGGGGTGCACCACTGGTGCCGGCAGCGGGGCGTGCGGGTCGGTGTAGAAGGCGTGCAGCTCCCGGTCGATCAGCCACCAGCTCGACGCGTCGCAGATCAGCACGTCGACGCCGATGAACAGCCGGACCTGCCCGTCGGGCAGGCGGGCGGCCTGCACGGTGAACAGCGGCCACGTCTCCGGCGGGCCAGGCCGGGTGGAGATCCGCTCGCGCAGCGTGGCCAGCCGGCGCTGCCGGTACTCATCGTCGGCGCCGGTCAGGTCATGGACCCGGATGCGGTAGGCGGGCAGGTGGTCGAGGACGCGCATGCGGCCCTGGGTGGTGACGACGGCCCGCAGCATCGGGTGCCGGTCGATTACCTGCCGCCACGCCTGCTGGTAGCGGTCGAGGTCAAGGTTCGGGCAGTCGTACTCCAGGTAGAAGTGGCAGGGCCGGTCGCCCCACCGGTAGCCGCCGGCGCGGCCGACCCAGTAGGCATGCTGCACCCGGGTCAGCGGGAACGTGCCCTCCGCATCGACGCCCGATGGACCAGCCGGCGACGGCAGCGCTGCCGCTGCGGGTTCGGCTGCCGGGACACCGGCGGCCGGCTTCAGCAGCGCGGCCAGTCCAGCGACGGTCGGGTGGTCGAGCAGGTCACGCAGGCGCAGGTCGACACCGAACCGGTCGCGCAGCTCGGCGAGCATCCGCGTCGCCAGCAGGGAGTGGCCGCCGAGGGCGAAGAAGTCGGCCGTCGGGCTGTCGACCGGGCTGCCCGTCAACCGCGCCCACACGTCGGCGACCGCGCGTTCGACCGCCGTCAGCGCAGATTCCGCCGACGCGACCGATGCGACCGGCGCGGCCTGCGCGCCGGCCCGGGCCGCATCGGCCATCGCCGTGACCAGGTCGCGGTGGGACACCACCACCACTGGTGGTGCGGTGATCGCGCCGCGGAGCCGGTCGAGGGCGGCGAGGCCGCCAGCGGCGTCCAGCGTGCTCGTCAGCGTGACGGCGGCGTCTTCGCCGTGGGCGCTGGTGCGCCAGCCGTCCCACGCCACCGCCAGCCACCGGGTCCGTCCGGTGGCGGCGGTGTGGGCGAACGCTTCCATGGCGGCGTTGGCCGCCGCGTACGGGCCGGTGCCGACGCCGCCGAGCATGGTGGCCGCAGAGGACATCAGCAGCACCAGCCCGGGGCGCCGCTCGTCCGGCAGCGCGGCTACGGCGTCGCGCAGGACGCCTGCGCCGGTCAGCTTGGGCGCGAGGTGCCGGGTGATGTCGGCGGGTGCGGTGTCGCGCAGCATCACCCACCGGTCGTCGCCGGCTGCCGCGGCGGCGTGCACCAGCAGCGCCAGCGGCCCTCGGTCGGACAGCTCCGCGAGCAGGGCGGCGGTGGCGGCCGCGTCGGTGACGTCGAGCCGGCGCACCGTGACGTCGGCACCGCCGTCGCGCAGCGCGGTCAGCGCCCGGCCTCGGTCGCTGTCCGGCGGCGGTTCGCCGTGCCGGGAGGTGAGCACCACGCGGTGGCCGGCGCCGGCGAGGTGACCGGCGATGGTCAGGCCGACCTCGCCGAGCCCGCCGACGATCACCGCGGTCGCTGCGGCGGCTTCGGAGAAGTTCCCGGCTGTTGGGCGCCACGACACAACGGTGCGCCGCCAGCGTTGCTCGCCGCGGACAGCCACCTCGACGCCCGACCCGGTACCGTCGGCGAGACCCGCCACCTCGGCGACCACGTGGACCGCGACCATCTCGGTGCTGTCGTCGCCGCTGATGTCGATGGTGCGCCACCGCAGCCCGCGCCGCTCCTGGGCGATGACGCGTGGCAGCACGCGGGCCGCGGCGCCGCCGGGATCCGGCCGTTCAGCCGGCAGGACCGCGACGGCGTTGCGGGTGACCTGGACGAGCAGCGGGACCGGGGCTGCGGCGAGCTGGCCGGCCAGCGTGGCGGCCCGGTCCACGTCGGCCGCCGCGGAACCGATGCCGGCGCCCGCACCGGCATCGGCATCGGCGACATCCTCGGCGACCGGCGCGCCGGGTAGGACGATCAGTCCGGCCCACGCCGGCTCCTCCTGGGCCGCGAAGTCACTGTCGGCGTCGCAGGTGCGGGCCGCGCCACCGGCGGCGCGGACAGCGTCGACGACCGCCCGGGCGAGCCGCTGGTCGACGCCGGGCACGACGAGCCAGTTACCGGGCAGCCGCGGCGCGGCTGGCGCCGGGGGCTGTTGGTGCCAGACCGGCACGAGCAGCGGCTCGTCGGTGTCGGGCCGGCCGGCACCGGCGATGCTGCTGGTGTCCACCGGGTCGATCCACAGGCGTCGGCGTTGGAAGGCGTACCCGGGCGCGGTGACCCGGTGGCGGCCCGGCAGGTGCAGGGCGGCGAAGTCGACCGGGGTGCCGTGGCACCACAGGCCGCCGACCGCCTCCCGCAGGGTGACCGCGTCGGTGCCCGGCTCGTCGGCGGGCAGCGTCGCGAACGCGTCGCGCAGGGCGGCCAACCCGTGCCGTCGGGCGAGGGTCACCAGCGCGGCACCCGGCCCGGCCTGCACCAGCACGGCCGGTGCGTCGCCGACGGCGGCACGGAGCGCCTCGGAGAACCTGACCGGTTGGCGCAGCTGCCGCACCCAGTAGCCGGGGTCGGTCAGCTCGGCGTCGGCGAGGGCACCGGTGACGGTCGACGCGTACTCGATGCGTGGCCGGCGCGGGCGGACCGTGTCGGCCGCCGCACACAGCGCCGGCAGAGCCGGCTCGACCAGCCGGGAGTGCAGCCCGGCGGACACCCGCAGCCGGGTCACCGCGATGCCGTCGGCCTGCAGCGCCTCCTCCAGCGCCTGCAGTGGCGCCGCCGGGCCGGCAACGACGCACGCGTCCGGCGCGTTGACCACCGCCAGGTCGAGCGCCGGGTGCCCGGCGAGCAGCCCCGTCACCTCGTGGGCGGGCAGCGGCACCGCCAGCATCGCCCCGCCACCGGCCGACCGAGCCACATGCGTGCACCGCACAGCGACCAGGCGGGCGGCCTCAGGCAGGCTCAACACCCCCGCGGCGACGGCGGCAGCGTATTCGCCGACGCTGTGGCCCAGCACCACGTCCGGTCGCACACCCCAGCTGTCGAGCAGTCGGGCGGTGGCGACGGAGACGGCGAACAGCGCCGGCAACCCGAACGCGGCGTCGGCCAGCCGTGCCGGATCGGTGGCCGGGTGCAGCGCCGCGCGTACGTCGGCGTCGAGCTCGCCGGCGAGCAGGTCGGCGCAGGTGTCGATGGCGGCGGCGAAGACGGGTTCCTGCTCGTAGAGCTGCCCACCCATGCCGGCGAACGCGCTGCCGGCGCCGGGGAAGGCGAACACCAGCCGGGGTGGCCGCGTCGCGGCGGCCACCGGCGCCGGCATCCGTCGCCGGTGCCCGACGGCCGCCACGCCGGCCACCCGGTGCGGGCCGTGCGCGCGGCCCACCTGCAGCGTGTACGCGACGTCGGCCAGCCGTTCGTCGGCCGGCACCGCGGCCAGCGCGTCCCTCGCGGCGGCGGCCGCCTGCGGGGTGTGGCCGGATGCGACGAGCAGCTGCGGCCGCGCGTCCGGGGTGGACGGTGGCTGCTGGGGTGCCGGGCCGAGCACCAGATGGCAGTTGGTGCCGCCGATGCCGAAGGAGCTGACCCCGGCGTACGGCGCGGCCGACCACGGCCGGGTCTCGGTGACGACGTCGAACGGGGAGCCGTCCAGGCCGAGCAGGTCGTTGACCGGCTTGGCGTGCAGCGATTCCGGCACGATCCCGTGACGACGGGCCAGCACGGTCTTGATGAACGACGCGATGCCGGCGGCGGAGTTGGCGTGGCCGATGTTGCCCTTCACCGAGCCGAGCCCGCACCAGGCCGGCCCGTCGGCGCCGAAAACCCGCCGTAGCGCCTCCACCTCGACGGGGTCGCCGAGCCGGGTGGCGGTGCCGTGCGCCTCCACGTAACCGACCTGGCGTGGCTCGACACCGGCGACCGCGAGGGCCTCGGCCACGACGCGGGCCTGCCCGCGCACCGACGGGGCGGTGAAGCCGGCCTTGTCCGCGCCGTCGTTGTTGACCGCGCTGCCGTGCAGCACCGCGAGCACCGGGTCGCCGTCGGCGAGAGCGTCGGCCAGCCGCCGCAGCACCACCACACCGACGCCCTGGCTGTAGACGATGCCGGAGCCGCGGGCGGAGAACGGGCGGACCCGCCCGTCGGCGGAGAAGATCCCGTCCGGGACGTGCCGGTAGCCGCGGCCCTGCGGCACGATCAGCGACACCCCGCCGGCGAGCGCGGTGTCGCACTCCTCGGCCAGCAGCGACTGCGCGGCCAGGTGCACCGCGACCAGGGAGGTGGAGCAGGTGGTGTTGACCGCGATCGCCGGCCCGGTCAGGTTGAGCCGGTACGCGACCTGCAGCGGCAGGTAGTCGGTGTGGGTGCTGATCGCGGTCTGCAGGCTGCCGCCCGGGTCGGCGCCGCCGCCCGTGGGGTCCCATCGGCCGGCGAGGTTGCTGGTCAGGTACGCGCTGTGCGCCGCGCCGGCGAACACGGCGACCGCACCGGCGTCGCGGCCCCCGCCGTGCCCGGCCTGCTCCAGGGCCTGCCAGCAGCACTCCAGGAACAGCCGCTGCTGCGGGTCGAGCAGCGCGGCCTCGGCGTCGGTGAGCCCGAACGGCGCCGGGTCGAACAGCTCTTGCCCCTCGATCAGCCCACCGACCGGCACGTAACCCGGGTCGCGGCGCAGCCGCCGCGGCACACCGCGTTCGGCCAGCTCTTCGTCGGTGAACCGGGTCAGCCCTTCGCGGCCGTCGACGAGCAGCCGCCAGAAGGCGTCGACGTCGGCCGCGCCAGGAAACCGGCAGGACGCGGCGGTGACGGCGATCTGCCCGCCGGTCATCGGGCGGCCTCCGCCGCGACGGCCCGAGCCTGCCGCCGGCCTGCCGGCCGCGGCGCTACGACGGGCGGCTGCGGCGGTTCGCCGGCAGGGGAGTGGGTGCTGGCCTCCAGGGGACCGGTGGCGGCGACCAACGCGGGAAGGTCCTGGCTTCCGGCGGCGGTGGGTGCGCCGACGGACCGTCGGGCGGTGAGGTGACGTGCCAGGTCGCGCACCGTGGGATGGGTGAACAGGTCGACCACCGCCAGGTCGCCGTCGACCTCGGCGGCCAGCCTGCGGTGGGCGCGAACGAGGGTCAGCGAGGTGGCGCCGAGCCGGAAGAATGGGGTGGTGACGTCGACCGGCGTGCCCAGCAGGTCGCTGAGAACGGCGGCGATGCCTCGCTCCAGCTCCGGGTCCGGCAGATCGGCAATCCCGGGGGCGACCGCGGAGGCGGACGCCGCGAGCGACGGCTCCATCGCCGTGTCGTCGATGGCCGGCGGCGCCGAACGGGCGGTGACGGTGAGCTCGAGCAGCGCGTCGTCGGTCAGGCGGGGAGTCATCTCGTACCCGTCGGCGAGGGGCAGCGGGCCGACGGCCGCCAGGGCGGCCGCCGCCGCCAGGGCTGCGGCGGGGTCGAGGCGTCCCGGGTGCACGGTGACGCGCAGCTGTAGACCCAGGCGCACGGCATGCTGCAGCAACGCCGGCAACCGGTCGGCGGCAGGCTGCGGCGCACGTGGAGTCTCAGCGGCCCCGGCCGGGCCGGTCGCGACGGCAGCAGGCGGGGACGGAGCAGTCTCGTACGGGTTCGGCAGGGCGGCGTGGTCGACCTTGCCGTTCTCGGTCACCGGCAGCGCGGCCAGGCGGACGAACCGGCTCGGCAGCATGTAGTCCGGCAGGCTGGCCCGCAGCCGGGCCACCAGCTCCTCATCGCCGGGCGCGGTGTTCGGATCGGCGGCCGCGACGTAGACGACCAGGCGGGGACGGCCATCCGGGCCGGGCACGGAGCGGGCCACGCACTGCCGCACGCCGGGTGCCCGGTCGAGCACGGATTCGATCTCGCCCAGCTCGATGCGGTGACCGCGGATCTTGACCTGCCGGTCGACCCGGCCGAGGAACTCGATGGTGCCTTCGGGCCGCCACCGGCCGAGGTCGCCGGTGCGGTAGACGCGGCGGCGCAGCACCGGGTGGGTGGAGAAGCGGTGTGCGGTCTGTTCCGGGTCGCCGATGTAGCCGCGGGCCACTCCGTCACCGCCGATGTACAGCTCCCCGGCCTGCCCGACGGGGCATGGCCGGCCGCTGTCGTCGAGGATGTGGAACGACTGGCCGCGCAGTGCGCGCCCGTACGGGATGCTCGGCCAGGACGGGTCGACCTGCCCGATCGGGTAGCAGATCGACCAGATCGAGCCTTCGGTGGCGCCGCCGAGGCTGACCACCTGCGCCCCGGGGGCCAGGGCCCGCAGCCGGTCGGGCAGGGTGACCGGGATCCAGTCACCGGACAGCAGCACCAGCCGCAGCGCCGACAGCGCGGCCCTGGCCGCGTCCGGGTCGATCTCGGCGTACTCGACGAGCATCTCCAGCAGCGCCGGGGCGGTGTTCCACACGGTGACCCGGTGGCGCTGCATCAGGCCCAGCCAGTGGCCCGGGTCGCGTTGCCGGGCCGGATCCGGCAACACCATCGCCGCGCCGGCGCCGAGGATGGCGAACACGTCGTACACCGACAGGTCGAAGCTCATCGCCGACAGCGCCAGGACCCGGTCGCCGGCGGCCAGCGGGAACCGGTCGGCCAGGTCGTCCAGGGTGGTGCGGGCCTGCCGGTGCTCCACCGCGACGCCCTTGGGTCGCCCCGTCGAGCCGGAGGTGAAGATGGTGTACGCCAGATCGTCCGGTGCCGCCCGGCGGCGGTCGGACCCGTCGACCTGCGGCGCCGGCAGGGTGCCGTCCGGCTGCAGTTGGTGCACCCGCACCTCCCGCGGCCACGCCGGCGCCGGGTCGCCGACCACCAGGGCGTGCCGGATGCCGGCCTGGCTACATACCGAGGCGATGCGGGGCGCCGGCCAGGTCGGCTCCACCGGGACGTAGCCGGCGCCGCTGGCCGTGACACCGAGGATGGCGGCGACCTGGGCCGCTCCCTTGGGTGCCGCCACCGCCACCAGATCGCCGGGCCCGATACCCAGGCCGGTCAGCGCTGCGGCGCTGCGCCCGGCGCGCGCCGCAAGGTCGCCGTGCGTCACCGGGCCACCGTCGCCGATCAGCGCGACCGCGTCCGGCGCCAGCGCGGCGGCTGACCGCAGCGGGTCGTCGATCAGCGGTCCCGCGTCGCCGAACGGTGCACAGTCCATCGGCTCGTCCGGCAGGAACGACGGGTCCCACCCGAGCGCCGGGTCGGACCAGGCGGCCTCATCGTCGGCGAGACGCCTCAGGAGGCGCAGGTGCGCATCGCGCATCGCGGCGGCGAAGCCGTCGGGCAGGCAGCCGTCGACGGTGTCCCAGGCGATCCGCAGGCGGTCGGCCTCGTCCCACACGATGTGGTCGATGAGCACCTGCGGGGTCTGCGACACCCCGAATACCTCCCGCCCGAGCCAGGCGGTCGGTGCCTCGCCGTCGCCGCCCAGACCCACACCGCTGGTGAACACCACCGGGTAGGCCGGGGTGAGGTCGCCGTCGCGATGCTCGCGCAGCACCTCGACGGCGGAAACGGAGCGGTGGTCCAGGTCCGTCCAGAACCGGCGGTTCACCACGGCGGCGTACGAGCCGAACCCGTCCCATGCGGTGAGGTCGAGGGCCGGGGACTCGCTCAGCACCGTGGTGGTGAAGTCGCCCACGACCGCGTCGAGGTCGGCATCGTCGGGCCGGTCGAACAGCGTGGTGTTCAGGCAGAACGGCGCGGTGGTGCCCCAGCGGTGCAGTACCAGCGCGCATGCGGCCAGCAGCACTGCGGTCGCGGACAGGCCACGGGCCGCAGCGTGGCGCCGCAGGGCCGCCCACTGCTGGTCGGTCAGCTCGGCGGCGTACCGGGTGAAGCGCGGAACGCCGAGGTCGACGGCGGGCCTCGCCCATGGCAGGGCCGGCCCGGGCGGCAGGGCCGGCACCCGCTGCGACCAGTAGGCGTGATCCGTGGACCGCCGCGCCGTCTCAGCCGGATCGTGGTCGCGGCGGGCCAGCACCGCCGCGAACGTGGTGGACGCCTCCGGCAGGTCCGCGTCGGGATCAGCGGTGAGCTGCCCCCACTCGCGCATCAGCCGCATCCAGCTCGCCATGTCCAGCGCGATGATGTCCATCCCCAGGAACAGGCGAGTCCGCCCGTCCGGCAGCAGCGCCGCCCGCACATCGAACAGCGGCCACACCTCAACGGGCCGTAGCTGGTGAGAGCACTGGTGCCGCAGCCGGGCAAGCTCACCGGCGAGGTCATCGTCGTCGCAGGCGCGCAGGTCGACGACGGCGATGCGGTAGGGCGGCGCCGCGGGCAGGATGTGTTGCCGCGCGTCGGCGTCGACCACCATCCGCAGCATGGGATGACGGGCGATCAGCCGGTTCCACCCCGCTTCCAGCCGCAGCACGTCCAGTTCCGGATCGTCGGCGGGCTGCCGGTCGTACTCGAAGTAGAAGAAGGTCGCGACGCCGCCCAACGGAAAGGACGGATCTCGGCCCACCAGATAGGCGGCCTGGACCGCGGTGAGGGGGAACGCCTCGCGTCCGGGGTCGGCGGAGGCGTTTTCCTGCGCCGGCACGCTTGGGATCGTGTCGGTGGCCTGCAGGCGCGCCGACTCCACCGCGGCCGCGACCGTGCGCGGTGTCGCCCCGTCCAGGAAGACGGTCAGCGGCAGGTCGGCGTCGAGATCCTCGCGCAGCCGGCGCCGCAGCCGCACGGCCGTGAACGACTCCAGGCCCAGCTCGGTGAGCAGCACCTCGGGCTGCACCTGCAGCGGGTCGAGATCGAGCACCTCCGCCAGGCAGGCGCTCACGGCCTCCAGGCACTCGGCTGGCCGGTACGGCTGGGTCATACGTCTCCCTCTCCGGGCGGCTTCGGGCAAGCATTAGAACACGAAAACGAAAACTATTTCCAGTAGCGGCATCGGCGAGGCCACAAGGGGGCGATGAGAGTGCGCTGCCCAACCGGAATCGAAGAGGAGGTGAACGGCGAGTCCGTACTGCGCCAGGAGCAAGCCGGAGGAGATCTCAGCCGCCGAGCAGGTAGAGCGCCGGAGCCAGCACCGGCATGGCATCGCTGAACCAGTTGGACAGGGTCGCCGTCGACAGACCGTCACGTTGCCCACGGCCCCCGACCGGGTCCTGATGGACGGTCGGGGGCCGCGGGAATGGTTACGGTGTCAGCCGACCTGGATGGTGTAGCTGACGGTGGGGCTGGCGACCCCGGAGCCGCCCTGCGTGGTGGCCTTGAACGTCAGCGTGTAGGTGCCCAGTGCTGAGAACGCCCAGTTGCCGTGGGCGTGCGTGCCGGCGCTGATGCCCCCCGGCCAGGCGGAGATCGGGCAGCCGGTGGCGGTGTTGGAGTTGAGCCGGTAGCTGGGGGTGCCGAAGGCGTTGGTGGTGTAGAGGGTGAATCGGCCGCCGGCGGGGACCGAGGATACGCTGACCAGTTCCATCTTGATCGGTCCCTGGTCCGCGGGCACGTCCTCGGTGTTCCAGCCGGCCCACAGCAGGTTGGTGTTCTCGGCTTGCGGGGCGACGTAGACGGTGGAGCCGGCCGTTCCGAGGCAGTTCCAGGCGGATCCGCTCGGCACCGTGATGGCGGAGCTCGACGGCAGCCGCAGGGTCGTGGCCGCCGGGGAGAGGTCGTCGTTGGCGGGGCTGTACGTCCTGATGTCGAGGGTGAGCGAACCGTTGGCGTAGTCGAGGTCAAGGACGTCGATGTGCCCGGTCTCGATGGTGGCGGCGGACGCCGGTGCGGCGGCCAGGCCGAGGACAGTGGCGGTGACGGCGGCGGTGACCGCCAGCAGCCGCTTGGCAAGCCTCATGATCTGTTTCTCCGTTCTACCGGCTGAAAGCTGGGTTGGTGGTGCGGGTCAGCACTGGACCTGGAAGGTGAGCCACGCCGCTGCTGAGGTCACCCGCTTGCCGGTGGCGGCCAGGATTCCGGTCGCTTCGACCTTGATGCGGTAGGTGCCGGCCTTCTCGAACGCCCAGTTGGCGTGCAGGTGACTGCCGACTGGCCTGGTGATCGCGTCGGGCAGGCCGTCCTCGCTGTCGACCAGCACGTTCGGCGCGCCCACCGGGTCGGTGGTGAACAGGCTGAACCCGTCCGGACCGATGACTCTGGTGACCCTGATCTGGATGCTGTCGCTAGCGAAGACGCCCGACTGCAGTTCTTCCGTGGCGAGGCCGGGCCACAGCAGGTTCTCGTCTTGGACCTCGGGGAGGACGTGGACGGTGGCGCCGGGAGCGCCGAGGAACGCGTACCTCGGGTCGTCCGGCACGGTCATGGCCGCCCCAGGCTTGACGACGAACACCACGTCGGCCGGGTCGCGCTCCACGTCCGGGTCGACGGTCTCGTCGTGGACCGAGATCTCGAGCGCGCCGTTCTCGAAGGCGACGTCAACCGCGTCGACGTGCCCCTGGGACAGAACCACGGTACTGGCCTGGGCGGGTGCGGCCCAGGCCAGTACGCCGGCGGTCATCGCCGCCGTGACGGCGGTCAGTGCCGACATCCTGGCTCGCATGCAACTCCTCCTCACGCCCGCGACACCACGTCGCAGGCAGTTGGAAACGATAATCGTTTCCATGAAGCTGTCAAGCGTGTCGTCCCGCCCGCGACACAGGACAGAGGTGACGAGCTGACCCGTCACGTAGGCGTATGTGGAACGCCTGGGCCGCATGCCGGTCCAGCTGTCTCGACATGGCGATGAGGCCGTGCTAGCTTCCCCCGCGTATCTGACATCGGTTTTCATTTTATGTTTTGGAGGGAGGGAAATGAGGGCGAGAAGACTGAAGCGCCTCGCCGCCGCCGCCGCCGGCACGGTCATCGCAACCGTCGGCGGCCTGGTGGTGGCCGTCTCCGGCCCCGCTTCGGCTCAGGAAAATGTGGTGCTGTCCGCGGGCCACGTCGATGCGGTCGACGTGCACTATGCGGACGGTCGGTTGGTGTTGAAGGTGCACGACGACACCGTGCAGCCGTCGGTCAGCCGGGACCCCGGGGACGTGGCGTTCCAGGTGTTGCCGCAGGCTGCGGTCGAGGTGCCGGATCTGCCGGAGTACGCGTTTCTCGGGCCGGCTGGCTCGACGGTGTGGCTGCTGCCGATGACGCAGGATCCGAACCTGTTATGGCCAGGGTGGAACACCACCCGGCTGCCGACCGGGGTGTTCCGGGGTGAGAAGGTCAGCCTGAGCCTGGTGGACGTCTCCGGACCGGGCCGCGTCTCGGTGTTCATGACCGACCCGGTCGGGCAGCCGCTGATCAAGTTCCGCAGCGACGATGGTCTGCCGGATGCGATCGACGTGCCGGTCGGCACGCACGCCCACGCCAACTGGGTGTTCGGGGCACTGGGAAGCTACACGTTGACGTTCCGCGCCGACGCCACGCTCACCGACGGGCGGCAGGTGTCCACCGGTCCGGTGGCGTACCGGTTCGTGGTGGGCGACCTGCCGGATCCCGACCCGCAGGTGCAGCTGTCGATCCAGGGCCTGCAGCCGGCGTACGCTCCCGGCGCGACCGTGACGCTGACCGCGGTCCAGACCCCCACCAGCGACCTGAACCGGTACCGCTGGTTCAGCAAGTGCCCAGGCACGGAGGAGTTCACCGCGGTGCCGGGCGAGACCTCGGCGGCGTACTCGTTCACCGCCACAAACCAGCTGGACGACTGCCAGTACCTGGTCCGGCTGTACCGCGACGGTGAGGTGGTGGTCGCGGAGAGCGGTCCGGCGACCCTGAACGTCGACGATGCCGCCTCGCCGGCACCGTCGCAGACGATCACGGTCACCATCGACGGGACACAGGGGGCGTTGGTCGTCAGCGTGGACCCCAACGACCGGACAGTGACGCTGCCGGCGGCCGTGCTGTCCACGGCTGGCGACCGGTGGCAGAGCAGCGGTGAGCTGCGCCCTGTCACGGTGACCGACACCCGACCGGGCGCGCCCGGCTGGAATGTCGCCGGCCGGTTGAGTGACTTCACCTCCGGGGCCACCCGGGTGGGCGGTAAGTACCTCGGCTGGGCACCCACCGTGCTGGCACAGGCAAACGGTCAGGGTGTGGCGGCGGGCCAGGAGGTCAAGCCCGGCTTCGCCTCCGGCAACGGTCTGGCCGCCAGCAGCGTGCTCGGCTCCGCACCGGTCGGTGCCGGACGGGGCACAGCCCGACTCGGTGCCGGGCTCAACCTGGAACTGCCCACCGATACCGGCGCGGGCCAGTACACCGCGACGTTGACCCTGACCGCCATCTAGATCCATTACGCCGTCTCGGCGGCTTCGGCGAAGTCCGGGGCCGCCGAGACGGCGAAACTAACGTGGGTTCCGGAAGCGAAGGCAACAACCGTACGAGGAGACCTGAGGTGAACCTCACCTCCAGCGAGGCGAGACGGATGAAGGCAGCCATGGCGGAGATGTTCGACCGCGGCGCCGCAACCTACGACCGGGTCGGCGTCGAGTTCTTCGGTCCGATGGGACGTGAGCTGGTACGCCGAGCCGACCTGCGCCCCGGGCAGCGCGTCGTCGACGTGGGCTGCGGGCGCGGCGCCGTCCTGCTCCCAGCGGCGGCGGCCGTGGGGCCGACAGGCAGGGCGATCGGCATCGACCTGGCTCCGCGGATGGTCGAGCTCACCCGAGCCGAGGCCAGGGCTGCCGGCCTCACGCAGGTGCAGGTGGAGGTTGCCGACGCCGAGGCCCCACCGCTGCCCGAGACCGCCTGGGACGCGGTGCTCGCGGGCCTTGTGCTGTTCCTGCTCCCCGCGCCCCTTGAGGCGTTGCGCGCGTATCGGCGTCTGCTCCGCCCAGGCGGGCGGGTCGGATTCACCACGTTCGCCGCCCACGACCTCCGGTTCACCGACGCACTGCGCGTTCTGGCGCAGCACCTGCCCGACGGAGAACGTCAGTCGCCGACGGCGGCCCAGGAGGGCCTCTTCGCCACGCCGGAGTCAACCGCCGCGCTGCTGGAAACCGCGGGCTACCGACGGGTCACGGTTGAGGAGGCGACCTTCCGCAGCCAGTTCCGCGACGTCGAGCACTGGATGACGTGGGCCTGGTCGCATGGGGCTCGTGCCCTGCTGGAACGGATTCCGACCGAGCGGCTTCCCGCCGCGCTCGCCGACGCCAGCCGGGTCCTGACCCGCGTCGGCGGAGACCTGGTGCTGACCACGACCGTCCGGTTCGCCTTCGGCGTACGCGCCGCCCAGTGACTCGCTGCGGACTTCGCTCCCGCGAACCCGAACCCCCCGATCCATGCACGTAGCGGGCAGTTCCACCACGAACACCTGCTCTGCAGCGTCGGGTGGCGGGATCGGCAGCCCCGGCTCGGCGTCGGCCGGCACCTGGAGCTCTGCCGACCGACACCGTGCCCGGACGTACGACGCGGATCAGCGCATCGGCGAGACATGTCCGGCCGCGATGGCCGAGCCGGCGGCGGGTTCTGCCTCGCCGGAAGGCCGCTGGATTCGCGTGCGGCGTTTGGTGAGCAGGCCGTGGCGTGGGGCGAGCAGCCAGGCGGTGAGGAAGATGGTGGTGGCGACCAGGACGATGGTGCCGCCGACCGGTGTGTCGTAGCTCCACGACAGGTACAGCCCGACGAGCGCAGACGTGCCGCCGATCGTCGGGGCGAGCAGCATCATCACGCCGAGCCGGTCGGTGAGCAGCCGGGCGGCCGCGGCGGGAGTGATCAGCAGGGCCAGGACGAGGATGTTGCCGATGGTCTGCAGGGAGATCACCACGGCCAGGGTCACCAGGACGTAGAGCACGATGTCGAGCCAGAACACCGGCAGGCCCATCGAGCGGGCCATCTCCCGGTCCAGGCAGACCGCGACGAATTCCTTGTGTAGCGCGAGCACCAGGCCGAGGATGATCAGGCCGGTGATTCCCACCAGGTAGAGGTCGCGGTCCGGGATGCCGGTGATCGAGCCGAACAGGAACTGTTGCAGCGAGCCGGAGTATCCGGGCGCTTGCGAGATGATCACGATGCCGAGGGCGAACGTGGCGACCAGGAAGACGCCGATCAGGGAGTCTTCCTTGACCCGTCGGTTCTGGGAGAAGATCGCGATCAGCAGGGCGGTGGCGACGCCGGCGACGGCGCCGCCGAGTACCAGGCTGCCCTGTAGGACGAAGGCGATGGCGAGGCCGGGGAAGACGGCGTGTGCGACGGCGTCGCCGATGAAGGCCATCCCGCGCAGGACGACGTAGCAGCCGACCACGCCGCAGACGATGCTGGACATGACCGCGATCGCCAGTGCCTTGGGCAGGAATGCGAGGTCGGGGTTGAGCAGGTCGGTGAGGAAGTCGGTTATGGGCACTAGCTGGCCTTTACGAGTTTGAGGAGCGGTGAGGTCTCGCTGACCCCGAAGGTGCGCATCCACACCTCGACGTCCTGGAGTTGGTCGGGCCGTCCGTCGGCGATGACCTGGCCGTTGAGCAGGACCAGCCGGGTGCAGGATTCCATCGCCGCGACCAGGTCGTGGGTGGTCATCAGCACCGCATGGCCCTCGCGGGCGAGGTTGGCGAACAGGTCGCCCAGCAGTTCCTGGGTGGGCATGTCCAGTCCGGTGAACGGTTCGTCGAGTAGCAGGATGCTCGGCGCGAGCGCGAGGGCGCGCGCGACCAGGACACGTTGGCGTTGCCCGCCGGAGAGTTCGGCGACGGGCCGGCCGCGCAGCGCGGACAGCTGGACGCGGTCGAGTGCGTCGCCGACCGCCCGCCAGTCGGCCACGCCGGGGCGGCGGAGCAGGCCGATCCGACCCGTTCGGCCGCTGAGCACGGTCTGTTCGACGGAGATAGGGAAGTCCCAGGTGAACTCATGGCGCTGGGGGACGTACCCGATCGCCGAGCGTCCGGGCCGGGACGGTTTGCCCTCTACCAGCACCCGGCCGCCCCTGGTGCGGATCAGCGCCAGGATGGCGCGCAGCAGGGTGGTCTTTCCGGCGCCGTTGGGGCCGAGCAGCCCGACCAGTTCCCCGCGGTCGAGGTGCAGCCGCACGTCGCGCAGTACCGGCCGTCCGCCGAGGTCCACGTTCAGGTGTTCGATGTCCAGTGCTCTCACGGCTGAGCCCCCGACGGTGACGTGCTGCGCTCCCGTTCGGCTCGGCGCTTCGCGCCGCGCCCGCGTAGCAGGACCAGGAGCAGGCCGGCGGTGAGCAGGAGCGCGGCACCCGCCAGCACGACGACCAGCGGCAACGGCGAGGTGTCGTCTGGTGCGCCAGCGGCGTCGCGGGACGCCCCGGCCGCCGCCTCGCCAACCGGCATGCGGCTGCGGTCCACAACAGCCGCGAAGGCTTCGTCGGTGCTGGTCGCGTCGCCGATCGCGAAGCGCAGTGTCCGGGTGGCGGAGACCTTTTCGCCGCTGATCAGGTCGGCCGACACCTGCACGGTGACCAGGTAGACGCCGGGAGTGGAGAAGACCCAGTTGGCGTGGGTGTGGGTGTTGACCTCGACCCAGAATGGCTGGGCGGCCGGCTCGGCGGAGCGCCACAAGACCTGCGGCGCGGCGAAGTTGCCCGCTTGGAGGAACGTGGTCAGCGTGCCCGGCCCGCGTACGCCGAGCAGGTTCAGCGTGGCTCCGCGGTCGATGGTTTGCATCACCTGGGGGTCCTGGGTGTTCCAGCCGATCCAGACCACGTCCTGGTTCTGCACCTGCGGCACCACGTGGACTCGCTTGCCCGCGTCGATGCCGAGGAAGGCGTACGCGGGGTCGTCGGGAACGGCCTGCAGCGCGGCGTCGGAGACGCGTAGCACGGTCTCGTCGGGGCTGCGCCACACCGGCTGCGGCTGTGTGCCGTCGTGGATGAGCAGGGTCCACTGGCCGTCGACGTAGCGGGGTCCGATGTCCACGTGCCCGGCGTCGAGCACGACCCGGCCGGTGGCGATGGGCTGGTCCGCGGCGATCGACTGACCCGGGCTCGGCGCCGGCTGCCCGGCCACGGCAGGCGTCTGCGTCGCCACCACCGCGACCAGGGTTGCGACCGCCCATCGGCTGATCGCCGTCGCCGTCCGCACCGCGCGCGAACGCGCCCGTCGTGCCGTCACTTGTGCCTCCCTCGATCCGGCCCGGTCAGGCAATCGCGCAGCGACTGGGCGTTGAACCGCATCATGTCCACGTAGTTGGTGACGTTTCCGTCGAAGGTGTCGCCGTAGATCGAGCAGACCCGCAGCCGCTCTTCCCGGGCCACCTCGCTCAGGGTGGTGGAGCGGGCCGCCAGGTTCGGTTCCAGGAACACGGCGGGGATGTCGAGGTTGCGGATCGTCTCGGTGAGCCGGCGCCGATCGGCGAGGCTGGGCTCGGTGGCCGGGTTCGGGGTGACGAAGCCGGAGATCTGGATTCCGTAGGCCTGGCCCAGGTAGCCGAACGCGTCGTGCGTGGTGACCAGGTGCCGCCGGGACGGGGGTATCTGGGCGATCGTGTCCCGGACGTAGCCGTCCAGCCGCTCGAGTTCGGCGATGTAGGCCGCGGCGTTGGCGCGGTACGTCGCCGCGGCCGGCGGGTCCACCCCGACCAGGGTGTCGCGGATCAGCTCGACGTAGGAGATCGCGTTGCGCACGTTCTGCCACAGGTGCGGGTCGATCTCCCCGTGCACGTGCTTGCCGAGCACCGCCTGCGGTAACTGGTAGACCCGCGTGCCGGGCCGGCCGAGGAACCGGAACCTGCGGTCACCGGGCACCTCCAGCAGCGCCTTGTTCGGCACCTCGATCACCGTGCTGGCCGGGTCGTACACCCGCTGGTTGGCCTCGCCGTTGCCCTCCGGATCGGCGAACAGGTACAGCCGCCCTTCGTCGATGTCCGCGGTGAGGTCGGCGTGTCCGGAGTTCAGCACCGCCGCGTCCGACATGCCCGGCACCGAGTGCGGATCCACCCCGACGGCGAAGGTGAACGCCTGCTCTCCGAGCGGGACGGGCGCCGCCTGCGGGGTGACCGCGAGCTGTGCCCGCATGGTCAGTCGGTAGATTCCGGGCTTGGTGAACGCCCAGCTCATGTGGGTGTGCGCGTCCGGTGGCAGGCGGGCGGTGTCATCCCGGTAGCCGTTTGCGGGATCGAACCCGTCGGCGGAGTCGACGTAGAACGACGGGTTGCCGAATGACTCGGTCAGGTAGGCGACCAGGTCACCCGGCCCGTGCGCTGCGGTGGCGGTGAGAAGCACGTCGGAGGAGCGGTTCGCGCCCAGCGCCGTGCCGGTGCCGCGCACGCGCATGCCCAGCCAGATGGTGTCCAACGAGGCGTCCTCGACCAGCGGGATGATCTCCGCCGCGTACTTCACCGCTCCCTCGGCCAGCGAGATGTTCGGTACGCCGTCGCGCAGGTTCGCGTCCAGCGTCTTGATGACGGCCTGCTCCTCCAGCAGCAGGTAGTTGCTGAACGCGACGTCGGCGTACACGACGTTGCGGACGTCGCGCAGGGACGGCTCGTAGCTGTGCGGATCGGCGCGGTCCGGCACCAGTGAGCTGACCCGTACCCGGTCGCCGCCGACGCGGCTCGCCAGGTCCCGCAGGATCCCGGTGGTCGTGATGACCTGGACCCGCTGGTCGTGCGCGCTCAACGCCACTTCGGCGCGGCAACCGGCCAGCACCCCGATGAGCAGGGGCAACACCAGAAGTCGCGGCCACGCGCCGGCCCGGCGCGGGCAGGCGCGGCAAGCCCCGGAACCGACAACGGACACCTGCATCCTCCTCTCCTCGGCGCTTAGGGGATGGGTCCGGCGGGTGCCGCCGCCGGGTCGCGGCGACGACGACCGGCGATCCGCAGCAGCGCTCCGACCAGCACGAGCAGGAGCCCACCGGCGGAGACCGGAATGACCCACGACTCTCCGGTACGGGGCAATCGGCCGGTGCCGCCGGAATCGCCGATGCCGGGCTTGCCGTCACCGCCGGTGCCGGATCCGCTGCCGAACCCGGAGTTCGGGTTGGTGCTGTCGCCCACCGCGATCGTCAGCGTCTTACTGTCGGTGACCGTCTTTCCGGCGGTGGTGGTGGCGCTCATCTGTACCGCAAGCCGATAGAGGCCGGGCTTGCTGAAGGCCCAATTGCCGTGGGCGTGCGTGTTCGGTGGGATGGGCAGCCGCTGCGGCAGGCCTTTGGTCGAGTCGAACAGGACGTTGGCGTTGCCAAACGATCCGGTCAGGAAGAGTGTGAAGCGTCCTGGACCGTCGACGCCGGCGAGAGTCCAGGTCACGTTGCCCCGGGTGCCGGTGATGACCGACTCGTGCTGGGTGTTCCAGCCGGGCCAGACGATTCCGGCCTGCTGGGCCTGCGGCAGCAACCAGATCGCCTCTCCTGCCTTGCCGAGGAAGTCCGCCCCGGCCGGCACCGTTGTCTTGGCTTTGTCCTTGACGTGCAGGACCACGTCGGCGAGTTCGCGCCACACCGGTGGGCTGGCCGTGTCGTCCCGGACCCGAATCGTCCAAGCGTCGCCGGACAGTTGCGGCCCCATGTCGACGTGCCCATCAGCGATCACCCGGCGGGCGCCGGTGGCTGCCGACCTGGCAGCGGCCGCGTTCGCGGCCGCAGGCAGCGGGGGCGAGGATGTGGCCG
This sequence comes from Micromonospora sp. NPDC047738, assembly GCF_040642675.1. Lineage (NCBI taxonomy): Bacteria > Bacillati > Actinomycetota > Actinomycetes > Micromonosporales > Micromonosporaceae > Micromonospora > Micromonospora sp. NPDC047738. The sequence goes on from NZ_JBEYSO010000030.1 coordinate 34,816, forward strand.
TGGGCGTGGCCGCTGCGGCGTTCGGGACCGCCATGGCACGCGCCGGCGGGGCCGGGGGAGTCTTGACCGCAGCGGCCGGGGCGGGTGCCGGCGCGGCAGGACCCGGCTGGATGGGCGGGACACTGATCCGGTACGTCGCCTCGGTGGTAACGGATCGGCCAGTGGACAGCGTCGCCGACGCGGCGAAGGTCAGCCGGTAGTCGCCGGCCGAGTCGAACGCCCACACCACCGGAGTGCGGGTCGCGGCCGGCAACGCGATGTCCCGTGCGGCCCGGCCGAGCAGATGGCGGGGCGCGCCAAGGCCGGACAGGGTGTAGGCGGTGAAGTTCCCGGGACCTTCAGCCGCTGTCAGTGACAGCGTCACCACGTCCCCCCGGACGAGGCCACGCCGCACCCCGCTGGTGTCGAGCATGGGTAAACCGGTGTCTCCGGGGGTGAGCGACCAGATCGACGTGCCGGGGCTACCGAGGAACGAGAAAGCCTTGTTCTGCGGTACCCGTACGGCCACCCCGCCGTCCGGTCCCAGCGTCACGTCGGCCGGGTCGTGCCCGACTGCCTGCCGGGCCACCTGCGTGGCGTTCCGGATGCGTAGCGACAGCGCGCCGTCGACAACCGACAGGGACACCAGATCCGCCCCGGCGGCGTCGACCGACACCGCGGCGGCCCCCGCCGGTACAGCGCCGGCCGGCAATACCAGAGCGGCCAGGGCGAATCCCGCGACCGCAGCACGCAGAGGTGCTGTTCTCATCATTCTCCCTACTGGATCCGTCGTCTGTCGAAGTTGCCGACCCCTCGCGCTGCGGGCCGGTCACTCCTCGACCTTTGGAGTCGGCACGGGCGCCGCCGGTACGTCGTCTGGACTGCGCCCTATCCCGCGCGACAAGGCATCAGCGGTCATGTCGGCCGCAGGTTTCTCGGTCGGTGCCGCTGTCGTCACCGCGGCTTCGGCGCGGCCTTGCTCACGAGCGGTGGCCAGGGCGTGCGCCAAGTCTCGGGCCGCTGCGCGCCGTCGCCGTCGACGGACCGCCACCAGCGTCCAGGCGGCACCGGCGAGCAGGGCCAGCATCAGCAGCTGGGACCACGGCACGGCCCAGACGGTCACCTGATGGGACACGGTGCCCGGCGGCGGGTCGAGCGTCTGCCCGGCAACGGCTGTCGGTGTGACAGCGGCGGTGACGGTGAGCCGGAACAGAGGCGGGACCTGGGCGAGCCGCACGGTGGTCCGTACCGCGTCGCCGGGCAGGATCTCAGGAAGCGTCCCGCCGGACGCAGACCCGGCGGTCAGGCCGAGCGGTCCCGCAGCGTGCACGGTCGGCGCGCCGGCGAGCCGGACGTTGCCGGTGTTCCGAACCGTGGCCGTAGCGGTGACCTCGCCGCCACCGAACGGATTGAGTGAACCGCGGTGCTGTACCCGCACGTCTTCCAGCGCCAGCGCCGGCCGAAGTTCGCCGGTGACTCGCAGATAGATGCGAGTACCGACCCGGTGGTCGACGGCCACCTGATTGCCGTGGGCGTCGGTGGTCGTAGCCGTGAGCGAGGCCACGACACCGCCCACGTGATCACCCGGGGTGGCGTTGGCCGGCACGTTCACGGTGAACGGCACGTCCACCCGGGAGCTCGACGGGATCGTCAGCTGCCGGGAGGTGAGGCTGACCCACGAACCCACATCGACCGGCCGCCGCGCCGCGGGCAACAGGTCGAAGCCACCCTGCGCTGTGGTGACCGCATCGCTGGCGTAGACACTCAGGGTGATTGGCCGCGCGGAGTGGTTCGTGACAGCGACGTAGTCGGTCAACCTGGCACCGGGATCAAGCTTGTAGGCGAATGCCGCACGCCCGTTGGGCCCCTTCGGGCTCGACGGACTCACCCCCCACGTCACAGCCGCCGGCGCCTCTGCTTTGGGAGAGCCGCCAGCGGGTGGCGGCGTAGGCACCGGTCCCGGTACGGCTATCGGCGGGGCGATGCCGAGCAGGACGACGGCGGAAACACCGATGAGTGAACGCATAGCAGAGGCAGCAGTCCGTTTCGGGTCGAGACGTGGCCGGGGTGGACCAACGGTGATGGCGGCGAAAGTTACGTGAGCCCCGTGGCCGGTCTTGGGTATCAACGCTCATGAACTCGCGCCGCCGGAACGCAGCCTCTCAGCAAATGAAAACCGTTGTCAAGTAGTTGGCGGGATGCGAGCCCGCCGGGTGGTTGCCGGGTGGTCAACGTGTTCTTCGGCTGGTGGGCCTGGGTCGTGGCGTCTCCAGCAGGCGACCCGTCGGTGAGGCCTCTCCTTGGAGGTTCTGGCCGCACGGATCGGGACATTATTGACATCCTCCCGGCCCTGAAGCTGAAGGGCCGGGATTCTCACGGTCGCCCGTGAGGTTTCCTGTTTCATCGCCGACTGCCTTGCCGGGAGGACTTTCCCTTGGGGTCTTACAGCAGCTCCGCAGGCGTTTTACCTCTCCGCCAGCCCGGCGGCGAGGATGTTTGTCGCGGCGTTGATGTCCCGGTCGTGCTCGGCCTTGCAGCCGGGGCACGTCCAGGAGCGGTCGTTGAGTGCGAGGGTGGTGTTGATCCGCCCGCACTCCGAGCAGGTTTTGGACGTGGGCAGCCACCGGTCGACGGGGATTACCTCACGCCCGTACCAGTCGGCTTTGTACTCCAGCATGCTGCGGAACTGGCCCCAGCCTGCGTCGGAGATGACGCGGGCCAGGCGGCGGTTGCGGAGCATGTTGCGCACGCTGAGATCTTCGATCGCGACCGTTTGAGTCTCACGGACGAGTCGAGTGGTCAGCTTGTGCAGATGGTCCCGCCGCCGGTCGGCGATGCGGGCGTGGATGCGGGCCACCTTCAGTCGGGCCTTCGCCCGGTTCGCGGAGCCCTCCTGTTTGCGGGCCAGGTTCCGCTGCGCCTTGGCCAGCTTGCGCCGGTCGGCCTGCCCGTAACGCGGGTTGGCCACCTTGCCTTCCTCGTCGCTGATTCCGGGGATCGGGTGGGACAGGGTGAGCAGACTGGTGATACCCGCGTCCACGCCCACCTCGGCCGCGGCGGGCGGCAGCGGCTTCACGGCCGGGTCCTCGATCAGGATGGATACGAACCAGCGGCCGGCGGCGTCGCGGGACACCGTGACGGTCGACGGCTGCGCCCCTTCGGGCAGGGGCCGGGACCACACGATGTGCAGCGGGGTGGTCATCTTGGCCAGGGTGAGCCGGCCGTCCCGCCACCGGAACGCGGAGCGGGTGTATTCGGCCGACGCCCGCGACTTGCGCTTGGACTTGAACCGCGGATACCGGGACCGCTTGTCCCAGAACGCCACAAACCCCGCCTGCAGATGCCGCAGCGTCTGCTGCAACGGCACCGAACTGACCTCGTTCAGGAACGCCAACTCCTGCGTGCGCTTCCACTCGGTCAGCCACCCCGACGACTGCACATAGGTGGTGCGCTGGCGGTCCACCGCCCACGCCCGGGTGCGGGCTTCCAACGCCCGGTTGTACACCACACGCACGCACCCGAAGGTGCGGTTCAGCTGTTCGGCCTGTTCAGGAGACGGGTAGAAGCGGTACTTGTACGCCCGCTTCACCACCTCACCCACGCCTCACACCCTACCAACCGTCCATGTAAGACGATCACTGAGGGGAGGGGCGGCGTTTCCTCCCGGCCGTAAACGGCCGGGTTTCCACGCCGCAATTCCGATGACCGCCCAGCCGGATGCGGCGACATCCTCGGCAGGTGCGACGGCCAGTCGGCGACCACGCCGGCGCCTCCAGTGGTCGCACGGCTCCGTGACCTGCGTCGTCTCGTGCCGCACGGCCTGCGCCGGTCCGCCGAAGAGGTGCAGGTGCTCCCCGAAGGTTCGACCCGCCGTCGAGGAGTCAAACGAAAACCATTATCGTTCGCGTTGCTGTTCAGCCTGGCTCGACACGTGAAGGAGACCCTCATGGCCGTACCGAAGCGAAAGATGTCGCGGTCGAACACCCGGCACCGCCGGGCGCAGTGGAAGGCGCAGGTGCCGCAGTTGACCCCGTGCCCGTGCCCCCGCAAGGAGATGGTGGTGCCGCACCGGGCCTGTGCGCACTGCGGGCTCTACAAGGGCCGCCAGGTGGTGGGGGAGCCGTGACCGGTCGCCTGCCGGTGACCGTGCTCTCCGGTTTCCTCGGGGCCGGCAAGACCAGCCTGCTCAACCACGTCCTAGCGAATCGGGACGGGCTGCGGGTCGCGGTGATCGTCAACGATATGAGCGAGGTCAACATCGACGCCTCGCTCGTCCGTGACGGTGGATCCCTGTCGCGGACCGAGGAGCGGCTGGTGGAGCTGACCAACGGCTGCATCTGCTGCACCCTGCGCGACGACCTGCTCGACGAGGTCGCGCGGCTGGCCCGGCAGGGCCGGTTCGACTACCTGCTGATCGAGTCCAGTGGCATCTCCGAACCGATGCCAGTGGCCGCCACATTCGCCTTCGGCGTGGAGGACGGGCAGGTGCTCGACGACCTCGCCCGACTGGACACCACCGTCACCGTGGTGGACGCCGCCGGGCTGCTCGCTCGCATCGAGGCGGGGGAGACCCTCGAACAGCGCGGGCTGGCCGCGTACGAGGGTGACGACCGCAGCATCGCCGACCTGCTGGTCGACCAGATCGAGTTCGCCGACGTCCTGGTGGTCAACAAGACCGACCTGGTCGACCCGGACGACCTGGCGGTGGTGGAGGCGCTGCTGACCCGGCTCAACCCGGCCGCCAGGCAGGTCCGGGCGACGCACGGCCGGGTACCACCAGCGGAGGTCCTGAACACGGGCCGGTTCGACCTCGACCGCGCGGAAACCGCGCCCGGCTGGGTGGCGGAGCTCAACGGCGAGCATGTGCCGGAGACCGAGGAGTACGGCATCTCCAGCATCGTGTTCCGCGACCACCGGCCGTTCCATCCACAGCGGCTGTGGGACCTGCTGACCGGCGGCCTGGACGCCTTCGGGGTGGTGCGCTCCAAGGGGTTCCTGTGGCTGGCCAGCCGCCCGGACGTGCAGGCCCTGTGGTCCCAGGCGGGCCCGTCGGGACGGTGTGACCCGGTCGGCGTGCCGGTCGCGGTGTCCGGAGAATGGCCGGACGACCCTGACGAGCGGGCCGAGCTGGAGTCCCGCTGGCACCCGGTCTTCGGCGACCGGCAGCAGGAACTGGTGCTCATCGGAGTGGGCCTGGACGGCGACGGCCTGCGGAACGCACTGGCCGCCTGCCTGCTGACCGACCGGGAGATCACCGCAGGGGAGGACGCCTGGCGGGACCTGCCCGACCCGTTCCCCGAATGGGATCTCGGCGACCTGCACGACCACGACCTCGCGGAACCGGTCCCGGTTCCGGCTTGACGTGCCGACCACGCTCACCATCGACGAGACCCGTGCCCCGACCAGCGGGCGAGGGTGTCGTGGATCTCCCGGGACAGCCGGGCCCGTTCCGCCGCAGACAACCGGCGGCCGACATCTGCTGCGACCGGGCTCTGTTCTCGTCGGCGAAGCCATGCGGGCTGCACCGGCCGCCGGGCCGGTGCAGCCCGCATGGCTTGGGATCGATCTGTGGACGGCCTGGTGCAATGCGTTGGCCAGGGAAGCAGCCATGGCGTCGCTGCTGAAGGAACGGTTGGCCGCCCTGGAGAACCGCCTTCGACCAGGGTGAGTCGCCCGTCCGGCCCCGGCCGCAGGTCAGAGTGCCGGGCCGCGGCGCGGTCGTGCTCCGGTTCGGTAGCCGGCGTCGCCCGCGAACCGGTCGCCAGGTGCGACCAACTCGCGGGCGGCGGCTAGCTTGATCTTTAACCTGTGCGTCGTGGCCTCGGGTTATTCGAGGTCTTCGTTTTCTTGGTGCTGCTGTTCGGCTTGTTGCTGGTAGCGGCTGTGACGATGTGGACGTCGTGGCGGGCGGCTCGGTGGCGGTTGGGGTGTCCGGGTGGTCGTCCGGGGCCTGGTCGGCTCGGTTTCGGTGCGGCGGCGGGGCAGCCGGCTTTGGTGCGTAGGTGCCGAAACGCGCGGCGGACGCGGGCCGGTGAGAGCCGTTCGGGCGGTGCGGGGCGTTCCCAGGGCCGGCGGAGGTCGCTGGCGGCGGTGCGGGCGAGGCGCAGCTGGGTGTAGGCGGCCAGCACCAGCCAGGTCCAGCGGTCGGCGGCGTGCGGGTCGCGCAGTTTCGGGCTGGTCCAGCCGAGGGTCTGTTTGAGCATGCGGAAGGTGTGTTCGATGTCGAAGCGGCGCAGGAACGCCTGCCAGAGCAGGTCAACCTCGACGTCTGTGGCGGTCGCCTGCGACCACCACAGCCAGACCGGTTTCGCGGTGGCGCCGCTGGGCAGCCGGTCGACCTGCAGCAGGATCACGGTGCCCTCGATGATCGGCAGCGGGCCGTGCTGGGCGCCCCAGGCGGTGCGGTGGGTCAGCCTGGGGTGCAGTCGGTGCCAGGCCCGCGCGGTCGCGGTGCCGTAGAGGCGGGTGTCGGTGGTCGTGGCGACGTCCGGGTCGCTCCAGCTGCCCGGGTCACCGAAGATGAACTCGCCGCCATGCCTGCGTGGGCGGCCGGTGGTGCCGGGCAGCCGGGGTGGCGCGGGCCGGTGCAGCACCCGGTCGGAACGCATCCGGACCAGAACCTGAACGGGTAGGTCGGCCAGCAGGAACGCCAGCCGGGGCCCGTCGTAGCCGGCATCCGCGACGATCCACATGTCCGGATCGCCAGGCTGCCACTGCCCGGCAGTGATCAGCCTCTGCACCACGTCCCGCAACTGGCCGGCGGTGACCGTGGCAGCGTCGTCACCGGGGGCCAGCCGGCGGGCGTCCAACGGCGCGGTCCACGAGGTGCGCCCGGCCTCCAGGGCGGTGACGAACGAGTACGGCCAGCCCGGAACCCCGATGTGGGTGTCCTTGCCGCGCCCGTAGGTATGGCACAGCACCCGCTCCGGACAGGTGTGCGCCTCCGGCCGCAGCCAGCACGTCACATCCACCGCCAGGACGATCCGCCCGTCCGCGGCCCGCGGCAACGGCACCGCCGCCACCGCAGTCCGCAGCCGCGCGATGTCGATCCGGCCGCGGTTCAACGCCGCGTACAGCGAGCCGTGACCGCGGCGGTGCTCACCCACCAGCGACAACTCCACCAGGGACCGCACCGGCGCGTCACCGCACAACAGCGCGTCGGCCAGCTCGAACAACGCGTCCCCACGAGCGGTCAGACAACGATGGAACTCACGCCGGAACACCGCCAGCCGCCCGACCTCATCGGTCGTCCCGGCATCGTGCACACTGATCACCAGACAGCCCTTGGTTCTTGATCTTCTTCCCTAGACAAGAGGAATGATCGATCAAGGGCTGTCCCCATGATCAGCCGGGGTCGATGCCACCGCCCAGCAGGTTAAAGATCAAGCTAGGGCCTGTTTCAAAGTCGATCAGCGCCGTTTGCTGATCCGGGCTCTTGCATCCCATGGATGGCTCGTCCTAGCTCGGCCAGCGACCGGTGAAGAGTTCCACGCCCGGCGGCGAACCGGGCAACGGGTCATGTCCCGGCCGTAATCCGTCGAGCGCTATCGCGATCAGCCGCCGGCGAGCCTCGGCGGCGGCGGGGAGCAGGTCGTCCCGGCCTTGCTTGCGAAGCTGATCGACGACCGGGGAACGGCCGAGCTGCTCGATGAGCAGCGAGATGTCGACCGCGGTCACATCGGCGCGCAGGGCGCCGGCCTCGTGTGCTCGCCGTACCAGCTCATCGAGCAGTTCGTCGCCGCGGCGGGACTTGGCGCTCATCTCCTGGGTCACCTCGATGGCGCCGGCGATGGGAGCCAGCGAGCCCTGCCCGAACTCGACGCAGCCGCGCACGAATGCCGTTAGTCCCGCCCACGGATCGGGATCGGCCAAGCCCTGCTCGGCCGCCTGGTTCCAGTGGTCGAGGGACACCAGGCTGAGCTGCTGGAACAGCTCCTCCTTTGTCTTGTAACGGCGGTAGAGGCTGCCGATGCCGACCCCTGCTCGGGCAGCGATGGCGGCGACGGACGCGTGCGCGCCGTCTTCGGCGAGCACGTCACGGGCGGCCTGGAGCAACGCGCGGTCGTTGCGTTCTGCGATGTCTTTACGCGTGGTCATCGCCACAGACTTTACCAGTTGCGGAGCGAAACGCTCCGGCATAGCCTCAAGCGGAGCGGATCACTCCGCTAGTTGAGGAGATGCGACATGGACCCCGAGATCGAGGCGATCGAGCAGGTCGTCCGCGACGCCGAAGAGCTTCAGAGCGACGTCGCCGGTTTCACTGGACTGCTGACCGAGGAGGTGTCCCTGGTCAACTTCACCGGGATCCGACTGCGCGGCCGCGAGCAGGTCAAGAAGGTCATGGCCGAGGCGCTGCGCACCCCGCTGAAGGACGTGCTGACCACGAACGAGCTGCTCGACGTCACGTTCCTGCGCCCGGACGTGGCGCTGGCCAACCTGATCAAGCACGTCAACGACGGCCGCACGGGAGCGCTGACGTTCGTGCTGGTCAAAGACGCCGGCACCTGGCGGATCGCGCTGGCGCAGACCACCCCGGTGGTGACGTCATGAGTATGGCTCTGGTCATCGGTGCCACTGGCCAGCAGGGCGGCGCCACCGCACGTCACCTGCTGCGCCGCGGCTGGCAGGTTCGCGCCCTGGTGCGCGACCCGGAAAGCCCCGCCGCGCGTCGCCTGGCCGGCGCCGAGCTCACTGTCGGCGACCTGGGAGACCCCGCGTCCCTGGAGCGAGCCATGCGTGGCGTCGATGCCGTGTTCAGCATGCAAGCCCTGGCCTACGAGCCGGAAACCCTCAAAGCTGAGGTACGGCAGGGCATGCTCGTCGCCGACGTCGCCCTGGATACCGGAGTCGGGCACCTGGTCTACAGCTCGGTCGGCGGTGCCGAGCGGCACACCGGAATCGAGCACTTCGAGAGCAAGGCGGCAATCGAGTCCTACATCCGCGCTCTGGGGTTGCCCGCGACCATCCTGCGGCCGGTGTTCTTCATGGACAACCTGCTGCACTACGCCGATACCGCAGGCGAAAGGGAGATGGAGCTCCCGGTGCTCCCCGACCGGCCGATGCAGCTGATCGCCACCGATGACATCGGCCGCATCGCCGCGCACGTCATCGACCACCGGGACGACTACCTGGGTGTGGAACTTGAGATCGCCGGCGACGAGCTGACTTTCTCCGAGGTGGCCGCAATCTACGAGAAGGTCACCGGAGTGCCAACGCGCCTCGTCGCCCTGCCGGTCGAGGGCAGGATGTTCGAGTGGTTCGCTGAGAGCGGCTACCAGGCTGACCTCGCCAAACTGCGCGACCACTTCCCTGGCTTGCTCACCTTTCAAGACTGGCTCGGCGGGCAGGTCCGCTAGGGCCTGCTTCGAAGTCTGGTGCGTGACGGTGTGTCATGATCCCTAAGCAGTGAGGTCTCCGGTAGAGGGTTCATCGACCAAGAAGAACGTGAACACCGGAGACCTCGTGGCCACCCTAGCGGTGACGAGGCGGTTCGACCTGAACGATGCCCAGTGGGCGATCCTGGAGGCGTTGTTACCCGCTCCCAGGCGGCCGGGCCGGCCCTCGAAGTGGACCAAGCGGCAGCTCTGATCGACGGTATCCGCTGGCGGGTACGGGGGGTGCGCCCTGGCGGGACGTCCCGGAATGCTACGGCTCCTGGCAGGCGGTCTACGCCCTGTTTCCGGCGCTGGCAGCGCGACGGGATCTGGACCCGGATCCTGGCCGCCCTGCAGGCCCGGGCTGATGCGGCGGGGGTGATCGACTGGCAGGTGAGTGTAGACTCCACCATCATGCGCGCACCAGCACGCCGCCGGCGCCCGCCGCAACGGTGAGCTGCAGCGCGAACCGCCCGCTGGGACGGGTGGCGGGACGGCTGGCGAGCCCGGCGATCACGCGCTGGGCCGGTCCCGGGGCGGGCTGTCGACCAAGCTGCATCTGGCCTGCGAAGGGGGCCAGCGGCCGATGTCACTGATGCTGACCGCCGGGCAGGCCGGTGACGCCCCGCAGTTCGCGGCGGTGATGGCCGGCATCCGCATCGCCCGCCCGGGCGGCGGACGTCCTCGGACCCGGCCGGAGCGGGTACGCGCCGATAAGGTGTATTCGTCCCGCGCGATCCTCGGCCGCCTGCGACGGCGCGGGATCGGCTGCACCATTCCCGAGCCCGCCGACCAGATCGGCCACCGGCTCCGGCGCGGCGGCTGCGGCGGCCGCCCAACCGCCTTCGACCCCGAGGATTATCGCGGCCGGCACGCGGTGGAGTGCGGCATCAACCGCCTCAAACGCCACCGCGCGGTGGCCACCCGATACGACTGTCGCTATCCGCTACCTGGCCACCCTCCACATCCCAGCCATCAACGAATGGCTCCACCTACTTCGAAACACGGCCTAGGTCCGGCTGTCTCGCGGCACCGACGAGGCGGGCGCCTGCCCTGCCCAGTCGGTGCGCGCTGTGCTCATCGCGACTGCTGCGGACCGCGGCGGGCGTACTTGGCGCGGAACTTCTCCACCCGGCCTTCGGTGTCGAGCAGGCGTTGCTTGCCGGTCCAAAAGGGGTGGCTGGCGGAGGAGATCTGCACGTCGATGACGGGGTAGGTGTTTCCGTCGGTCCACTCGATCGTCTGGTCGCTGGTGGCGGTGGAGCGGGTGAGGAAGGCGAAGTCGGCGGCGCGGTCGCGGTAGACGACGGGTTTGTAGCTGGGGTGGATGTCGGGCTTCATGCGGTGTCTCCTTCGGTGTTGGTGTCGGTCGGGTCGAGATCGGCGAGCGGAAAGCAGCCGGTGAACGGGTCGTCATAGCCGCGCCAGGTGTCCTCGCCGTCGGCGAGTTCGGCGTCGGTGAGCAGGCAGCTGGTGAGGGTGCGGTGCAGGCCGGCGGGGTCGAGGTCGAGGCCGATGAAGACGAGGTGCTGGTGCCGGTCGCCGTAGTAGGGGTCCCAGTCGAGGGCGGCGGCGAGCCGGCGATGGTCGGACACCTCGTCCCAGTGCGGGTCGGGGAGTGCGGCTAGCCAGCGGCCGAGGGAGCCGAGGCTGAGGCCGCCGCCGGCGAAGTCCCAGGCGATGACGGTGTCCGGTTGGCTGGCCAGCCACAGGTGCCCCCGGGAGCGGATCACGTCGGCGTTGATCTCCTCGAGGACGTCGTGCAGTCGTCGAGCGTGGAAGGGGCGGCGGGCGCGGAAGACCACGGACACCACTCCGCAGTCGGGGTGCGGCTCGTGCAGGCCGACGTTGTAGCCCTCCAGCCCGCGGGTCAGGACTCCGGGGGTCTCGGGGCGGTGCCGGCGGGTGCCGCGCAGCTGGCGGGTCAGGGTGCCGGCGTCGATGACGTCACCGTCGACCCGCACCTGGGTCGCCCATGGCGCCATGCGCTCCAGCAGCACCGCCAGCCGGCTGGTGTCGTATGCGCCCTCCCGGGACTGTCCCCACAGGACGAGGGTGTCGGCGTACTCGATCTGGCGGACGATGACGTCGGCGAGCCCGCGGTCGTCGTTGTCGGCGGCGTGGATGCCGAGGGTCTTGAGGTCGTCGGTGCTGGCCAGCCCGTCGAGCAGGTGCTCGGCGTCGACGACGGTGACGTACGAGTCGACGTGCAACAGGTCGGTGATCGGCGCGCCGTCGATCAGGCAGTGTGCGCAGACGGCGGCGACGGCTTCCGGCTCGACCACCTCCGGCAGCATCAGCACCAGGTCGCGGTGCGGGTGGGCGCGGGCCAGCCGGGCGAGGGTCGGCAGTACGTCCTCGCGCAGGGTGCAGGAGACACAGCCGTGCGCGAGCGTTATGCGCTCGTCCTCGAGTATTCCTTCGCGGTCGCGCACGATGCGGTGGACGGTGCCGGTGTCGAGGCCGGCGAGGTCGTGCCGGATCAGCAGCAGCGTCGGGTCCGCCGCGAGCAGGCTGCGGGCTAGGGCGTACGTGGCGGACGGCCAGAAGCCACTGAGCACGGTCAACGACGGTCGGGCGTCGGACGCCGGAACTCCGGCGTCGGCCGGTGCGAGCGGAGACGTCGACATCACAGTCCTCTCGACTTAGTTGAAAACGATTGTCATTATAGGCACGTGGTTGACGGCGAGTGGCAGGCGAGGTCTTCTCGCACGACACGCCACGGCGGCCTGGCGGCGTCGGTCGCGCAAGGGTCGCGGTGCGGGTGTCACGTCCCGGCGTCTGGTCGGCACAGAGGTGACGCCCGCTTCGCTGCCGAGCCGGCACGCCTCCTCTGGGACACGACTCTGCTGGCCGTCCCGCTCTCGGGCCATTGCCCTGGAGGTGCTGGCTCGGTTCGTCAGTGCCGGTCGAGGTTGTTGGGGACCCCGAGTGGAGGCCGCCCGGTCAGCCACGGTAAGAATGAAAACCATTATCGTTATGGCAACCCTTGAGGAGTACTTGTGTCCCGTCGCTGTGATGTCACCGGCGCGGAGCCGAGCTTCGGCAACGCCGTGTCCCACTCCCACCGGCGCACCCGCCGCCGGTGGAACCCCAACCTGCAGAACCACCGCTACTGGCTGCCCTCGGAGCGGCGCTGGGTCCGCCTGACGCTGACCGCCAAGGCGCTGAAGACCGTGGACCGTAAGGGCATCGAAAAGGTCGTCGCGGAGCTGCGCGCCCGGGGGGTGACGGTCTGATGGCCCGGCAGACCGACGTCCGCCCGATCGTCCGGCTGCGCAGCACCGCCGGCACCGGCTACACGTACGTCACCCGCAAGAACCGCCGCAACGACCCCGACCGGATGGTGCTGCGCAAGTACGACCCGGTCGTCCGCAGGCACGTCGAGTTCCGAGAGACGCGCTGACATGGCCCGCAAGAGCCTCGCCAACCGACAGGCCCGCCGAGACGACCTGGTCACTCGCCACGCGCAGCGCCGCGCCGAGCTGAAGCAGACCATCGCCCACCCGGACACCGACCCGGCGGTGCGGGACGCCGCCGTCCGCCACCTGGCGCGGCTGCCCCGCGACTCCAGCCCGGTGCGGCTGCGCAACCGGGACGTCATCGACGGCCGGCCGCGAGGCGTGCTGACCCGCTTCGGATTGTCGCGGGTGCGGTTCCGGGAGATGGCGCTGCGGGGCGAGCTGCCGGGGATCCGCAAGGCGTCCTGGTAACAACGCCAACCACCGCGCTGAGCGCCCGCGCCGCTGTCGGCGCGGGCGCTCGTCCCTGCCGACAGCGGAGGCAACTGGACCGGATGCCTCAGCAGGGGGACTGGTGAGTCCGGTTGGACAACCCGACGCGGCGTGGCTCCTCTCCGGGCCAGGCCAGGAGCCACGCCGCATCGACAGTTCGTCCGGCGTCGGGCCCGTCGACGCCTGGCACGCTCACGTGCAGTGTTTGAGCACGTCCAGGACGAGAGAGACGGCGGGGACGCTGGTGAGCGCGTATTGCATCCGGCCCTGCTGGCGGTAGCGGCGGACGAGGCGGGCGTGGCGCAGGTGCCGAAGTTGGTGCGACACGTGCGAGGCGGGCAGCTGCAGCGCGCCCGAGAGTTCGGTGACGCACGCGTCGGCTCGCGTGAGCTGCTGCAGGATGCGGATGCGCGCCGGGTGGGCGATGGTGCGTAGCAGCTCGCTGATCTCCTCAATCGAGGCGGGCTCGCCGGTCACGGCGCGGTGAGGAAGGTCGTGCGGAACCCGTCGCGCAGGCGGTGTGCCGCCAGCGACACGAGCAGGACGGCGGCGGCGGTCAGCGAGATGCTGCCACCGGCAGCAGCATCCCATAGCCGGGAGAACCACAGCCCTGCGGCGGCACTGCCGGCACCGAGTGTGGCGGCGAGAGTGGTCATGGGGGCGAGACGGTCGGTCCAGGCGCGGGCAGCCGCGGCGGGAGCGACGATGAGCGCCAGGGCGAGGATGGTGCCGACGGCGGGCACGATCGCGACGACGACGAGGTCGACCAGCAGCAGGAGAGCGAGGTCGAGCAGCCGGACGCGGTATCCGGCGGCGCGGGCGCCGGCGGGATCAAAACCGACGTACAGCAGGTGCCGGCCGCCGACGGCGAGCGCGACCGCCGTGAGCGCCAGCAGGACGACGGTCACGACCAGGTTCTCGGTGGTGACGGTCAGGATCGAGCCCACGAGGAAGGCGGACAGGTCTCGGCTGAAACCGTTCTGGGTGGCAACCAGCGCGACGCCGAGCGCGAAGCCGGCGGAGAGGATCACTCCGGTCGCGGCGGTGGCCTCTTGGCCGCGGGTACGCGCCAGCGCGGCGACGGCGGCGGCGGTCAGCAGCCCGGCGACCACGCCGCCGAGGTAGATGTTGATGCCGAGGATGGACGCGGCGACCACTCCGGGAAACGTGGCGTGGGCCATCGTCATGGTGAAGAACGACAGCCGGCGCAGCACGACGTGCACGCCGACCAGTCCGGTGAGCACCCCGACGGCGACGGCTTCGACCAGGGCACGGCCGAAGGTGTCCTGCAGTAGCCAGCTCACCGGGTCACCGTCGCGGCGGGCGGGTGCGGCCGGCGGCGGAGCTGGCCGGCGAGCAGGGCGAGCAGGTAGCAGACCACAAGGGTGAGCACCACCGCGGCGGCGGAGGTGAGCCGAACGCCGTATCGGACGGAGGCGGTCCAGCTGGCCAACAGGCCCAGGTAGGCGGCAAGGCCGGTGACGGCGGTGGCGATCACTGCCATGGCGGTGAGCCGGTCGGTCAGCAGGCGCGCCGTGGCGGCGGGCACGATGAGCAGGGCGATCACCAGGATGGTGCCGACGGCCTGCACGGCGGCGACGACGACCAACGCGACGGCCGTGTTGAGCCCGAGATCGAGCAGGGTGAGGCGGTACCCGGCGGTGGCGGCGCCGATGGGGTCGAAGGCCCGCAGGATCAGCGGCCGGGCGGTGACGGCGAGGCCGGTGAGCACGATCGCGGCCAGCACGGCGGTCTGCGCGAGCTGAGCGGGAGTGACGGTGAGCAGCCGGCCGAACAGGAACGCGGTCAGGTCGCTGGTGTAGGAGTGCTGACGGGACACGAGCACCACGCCGAGAGAGAACATGGCGGTCAGCAGCACAGCCACCGTGGTGTCGTCACTGAGCCGTCCCCAGCGGGTCAGCACGGTGAGCGCGACCGCGGTCAGCAGGGCGGCGACGAGTGCGCCGCCAGCGATGCCGGTCCAGCCAGCGACGAGGAATCCGATGACCACGCCGGGGAAAACGGTGTGGGTCAGCGCGTCGGCGACGAAGGCCAGCCGGCGCAGGAAGACCAGCACGCTGACCGGCCCACACACCACGGCGAGCAGGAGCAGCTCGGCGAAGGCGCGGCCCATGAACGGCACGCTGAACGGGGCGACGAGTGCACTCATGCCGTCACCGTCCGGGCCGCGCGGCGTGCAGATCGGCGGCCTGGCTGCCGTAGCCGTAGGTGCCGGGCAGCTCCGCGAGGATCTGTTCGGTGGGGCCGGTGACGGCGTGCCCGCCGTGGATGAGGCAGGCGGTGTCGGCGAGGTCGCGGGCCAGGCGCAGGTCGTGGGTGCTGAGCAGAACGGCGGTGCCGGCGGCGGCAAGGTCCCGCAGCTGCGCCACGATGACGTCCTGGCTGGTGACGTCGAGCCCGTTGAAGGGCTCGTCCATCAGCATCAGTCGGGCCTGGGCGGCGATGGCGCGGGCGAGCAGGACCCGTTGGCGTTGGCCTCCAGACAGCAGCCCGAAGCGGGTGCGTGCGCGGTCGGCCAGCCCGACTTGCTCCAGTGCGTCCGCGGCGACGGCGCGGTCGGTCGCACGGATTTGCCGCAGCCAGCGGGTGGGATGGTAGCGGCCCATGAGCACGACGTCGGCGGCGGTGACGGGGAAGTCGGCGTCGAGGGTGTCGACCTGCGGCACGTAGGCGGCAGCGCCGCGCGCCTGCCGCGCCGGCTGTCCGGCGACGGTGATCGTGCCGGCCAGGACGTCGGCGAGCCCGACGACGGCCTTGATGAGGGTGGACTTGCCGGCGCCGTTGGCGCCGACGAGGGCGACGATCTGGCCGGGCTCCACCGTGAGGTTCACGTCGGTGAGCACGGCGCGGCGCCGGTAGCCGACGTCGGCCTGCGCGAGGTGCAGGGCGGCGTCGGCTACCGGCGCGCGGGTGGGCTCAGCCACCGAGGGCTGCCACGATGGTGTCGGTGTTGTGTTCCTCGGCGCCGAGGTAGGTGCCCTGGGGGGTGCCTTCGGGGCCGAGGCTGTCGCCGTAGAGGGCGTCCTCCCCGCCGACCACCTTCACGCCTGCCTGGCGGGCGATCGCCTCGGCGGCCTTGGGCGGCAGGGAACTCTCGCTGAAGATCGCCTTGGTGCCGGTGGCCTTGATCTTCGCGACCAGGTCGTTGATCTGGGTGGCGGACAGTTCGGCGCTGGTGTCCAGGCTGGGAATCACCGCGCCGATGAACTGCAGCTGGTAGCGGTCGATGTAGTAGCCGAACGCGTCGTGGTTGGTGACCAGCTTGCGGGCGTCCGCCGGCAGGGCGGCGAACTTGCGCTCGTTGTCCGCGTCGAGCTTGTCCAGCTTCGCCGCGTACGCCTGGAAGTTCGCCCGGTAGGTGTCGGCGTGGCCGGGGTCGGCGGTGACGAGGGCCTTCTCGATGTTCTCCGCCATGATCTTGGCGTTGCGGGGGTTGTGCCAGATGTGCGGATCGCCGTCCTTCGTCTCTTCGTCGCCGGGGTCGCCCTTGCGCAGCGCCACTCCCTGCGAGGTGTCGACGACCGTGCCCTTGAAGCCGGCCGAGGAGATGGTGTCATCGAGCCATTCCTCGAGTCCGACGCCGTTCTTGATGACGAGCTTGGCGGCCCCGATCGCCTGGATGTCGGCGGGGGTGGGCTCGTAGTCGTGGGGGTCGACGTTCGGTTTGATGATCTGGGTGACGCTGACGGCGTTGCCGCCGACGTTGCGCGTGAAATCCGCGACCTCGGGCGTCGTGGCGACCACGGCGATGGTGCCGTTCTTCGCCGCGGTCGCGGTGCCGGTGTCGGTGTTGGCAGCGCAGCCGGCGGCGGCGCCGATCGTCGCTATCGCCAGGACGGTGCCGAGCGTACGGATGGATAGGGTCACAACCGCTCCTTGCTCATTGGATGAGTGGAACGGTAGTCATTTCCAATAACTGGGTCTAGCTGTCAGGTGCTCATATCAGCACCTGTGCAACCATCGCCGGTCCTACGCGTACGGCTCGGCGGGTGCGGGGATGTGTTGCCAGTCCTCCACCTGAAATTAGGGAACCTCGGCGTCGTTGACGGGGACCTTGGCAGTGTGCGGGATCCACCGGCCAGTGGCCCGTACCCAGGTGTTCGCCGGCGCCTGCGGAACCTGGCCATGCAGGCCGATCTTGATGGGGACGCCGTCGGCGGCGCAGCAGGACAGCACGATGTGGGCGAGCATGGGCTGCCGGTCCGGCCCGGGGACAAGAACCCTGGGGAACCGGGGACGGACATCGCGAATGGGGACCTCTTCGCAGCGCCGATTGCGCTGCGGCCCACGACCCCGCCTTCGTCGGTGATCAGGTTGAGCCCGCCGAACAGTTGCCGGCCGGCAGCGGGCGTGGCATGCACTGTGACCGCCGGTGGCGGTGGCGCCCGCATCGTTGGCCAGAGAACCACCGTGCCCGGGCGGTGACCGCGCCCAGGGCGGGGGAGTCCCGGTAGTCGAACTCGGCGATGTCCGCCGGCGTCGCCTAGCCGTCGACCTGCCTCCAGGCGCGCGCCTCGCCAACCGCCTGGAGCCGCGCCCAGACACCTTCATTCGCTGGACCATCCTCGTCGGGCGGCTACGGCACGAGGTGTGAACATATGCGCAATGCATAATGGGTTCCGAAATCACGTGACCACCAACGTCACGGAGGACAGGGAATCGGGCGTCGAGCAGGCGCTGTGACGAGCGGAGACGACGGACGGTGACCGAGGCAATGCCCACAGCGACCCGCAACACCCGGCAGCGCGCCGAGGTACTGGCGCTGCTGCGCGAGGTGGAGGGCTTCCACAGCGCGCAGCAGCTGCACCAGATGCTCGTCGACCGCAAGGCGCGGGTCGGCCTGACCACCGTCTACCGGACGCTGCAGATTCTGGTGGACAGCGGCGAGATCGACTCGACGCGGCTGCCGGGCGGGGAGTATCTGTACCGGCGGTGTAGCCAGAGCCGGCACCACCATCACCTGGTGTGCCGGGAGTGTGGGCGTGCGGTCGAGGTCGCCGGTCCTGCCGTGGAGCGGTGGGCCGACCAGGTCGCCAGCCAGCACGGCTTCACCGACGTCGGGCACACCCTGGAAATCTTCGGCACCTGCGGCAAGTGCGCCACCTGACGGGCGGCTCCGTGGGTCAGCGGCCCACCACCGCGGGCTCGCTGACCGCCTGCGGTCCCATCCGGAACTCCGGATCGATCTGATCGGTGAGATCCGCCCCGGCCCGCTCGTTGGCCCACGCGGCGGCGTTGCGCCGGTGGAACTCATGTGCCCACCGGTTGAAGGCCGCCCAGTCCTGCACGGTGTCATCCACCGCCTCTACGAGCTGGGCGAGGGCTGCCTGGTTGGCGGGCTCGAGTTCGATCAGCGGGCCGACGATGCCCCGCTCCGCCCGCCGCACGTAGCCTGACCTGCTGAACCAGGTCAACAGGTCGCCGCCGACATGCTCGCAAAGGAACTCCACGTCGCTGGCATCCTCGACCTTGTTCCCGACCACCGACAGGGCCACGCCATAGTCGCGGGCGTAGCCGGCGTACTGCCGGTAGACCCCGACGCTGCGCACGGTCGGCTCGCACACCAGCACTGTGCGGTCGAAGCGGGTGAACAGCCCGGAGGCGAACGAGTCCGCGCCTGCGGTCATGTCCACCACGACGTATTCGCCCGGGCCGTCGAGCATGTGGTTGAGCAGCAGCTCCACCGCTCCCACCTTTGAGTGGTAGCAGGCCACGCCGAGATCTTCCGTGGCGAACTCGCCGGTGACCGCCAGCCGCACCCCACCGACCTCCCGCACGCAGGCGGCGTAGATCGGATTGTCCTCGACCACCCGCAGCAGCCGTGAACCGCGCCCCGGCGGAGTCGTCTTGACCATTCGATCCGCACTTGTGATGCGAGGGTTAGCGCCGCGAAGGTAGGCCTTGATGGCCGGCAGGTGCTCACCGAGCGGCTTCACCGGCGGCGGCGCGTCCGCATCCCCGCCGAGGGCGGCAGCGAGGTGCTGGTTGATGTCGGCGTCGATGGCCAGCACCGGCAGGCCCTGGCCGGCGAGATGCCGGGCGAACAGCGCGGCGAGGGTGGTCTTGCCGCTGCCGCCCTTGCCCACGAACGCGACCTTCACCGCTGATGCCCTCCCACTCTATTGGAAACCGTTTCCATGAGCGCGAGCGTACGTGATGGTTCAGGCCTGCCGAGCGGTATCCCCGCGACTCGCCGCAACGATTCGCCATCGGGCAGTTCACCCACTTCTCGGTCGTCACTACCTCCGGCGCAACACCTCCCTGCTGAGCCGCCGTATGGTGCGCAGGGTCGTCGCGCGGTCCCCGGTCACCTCGACCAGAAACAGCAGATGCCGCACACCGGGAAGTGCCCCCGCCTCGTCCACGGCCGCCCGGCACCGCTGCGGCGACCCGACCGGGTGCATGGCGATCAGGCGCCGGACGTACTCGTCGATGTCGGGCGGGCCGGCCGCGGCGCCGTCGAGGCGGACGTACTCCCTGGTGCCGGCCAGCAACTCTGGGAGCCGCTCTCGCACCGTCCGGGCTGCATCAGCATCGGTGTCCTCGACGTGCGCCAGATGGGCGCTGGCATGCGGTACCTGCGTGCTGTCGTGGCCGTGCGCGGCGGCGACCTGGGCGTACCGGTCGAGCAACGACCGTTTCTCCGGCAGGTCGGCGTGCAGCCCGAGCAGCAGCGGGAGGCCGTGGCGGGCGGCGAGGTCCACGGTGGCGGGCGAGGTCGCCGCGACCCACATCGGAACCCGCCGGCGGGGCCGCGGCACCACCTGCACCGGCCGGAAGGGGAACCTGCCGTTGCCGGCGACCTGCGCCGCGCCCGACAACCACCGCACCACGATCTCCACCGCGTCGGCGAAGCCGTACGCGTAGCGATCCAGGCCGGTGCCGAAAACCTCCAGGTCGACCCACGGCCCGCCCCGGGCGACCCCCAACCGAAACCGGCCCCCGGACAGTTCGTCGAGCAGCACCGCCTCTTCCGCCACGCTCACCGGATGCCGGACCGACAGCACGCAGGCGGCGGCGCCGACAGTGATGCGGCGGGTCGCCCCGAGCAGGTGCGCCGCGAAGGTGATGGCAGACGGGCACACGCCGTAGGAGATGAAGTGGTGCTCGGCGACCCAGACGCCGGCGTAGCCGGCGGCCTCTGCGGCCAGGCCGTAGCGGTGCGCGTCCGCCAGCGCCTGCGCGTGGGTGCGGCCGGCGCGGTGCCCGGCGAGCAGGAACAGGTGCCATTGGGCCTGCTCACCGGGCCGCGAGCTGCCGGGCGGTTCAGCAGTCACGCAGCTCTGGTGACTGGTTGAGCAGTTGTCCCCGAGTCGAGATGAAACGACGGTACGTGCCGGAGTCCACGGCACCCACCCGGAACGCCGCCACCCGATGGCAGTTCTGGAACGCCAGCTTCACCCCGAAGTGGCGCTCCAAGCTCGCCCGGATGGCATCGCTGGCCAGCGCACGCAGCAGCTGCCCACGCTCCGCCTCAGTGGGCGGCGGTACGTCGTTGTCGGCGAACTCGGCGTCGGACGATTCCAGGTCGGCGACCACACGACTGACGGTGTCCCAGGCGTACGGGAGGGAATCCCGGACACAGGCGACGAAAGCCTCGTCGTCCACGGGGCCGGCCTCGGCGGCTTCGAGCAGGGCAGGCGGCACGGTGAGAGACATGGTCCTCCTCAAGGCTTAACGACCATGATTGCCGTTAGCGTTACGCTCCGAGCACATCACGTAACCAGGCCCGCGTCAACAGTTCACGTCTGTTCCCGACCCGGGTGGTTACCGCCGGCCGGCCTTGCTTGGGCGGGCGCACCGCTGGTGCCGCCTGCTACAAGCCGCCGCCGCATGCTCGATGACATTCGGATCGGAAATCCTCGCCGCCCTGGTTGCGGGCGGGCTTCTGGCGGCGGTGCGGAATGCAGGGCAGGAGAACAGGCGCTTGTTGCAGCGAGCTCTTCCCTCCAGGATGGAACGGCGACGGTTTCTAGTAGTGCTTTGTTAGGTCCGGCGTGTCGGAGGGGTTGTGAGGGCTGGCGGTAGTGTCATGTCGCGGTGACCCCTCACGAGCTTTCGGTTGTGCGGCAACGGTTGGAGACGTTCGTCGCGGACGTGTTCGCTGCGCTGGCACGTTCTGATCAGCGTGCCAAAGGCCAGTTGTATGTTCGCGGGCTGCTGCTGGACGGACGGCGCAAGTCGATGCAGCCGATGGCCGTGCGGCTGGGTGTGGACCATCAGGGGTTGCAGCAGTTCGTCACGACCTCGACGTGGGACACCGTGGCGGTGCGGCAGCGGCTTGCCCGCCGGGCGGTCGAGGTCGTCGGCCCGGAAGCGTGGGTTATCGACGACACTGGGTTCCCGAAGGACGGCACCGGCTCGCCGTGCGTGGCCCGGCAGTACTCCGGCACGTTGGGAAAGGTTGCTAACTGTCAGATCGGCGTGAGCGTGCACGCGGTCAGCGACGGCGCGTCATGCCCGCTGGATTGGCGGTTGTTCGTGCCGCGGGCCTGGGACGACACCGCCATCGATGATCAGGATCTGGCGGAGGGTGTCGCAGCGCGGCGGCGGCGCTGCGCGATACCCGAGACTGAGCGTCATCGCCCGAAGTGGGAGATGGCCATGGAGATGCTCGATGAACTCGCCCGCTGGGGCCTGCGTCCGCCGGTCATCGCCGCTGATGGAGGCGGTCCAGGTCAAAGGTGAGGCCACCGCTCACCCGGCCGGCGCCCGCCCCGAGATGATCGCCTACTCCGGTCTGGGACCGCGGCCCAAGCCCCGCTACCGCAGCAAGCCGGTCAGCCTCACCGAGCACGTCCTGGCCGCCGGCCGCGCCACGGCGCAGACCATCGGCTGGCGTGAAGGATCCAAGGGCCGGCTCGAATCGCAGTTCGTGCTGCTGCGAGTGCGGGTGGCCGGACGCCGCCCACGCCTGTCACAGGACGGATCGCTGCCGCTGAGCTGGCTGATCGCCCAATGGCCCGACGGCGAGGCCGAACCGGTGAAGTACTGGCTGTCGAACCTGCCCGACGACACCGACCCGGCCACCCTCGTGCGTCTCGGCAAGATCCGGTGGCGAATCGAACACGACTGCCGCGAGCTCAAGACCGGCCTGGGCCTGGACCACTTCGAGGGCCGATCGTGGATCGGCTGGCACCGCCACGTCACCCTCGTCACCGCCGCGCACCTGTTCATCACCACACTGCGGCTTGACCCAAAAGCGGCTGCGCCGGCCTGACCCTCTACAAGGTCATCGGCGAGATCCAACTACTTCTCGCCACCTGGACCGGCGCATGCCCCACCTGCCGACGCAAGATCAGAATCATTCGTCGGAAACGACAACCACCGACCTAACAAAGCACTACTAGTCGGCGTCCTCCTGTCTGCGGTGGGGCGCGGGCTCCCGCTGCCGTTCCTGCTCATCTACCTCACCACCGTTGATTTTCTTCGTCAGGTGGTCACACGTCGGGGGCCGCGGACAAGATAGATTGTCATCGTTCTATCTACACCCCGGGACGTGGGAGCACGCATGCCCAACAAAAGCAGGATCGCTGGGAGATCATTGGTGGCGACCGTGGCGGCTGCGGCGCTCGTGACGGTGGGGTTCGCGGTGCCGACACCGGCGAGCGCGGCGGTCACCAGGGCGCAGCTGGCGCTGCGCTGGGCGCCGATCCACTACCAGGACGTCGACGTCACGGGCAGCCACGCGCTCGGTGGCAGGTCCGACTACATCACGAAGATCGACTTCGACGGCGATCTCAACGGGCGCAACAACTGGGACCGCGCCGGCCAGGCGGGCGTATCGTTCGCCGCGCATGCCTACTACTCCGTGCTGGAGACGAGCACGCACTGGTACATCACGTACCTGTTCTTCCACCCTCGGGACTGGACGGACAACTTCTTCGATACCGAACACGAAAACGACGGCGAGGGCGTGCTTCTCGCGATCCAGCGGGACGGATCCACGTACGGGGTGCTGCGCTCCGCGGTCACCGTGGCGCACACGAACTTCTTCTCGTACACCCCGGCCGGGAGCACCTGGACGAGCGGCCGGGAAAGCGTCGACGGCACCCTGCAACTCCAGGCGTCGCCGCACGACGCGTTCCTGCACCCGGTGACCGCGCAGGAGGCGAAAGGCCACGGCCTGAAGGCGTACCCGCAGTACAACATCGTCGGCGACGGCATCGTGTACTACCCGTCGACCGTGGCGGAGACGCCGAGCAGCGGCGACGACCGCGACGTGCAATACAAGCTCATCGACATCTTCGCCAGCGACGGCCTGTGGGCGCAGCGGGCAAACACCAGCCTGTTCGCGAACCTCGGTACCTTCGCCGGTGACGACTCCGGCGACTGTGGAGTGGACACGCTCGACTGCTCGATCAACTCGGCCAACGCGCCGTGGGGCTGGGACGACCGCGACGACCTGCCCGCCCGGGGCCAGATCGCCACCGACCCCGCGAAGCTGTCCGTCGAGTACTTCACGATCCCGGGCAGCCTGTCTCGGACGTACACGTACAACCCGTACGCCAGCGCGGCGGCGGCCCTGGCAGCCGCGGCGAAGACGGCGCCACCCGTCGTCGACTGACAAGTCCTGGACCGGCTGTGCCCGGCCGCTTGCGGCCGGGCACAGCACCGACAACAATGAGTCGGTCGGCACTCACCACCTCGCCCAGAAGCGTGGGTGGATCCGCCGCACGATGCAGCAGACGCGTGGTCGATGAAAGCTACGCTAGTGCGCTCACGGCATGAGCACACACCCTGAGCATGGGTGCCGTGTATTTGTGATCGAATCAGGGTCTGTCCGAAGTCCACGGCACCGCCATCGTGCTGTTCCCCAAGATCCTCGGTCACGTCGGTGACGTCAGCCAATTCCACCGCCACCCACTTCGCCCGTCGCGGTTCATTTTCGAGACCACGTAGCGACGATCACGTGGCGGACGTGTCCACGTCTTCCTGCTCCTATCAGCAGAGTCTCAAACGGCGGCTGGTGTTGGTGCGGCGCGAGGGGAGGAGCCCGTACGATCCTTCGACACAGGAGTCGTGCCAAGGCTCGGTGAGGCAGCTATGTCAACTTGTACTCGTTCAGGTGGGGGTGTGAATGGCTAACGACGCGTTCGACTTGCGTGGTAGGGATCGCGCACTCGCGATTGTCCGTGAGTTCGCGACTCGGCCGGAGTTGAAGGGCCTGCCGACCACCCGCCGCACGCCGATGCTGATCTTCACCGGTCCCAAGGGCTGCGGGAAGACTGCGCTGCTGGGCGTTCTGCAGAGCGAACTCAAGGGAAAGGTCCCGTACGCGCGCGTCAACTGCGGCAACTTGAAGAGCACCACCGCTTGGGAAGTCTTGTCGCTGCTCGCCTTCGACCTCAACCGCAACGCTGCCGGCTATCGTTCGATCCCGTTCCCCCGCTTCGTCACTGCCCAGGTGGCAATCTCCGCGCAAATCGACGCCCCTGGCCCGGCTGCCCGCCTAATCATCCGGAACGCGCTGGAAGATGCGCGGCACATCGACCAGCTTCGCATACTTCTCGGCAACCTGGCACAAGATATCAGCGGCGCGATTGCGGGGATGGGTGCCATCCCGGGAGCGACCACGGCCGCTCAGTACGGGCCGAAGCTCCTGCTGGACGGCCTGGTGTCGTGGCGGCTCGGCCGCCGCGTCATGCTGGGTGAAGGGCTGGAGTGGTACGGCTCCGGTGACAACGCGTACGACCAGTTGGTGTGGCTCAACAAGCTCACCCGGGAGGACGCGAGCGAGGCCGAGCGCAAGGAAGCCACCGAGCTACTGTGGGCCGCCTTCCTGGCCGACCTGCGAGCCGCGTTCGACAAGCGGCGCGCGGCCAGATGGTCGCTGAACTGCGTGTTGCTGCTGGACGACATCGACACCAAACCCGGCCGCCTGCTCTACCGCGCGCTCGCCGACGCCCGCCGCAGCGAAGCGGATCCGCTGACCGTAGTCGCCACCAGCGCCGGCGGCGTAGTGCGGCACGTGGCGCCGGACGAGGAGATCCCATTCGCCGAGGAGGCGAGCTACGACGACTACCTCGAACGCCGGCAGGGCCAGTTCGCCAGCGACTCCTATCCGGTGGCGCTGCGCGACCTGACCCTGGACGAGGTCACGGACATGGTGTCCGACATCGCCGGCCCCCGGCTCGGCGCGCGCCGCGCAGTCGCGGCCGAGGTGTACCGCTTCACCCAGGGTCATCCAGCCGCCACTGCCGTGATCGCCAAGGCCATCGACGACCACACCGGCGGGGCAACGTCCGTGAAGCGGCTACTGGGGTCCCGTTGGCGAGGCCCGGTCGACAAGGCCCCGGTCACCGTCGAGGAGCGGCTACTGCGCGAGCTGCTCGGTTCGCCATCGGAGGCGGTGCTGGCCACCCTGGAAGCCTGCTCCGCCGCCAGGGACGTCGAGCAATCCGACGAGCTGGCGCGCAGCGGCCTGGTGCCTCCGCCGCGTGACGGCGCCGGACTGGTGCCCGCCGAACTGAGGGTGCAAGACACCGGTACGGGGCGCGAGGCCATGTTGCCCGCCCTGCGCCACCTGCTGCTGCGCCGCCTGGCTGGCACACCCGAACGGTGGACGGCGGTGCACACCTGGTTGCGGGACAACGGCCGGGAATCCGACCGCTTCTATCACGCGCTTGCGCTTCGGGACGTCGACGCGGTGGTACAGCGCCTAGAGGAGTTGCTGCCTGACGGGCGGGCGTGGTTTGCCGAGCTCGATGCGGTTACCGCGGCGCCCAACGACCTCGATACCGACGACGCCGACCCTACGCAGGTGCTCGCCGTGACCGGCCGCGCCGGACCGGCTGATGAGCTCGGTCGGACGGTCGCCCGCGTGGTGGTGGCACTGTGGGCTGCCAACGACCCCTTGTCCACCGCAGACCGGGCGGACCTCTACGGCAGCGTTGCGTGGGACCTGAAGACGCTGGCACAGCGGCCGGGCGTGCCACGCAACGATTTCCTCAAAGCTGCGGCGCGATTCGAGGCCAGGGCTGAGGCGGGCGGCAGCCCCGTGCCGAGCCCTCCCGGGCGGCGCCAGGCGTCGGCGCCGCGGCGAGAGACTGTCGACTTCACACCGCCGATGGCGAAGGTCATTCGGAGCAGGGCGCGGCTCAGGCTGGCGGCGGTCATCACTGTGGTGGCGCTGCTGCTGAGCTCTGCGGTCGCCTTCGGGGTGACCAGGTTCACCAGCTGCGACGACGGCGTCGATAAACGGGACGGCGAGTGTGTCGGGGTCACCGACGGCTCCTACGTGTTCGGCGGCGAGCTCGCCACAGTGCAGCGGCGGATTCTGGCGGAGAACAAGCGCGTGCAAGAGCGGCCACATGTCACCGTCGCGCTCCTCACGCCGCTGCTGCCCACCGGCGTGGGGAGCGTGACCTGGCCACGAATCCGCGCCCAGCTCGAAGGCGCCCACATCGCCCAGCTTGCCACCAATGAGGACAAGCGCGAGCCGAAGGTCCGGCTGCTGCTGGCCAACCCGGGCAGCCGACAGCAGCAGTGGCGACGGGTGGTCGACCAGCTCATCGAGGTAGCCGGCGAGGAACGGCTGGTCGGTGTGATCGGTGTCGGCCAGAGCACCATCAACGCCCGGGAGACCGCACGAGCGCTGTCAGCGGCTGGCATCCCGATGGTGGCCTCGGTACTGACCGCCACCGAGTTCAACGTCGAGCCATCCGCCGAGGCAGGCACTACCAGCCGCTACATCAGAGGGTTCGCCCGGGTCAACTCCACCACCGGTGACCAGATCGCGGTGCTGTCGGACTACCTGGCCCGACGGAGTACCGGCAAGGCCATGCTCGTCTACGACAGCGACGACAACGACCTCTACACCTCGACGCTCTACAAGGAGTTCAAAACAGCCGCAGCGGGCCGCAGGCTCTCGATCAGTGTGGAGAGCCGATTCGACACCGAGGCGTCGCTGGACACCCAGTTCCGCGAGATCACAAAAGACCTCTGCGGTGACGGCGCACCGGACATCGTGCTCTACGCTGGCCGCGCCGTGCTGCTGGACGATCTGATCAACAACCTGCGCCAGCGCGGCTGCGCGCGGGACCGTCGGATCACCCTCGTCACCGGTTCAGACGCGTCGATGCTGCGCACCAGGCCGGACCTGCTCCCTCGGAGCGACGAGCCGGGCCTGTCCATCGTCTACACCCCGCACGTCGACCCAGAGGCCGCGCGGGCAATGGGGATCGCCGAGTTCGATCGGCTCACCGCCGAGTTCGAACGCCTCGGCTTCGACACGACCGACCTTGCCGACGGCTGGGGGGTCATGATGCACGACGCGATGCTGGCACTGACGGAGACGATCAGCCGCACCGCCAACGGGTTGAAGCCCGGGGAGTTACCCACGCGGCAAACCGTCCGCTCCGAGTTGGGGCGATCCGACCGCGAGCGCAACCAGGTGCACGGCGCCGGCGGCACCTTCACGCTGGACGCCACGACCGGCAACGCCGTCGGACGTCGGCTGCCCGTCATCGAGGTCGGGCCAACCGGGGAGTTCCAGGTGAAGGCGATCTCGCCCGCCCGCTGAGCGCGCCGCACCGGGCCAGCCCGGTGCGGCAACCGAGCGGGCCGCACCGGCAGACTCGGATCTTCACCACCTACATCAAGGCCGACCTGCGTGCTGTCGCTGGTGTCGTCGGCGATGACCGGCCAACCACACCCACTCGGCACGATGGACGGAATCTGCGCCGCCTGCCCGACAATCACTCGCGATTGACCGGTTTTCCGAAAGAGATCCTGTCGCTTTGTTTGGCCGGTGGGGGAGCAGCCCCTGGACCCCGCACGAAGCGGCGGGTCCGGTCGAGAGCCTGGGGATGAGCGATATCGACCCGAATGGGTTTGGGTTCCGCCAGAAGGCTGGGGGTGTGAAACTATCGAGGGTGGCCGAAGCCCTGGACTGAGTGACGGGAGCTGCGGATGGACGGCGCAGACGGCGGGGGAACACCCGGTGACGTTACCGCCATGATCGGCAGCCCTTTCTATACCGGGTCAGCGAAGTTAGTGGGGTCGGCTGGCACAGCGCTCCACTTGGCCAGTCGGAGATTGGCCATATCGAATAAACCAGTGGCCAATCTTCGAATGGCATTTCGTGGTTCACGGCCGTCTCGGCCGGCGCCGCGGCTGGGTCAGCCTGGCTTGACCGCCAGCGTCGCAAAATAGTTCGACATGTATTGGGCGGATGCGTTGGACTGGTCCGGTGCTTCTGCGAAGCCGGTGAGGACGAACCCCGCAGCGAGTTGCCCGCCGATCTGGTCGGTGAGGGTGTGACTATATTCAAGAGGGGCATCCGCGCCGAACTTCGTGGCGCGTTCCTCGGCGGAGTACTGCGTGACATCGCTGTAGGGCAGCTTGTGCACGACGACCAGCTCGCCGCGCTCCTCGAGGGCCTCGTGGTCGAACAAGTACACATCAGGGTTGAGGAAGCCCGCGAGCAGAGTTCCGCCCGGTCGCAGGACGCGGAAGCACTCACGCCACACCGGTGCCAAGTCGGGTACAAATACGTTCGAAACCGGGTGGAACACAACGTCGAATGCCGCGTCGCCGAAGGCGCTGAGGTCGCGCATGTCACCCAGGACGGTGCGCAGCTCGAGTCCGTCGCGCGCCGCCACCATCTGGTCCTGGCCGAGCTGGCGGGGCGAGTTGTCGAACACGGTGACCCGCGCCCCTGCGGCGGCGAGGATCGGACCCTGCTGGCCACCGCCGGAGGCCAGGCACAACACGTCCTTGCCGGTCAGGTCCGTCGGCAGCCAGGAGCGGTCGACTGGCTCACGCCCGATGAGAACAATCGACCAGTCGCCCATACGGGCGCGCTCGACATCCTCAGCACTCACCGGCCTCGACCACTCGTTGCCCTCCTGGACATACTTGTCCCAGGCTGCCCGATTATGGGCACCGGGGTCGACGACAATGTCCTGCACGTTTAACTCCCTGCTACAGCCAAGCGGACACCAGCGGTTTCGCTGCCGCTAGCCAACACGATCACAGGTGCGGGCTCAACGAAACTAGCGGGCGTCGAGGTGCCCACGGGCTCGCCAGGTGGTCGCGCTGCGGGTGCGTAAGCGCTGGTTGACGGGGTTGCGGAAGCCGTGGGCGTCGCGGGCGACGGTCTGCGCCGCACCCTGCTTCGTCGACCGGCAGGGTACTCGTCGCAAGACTTGCTTCCCGGCCGGATCCATCCCCGCGGGCGGGCCGTGTCGCCGTTGAGGCGCTTCTGCGCGGAGTCGACGAGCCGCCGCAGGGGCGTGCCGTTCGGGTGCTCGCCCGGTAGCCCGCTGTTCTGCGCCGCCTCGATGTGCTTGGCCAGGTTCGGGTACGCCCCGCTCTTTGAATAGGTCATCGGATTTGCGGCGTGGAACCCCGGCCGTTTACGGCCGGGAGGAAACGCCGCCCCTCCCCTCAGTGATCGTCTTACATGGACGGTTGGTAGGGTGTGAGGCGTGGGTGAGGTGGTGAAGCGGGCGTACAAGTACCGCTTCTACCCGTCTCCTGAACAGGCTGGGCAGTTGAACCGCACCTTCGGGTGCGTGCGTGTGGTGTACAACCGGGCGTTGGAAGCGCGGACCCGGGCGTGGGCGGTGGACCGTCAGCGCACCACCTATGTGCAGTCGTCGGGGTGGCTGACCGAGTGGAAGCGCACGCAGGAGTTGGCGTTCCTGAACGAGGTGTCGTCGGTGCCGTTGCAGCAGACGCTGCGGCATCTGCAGGCGGGGTTCGTGGCGTTCTGGGACAAGCGGTCCCGGTATCCGAGGTTCAAGTCCAAGCGCAAGTCGCGGGGCGTCGGCGGAGTACACCCGTTCCGCGTTTCGTTGGCGTGACGGTCAGCTCACGCTGGCCAAGATGAACACCCCGCTGGACATCGTGTGGTCGCGGCCCCTGCCCGAAGGGGCGCAGCCGTCGACCGTCACGGTGTCCCGGGACGCCGCCGGCCGCTGGTTCGTCTCCATCCTGATCGAGGACCTGACCGTGAAGACGCTGCCGCCGGTCGCGGGCGTGGTCGGTGTGGACGCGGGCATCACCAGTCTGCTCACCCTGTCCCACCCGATCCCCGGAATCAGCGACGAGCAGGGCAAGGTGGCCAACCCGCGGTACGGGCAGGCCGACCGGCGCAAGCTGGCCAAGGCGCAGCGGAACCTGGCCCGCAAACAGAAGGGCTCCAACAACCGGGCCAAAGCCCGGCTCAGAGTGGCCCGGATCCATGCCCGTATCGCCGACCGGCGTCGGGACCACCTGCACAAGCTGACCACTCGACTCGTCCGTGAGACCCAAACGGTCGCGATCGAAGACCTCAGCGTGCGCAACATGCTCCGCAACCGCCGCCTGGCCCGCGTCATCTCCGACGCGGCCTGGGGTCAGTTCCGCAGCATGTTGGAGTACAAAGCCGACTGGTACGGGCGTGAGGTGATCCCCGTCGACCGGTGGCTGCCCACGTCCAAAACCTGCTCCGGTTGCGGGCGGATCAACACCACCCTCGCCCTCAACGAGCGCTCCTGGACGTGCCCGGGTTGCGGGGCCGAGCACGACCGGGACATCAACGCTGCCAAGAACATCCTCGCCGCCGGGCTGGCGGAGAGGTAAAACGCCTGCGGAGCTGACAGAAGACCTCAAGGGAAAATCCTCCCGGAAAGGCAGTCGGCAATGAAACAGGAACCCTCACGGGCAACCGCGGGAATCCCGGCTCCTTCAGGGCCGGGAGGATGTCAACGGTGGTGTTCCTGTCAGTTGATGGTGGGGCTGCGGCGTTCGATGAGGGTGACGTCGCGCCAGGTCCCGTGGTGGCAGCCGACGCGTTCACGGGTGCCGACGGTGCGGAAGCCGCAGGCGGTGTGCAGGGCGAGGCTGGCGGTGTTCTCGGGGAACAGGCCGGACTGGATGGTCCAGATGCCGGCCTGCTCGGTGGAGGCGATCAGAGCGTTGAGCAGGA
Organism: Micromonospora sp. NPDC047738; assembly: GCF_040642675.1. Classification (NCBI taxonomy): domain Bacteria; kingdom Bacillati; phylum Actinomycetota; class Actinomycetes; order Micromonosporales; family Micromonosporaceae; genus Micromonospora; species Micromonospora sp. NPDC047738. The sequence goes on from NZ_JBEYSO010000030.1 coordinate 65,841, forward strand.
GCCGGCCGACGCCTCGGCCGCGGGCGTCGGGGTGGACGTAGACGGAGTGCTCGACCACCCCGGCGTAGACGCACCGGTCGGACACGGCCGAGCAGGCAACCCAGCCGAGGACCCGGCCGGTGGGGTCGACGGCCACCCAGCGGTGGCCGGGCAGCCGGCTGTCGGTGAACTGTTCCCAGGTCGGTGGCTCGGTTTCGAAGGTGGCGTGGCCGGTGGCGATGCCGAGCCGGTAGATGTCCAGGACGACGTCGGCGTACTGGTCGCCCATGGCGGTGATGGTGATTCCTGTGGTGCTGGCGGGAGCGGTCATCGGCTCTCCTCGGCGAGGTGCGGCACGACCACGGCGTCAGCCGCATCGGCGGCGCCTGGGTACCAGGCGGCGAGTGCGGCGACGGCGACCAGGCCGCCGACGAGCTGGGCGGCGATGAAGCCGGGCACGGATGCAGGGGCGATGCCGGTGAAGGTGTCGGTGAAGGCCCGGCCGATGGTGACGGCCGGGTTCGCGAACGACGTCGACGAGGTGAACCAGTAGGCCGCGCCGATGTAGGCGCCCACGGCGGCCGGCGCGGCGGACGTGCGGCCGGAACGGGCGAGGGCGAAGACCAGGACAACCAGGCCGGCGGTGGCGACCACCTCGCCCAGCCACAGGCTCCCCCCGGTCCGATCGGTGCGGGACCAGGCCACGGCCGGCAGCCCGAACATCAGGTCAGCCAGGACCGCCCCAACGATCGCGCCGCCGATCTGGGCGGCGGTGTAGGCGGCCAGGTCGCGGCCTGTCAGGCCGTTGCCGGCGCGGCGGCCGAGCCACCAGTCGACGGCGGACACCACCGGGTTGAAATGCGCGCCCGACACTGGCCCGAAGGTCAGGATCAGCGCGCCCAGGGCCAGGGCGGTGGCGATCGCGTTTTCCAGCAGCTGGAGACCGACGTCGCTGGGGGAGAGTCGGGCGGCGGCGATCCCGGATCCGACGACGGCGGCGACGAGCAGGGCGGTGCCGGCGAATTCCGCCGACGCCCGCCGGGGCAGGGTGAGGCTCACGCGGTGCCACCGGCGGCCGGGGTGGTGGAGATCGTCAGCAGCGCCCCGAGCTGCTGGAACGCTTCCGGCTTCACCCGGTACCAGACCCACGTGCCGCGACGCTCGGAGTCGACCAGGCCGGCTTCGCGCAGCAGTTTGAGGTGGTGGGAGATGGTCGGCCCGGACAGGTCGAACGCCGGGGTCAGGTCGCAGACGCAGATCTCCGGCACCGAGGCGATCATCGACATCAGCCGCAGCCGGACCGGGTCGCCCAGGGCTTTGAACATCGGTGCGACCGCCGCTGCCTGATTGGCGTCCATCGGGCTCGCCGCGATGGGGGAGCAGCAGGCGACCGCGTTCAGGTCCACCACCGGCAGCGTTTGTTTCGACATGCCTCTAGGTTGACAGATCTCAAAACAGGGTGCAACGTGGGTCCTGCTTCGAAAACCATCTAGGCAAGGACGAAGCGATGATCAAGCTGTTCCGCCGTCGTCCCCTCGACGCCCAAGCCGTGACGTTCTGCGAATCGCGTGGGCAGGTGTGCGCCCCGGCTTGCCGCGCCGACGCCCGCTACGAGCACGCCCGCACTACCCCACTCACCAACCGTTGCATCCGCTGAACCGCCAGGAGGAATGACCATGTCCCGTGTCCAGCTCGCCCTGCGCGTGTCCGACCTCGAAGGCTCCGTCGCCTTTTACGCCCAGCTGTTCGGTGTCGAGCCGGCCAAGCGCCGACCCGGCTACGCCAACTTCGCCATCGAGAACCCGCCCCTGAAGCTCGTCCTCCTCGAGGGCGAGGCCGACCAACCCACCGTCATGGACCACCTGGGCGTCGAGGTGTTCAGCACCGACGAGGTCAACGCCGCCACCACGCGCCTCACCGACGCCGGCCTCATCACACTCGAAGAGAACGACACCGAGTGCTGCTACGCACTCCAGGACAAGGTCTGGGTACGCGGCCCCGGCAACGAACCCTGGGAGGTCTACACCGTCAAGGCCGACTCCCCGCAGTTGGAGAAGACCGCCGAGACCGCCTGCTGCACCCCGGCTGCCGAGACGGAACCCGCAACCAGCGGGACCGCGTCAAGCTGCTGCTGAAGGTGGTGTGGGTGCCCGGCGGCCATTGGGCCGCCGGGCACCCACACCCTCCACGCGTTCCTTTCGACGGCGACAGACAGCAACAGGAGGCGTGCTCGGTGACCACTTCAGTGCCTCCGAAGCGGTCAGGCCGCTCCCACAGGGGCTCGAGTCACGGGGGATGTCGGCCTGTGCTGTTACTTTGCCGGCCGTGAATGATCAGCTGACGTGGATCGACCGGATCATCGACGTGACCGGATGGCGCCAGGAGCCCGAGGATGGCGTCGGCTGGGAGCAGGTGGAAGCCGAGCTGGGCGTCGCGCTGCCGACGGACTTCAAGGAACTGTGCCGGCGGTTCGTGCCGGGGGCGTTCTACGCCTACCTAGACCTGCTACGGCCGACCGACGATCACGCGCAGCCGCTGCTTCGGACATGGGACTATTCCCGGCAGTGGCCAAGCCGCGATGACTCCGCGCAGTTGTGGGCCCCCTACGAGATCTACGAGCCTGGCAAGGGGTCCGGGCTGATCCAATGGGGCAGCGATCAGACCGAGGGGGAGTACTACTGGCTGGCGGACCGCGCTGTGGAGCCCGACCGGTGGCCTGTGGTCGCGCGGTCGGACGGCATCGAGCCATGGCACCAGCTCGACATGTCGACGGCCGAGTTCGTCTACCGGGTGATCGCGGATCCGGAGTTCAAGCCGTTCACGGTGGCCGACCCACCGCGGCGACCCTTCTACCTGCCGCATTGGGGGCCGTTCCCGATGAGCGCTGACGACTGGGACGCTCTCACCGACCCGAATCGCAGAGCTGAACTACGTCCTCGAAGCGCTGCCGTTCGGGGACAACAGCCAACGGCCCCCGCGCGGCGAAGGCGGCGCGTGAAGGTGCCATTCGGCGGGGTACTCGATAGCGTTGTTGCTTTCCGCGCAGAGGCAGAAGTCAACCCGGACCCGCCCTGCCTGGCCGCAGTGCGCCAGGGTCTGGTGTCGGTCGACCGTGGAAGCGGACTGGTCGGCGATGACGGATGGCGTCACAGGTCGGCGACGGCTTCGGCGGTGGTGGGCGGTGTGCCAACGGCTTCGATGGGGATACGAGTGGCGGGCTGGGTTGTCAGGCGTGCGGCGCTGATGCGATCGAGGCGGAGCCAGCGGATCGCTTGACGAGTGTGGCAGTGCCCGACGAGGTACCAGTGTCCTTGGGTGCGGGCCAGGAGCACGGGATCGAGTTGCCGGGTGGTGGGCGTGCCATGCCGGTCGCGGTAGTCCACGACGAGGACGCGTTGTGCGTGGAGTGCTTGCTCGATGGCGTGCCGAGTCCGGGCATCGCCGGGTGTGTCGGTGTGGTCGATCCAGACCCGACCGTTCAACGCGGTGGCGTTTTCTCGTGTGCGGGTGTCCATCACGCTGAGCACCTTGACGAGGGCGGCGCGGGCGTGGCTGTCGAAGGGCTGTCCGCGGTGGGCGGCCACGGCGGCGGCGAGGCCGGAGACCTCGGCGTCGGTGAAGTTCACCGGCGGGAGGGTCGCGGCGGCGTCAACGACGTAGCCACCACCGGGTCCGGGGCGAGCCCAGACCGGGAAGCCGCCGTGTTGCAGAGCCGAAATGTCCCGTTTGATCGTGCGGACGCTGACCTCGAAGACCTCGGCGAGTCGTTCCGCCGAGCGCCCGGCGGACCCCGCGCGCCGTAGTTCCTCGCGGAGGGCGTAGAGACGGTCAGTTCGGTTCATCCAATAAATAGTGACATGCCGGTGACATTGCTGGAGGCGACGCTGGTGTCATGAGCACTGCACGCGATCCGATCATGTTCCTCAGCGGCGCCGGGCTTCCCGCCTGGATCTGGGATGACGTCCGCCGCGACCTCGGCGAAGGGCAGCAGACCCGTGTCGCTTCCCGACCGCAGGGCGGCCGGGCCCGGTTGCGCGACTACGCCCAGGCGGTCATCGACTCCGCACCGCCGGGTGGGTTCGTGATCGTCGCGCATTCGGCCGGTGGTGTGATCGGCGCCGAGGTCGCCCGGCTCGTGCCGGAACGCGTCAGCGCGTTCCTGGCGATCAGTGCCGTGATCCCGCAGCCGGGAGGTTCGTTCATCTCGGCGATGCCGGTGCCGAACCGGTGGGTGCTCAGTGCCGCGATGCGAGTCGCCGGTACCCGGCCGCCGGCGTCCGCGATCAGACGTGGTCTCGCCCATGGTCTGGACGAGGAGGTCGCCGACCGCATCATCGCCGACTTCACCCCCGAGTCACCCGCCCTCTATCGAGACCGGACCGCTCACCGGTCGTGGAGCGGGTGGCGCGGTTACCTGCGCACCACTGACGACCGTGAGTTGCCGGTTGCGCTGCAACAACGCTGCGCCGAGCGACTCGGCGCAGCCTGGCAGAACGACCTGAATACGGGGCATCTACCGATGCTCGAAGACCACCAAGCCGTCGCGGCTGCGATCACGCGATTCCTCGATGCACGGCCGTGACACAGATCGACTGGGGCGTAGCTGGTAGCTGGTCCGGGAATGCCGGCTCGTCAAGCAGGCTGCCGGGCGGGGCCGCGAGGTGTGCTCGGAAACCGGCGCGCTGACCAGCCGCGATACTCAGATCATGCGTCGTAGCGCGGTCTCCACGGCATCGATCAGCGGATCACCTTCGGTCCGTGGGTGCCGTGCGAGACCGAGCTCGACGTCCGGCAGGGCCGGCAGGGCGTCTGCGTCGTGGCAGGCCATGACCGGTTCGAGGTTTGCGGGCATGAGCGCCGCGACGCCGAGCCCGGCCCGTACCGCGGCGAGCACACCGAGCAGGCTGTTGCTTTCGAACGCCACCCGCCAGCGCCGATCGGCACGTTCGAGCGTTTCCAGCACCGACGTACGCCAGAAGCACGGGTTCGAGAACAGCACCACCGGCAGCGGATCGGCAGCCACGTCCACGCCCTGGCCGATCGCCCAGACCAGCGGGCGGCGTACCGTCCAGCGCGGCGGTCCGGGAAGGTACGGCACCTCGTCGAGCACGAGTTGGACGCGGCCCGCGTCGTAGGCCTCCCGCATCGCGGCGTTGGAAAAGGTGAGCACCTCCAGCGTCGCGCCGGGGTGCAGCCCGGCGAGGTCGGCGAGGGCCTGTGGAAGCTGGGACGCGGCGAGGTCTTCGAGCAACCCGACGCCGCAGCGGCCGGTAAGCGCGCGCCCGGTTTCGGTGAGTGCCTGCGCGGAGAGCGAGAGGATGCGTTCGGCGTACGGCAGGAGTTCCTCACCTGCCCGGGTCGGCGAGACGCCAGACGGCGACCGGTAAAGCAGCGGACGGCCGACAACGCTCTCGAGCTTGCGCAACTGCTGGCTGAGCGCGGGCTGGGTATGTCCGAGCGCGGTCGCGGCGCGGCTGATGCTGCCCGCCCGCACGGCGGTGACGAACGACCGCAGCAACGCCGTCTCAAGATCCCTGGCCATAAGCATTCATTATGCCAGGCCCAAGAAGGTCGCCACTTCCTATGGGTTGGCGGATGACCTAGCGTCCCGCAGGTGACCAGATACCGACAGGTGCTCGCCGTGCCCGGGATGGCATCGCTGCTGGGCGTCTCGCTGCTCGCCCGCACCGCGATCACGGCCTCCGGGATGGCGCTGACGATGTACGTCGTTCTAGGCCTGGACATGAGCTACGCGGCAGCGGGAGGAGCCGCGGCAGCCATGACCACCGGTCTCGCGCTGGGCGGTCCGCTGCTGGGCCGCATGATCGACCGGCGGGGCGTGCGTATCGTGCTGCTGATCACCGTCGTGGTTCAGGTCGCGTGTTGGCTGAGCGTCGCGGTACTGCCGTACACGACCCTGCTGGCCGTCGCCTTCGTAGCAGGTCTGCTGATGGTGCCGGCCCCGATGGTGACCAGGCAGGCGATCGCCGCGATGACGAAGGCGGGACAGCGCCAGGCCGCCTTTGCGCTGGAAGCGATACAGGGCGAACTGTCCTACATGGTAGGCCCGCCGATCGTGATCCTCTGCGCGGCACAACTGCCCGCCGGCGTGGTGGCCTGGGGCGTCGGCGCTGCGATCGTGGCGGGCGGAGCGGGGATCGCCCTGCTCAACCCCCCGCTGCGGGCCGAGGACGAGGCGCCGGCCGACCCAGCCGGCCGCCCCCGTCGCCGGGAGTGGCTGGGCCCGAGACTGATCGCGGTGCTGGTGATGGCGTTCGGCGCCACGATCGTGCTCAACGGTACCGACTTGGCCATCGTGGCCGCTCTCAAGGAAGCCGGCCAGGTCTCCTGGGCCGCCGTCGTGGTGGCCGTGTACGGCGCGGCCTCCATCGCCGGCGGGCTTCTGTATGGCGCGCTCCCGCGACCGCTGCCCGCCTGGCTGCTGCTCGGCCTGCTCGGGCTGGTAACCATTCCCGCGGGACTGGCCGACGACTGGCGCTGGTTGTGTGTGGCAGGCTGCGGCGCGGGGCTGCTTGCCGCACCGGCTCTTTCCGCGCTGTCCGACGCCGTGAGCCGGCTCGCACCCGCGAGCGTGCGCGGTGAGGCGACAGGCTTGCAGTCCTCGGCGCTGGGCGCGGGCTTCGCCCTTGGCGTCCCGATCGTTGGCGGGGCGATCGACACGTCCGGACCGGCAGGCGGATTCGCGACGGCTGGGCTTGCCGGCCTCGCCGCCGCGCTGATGGGATGGCTGCTGTCCCGCCGCTCGCCCGCCCGAACGCGGGTGATCTTGTATCCGGTCAGTCGGTAATGCCGGTGGCGGGCTCGGCCGGCGGCGCGCAGCTCTCGCAGGTCGGGGATGTGGTGGTAGAGCGTGCCGGGGCTGATGCCGAGCGCGAGCCGGTCCAGTGCCGGGTATGACGAGGGTGTCGCCGGGGTGCATGAAGTCCAGGCGGGCGGCGAGCGGGCTTAGCAGCGTTTCCAATATCTGTTCGGGCGATGTGCGTGCCGATCCGTCATCGGAATTGCGGCGTGGAAACCCGGCCGTTTACGGCCGGGAGGAAACGCCGCCCCTCCCCTCAGTGATCGTCTTACATGGACGGTTGGTAG
>NZ_JBEYSO010000031.1:0-69844 GCF_040642675.1 Micromonospora sp. NPDC047738
ACGATGCCGGTGGCCTTGTCGACGCTCATCCGGAACGGGTTGCGGAAGCCCATGGCGTAGATCTCGGGCCGGGTGTTGGCGGTGCCCGGCGCGAACATGTTGCCGGCCGGGATCGAGTACGTCCCGTTGGCGTTGACCTTGATCCGCAGCACCTTGCCGCGCAGATCGTTGGTGTTGCCGGCGGAGCGCTGCGCGTCGTAGGCGGGGTTGCGGTTGGTGCGCTCGTCGATCGGCGTGTAGCCGGACGACTCGAACGGGTTCGTGTCGTCGCCGGTGGACAGGTACAGGTTGCCGGCCGCGTCGAAGTCGATGTCACCGCCGACGTGGCAGCACATGCCACGGCTGGTCGTCACCTCCAGGACGGTGACCTGGCTGGCCATGTTCACCGTGTAGTCGGCGTTCAAGGTGAACCGGGACAGGCGGTTGACCCCAGCCCAGGTCGCCCAGTCGGTGGCGGTACCGGTGGCAGGCGCATCGCCGGCCGGGGTGCTCAGCGGCGGCGCGTAGTACAGGTAGATGTTGCGGTTGCTGGCGAAGTTGGGGTCGGCGGCGACGCCCTGCAGGCCCTCCTCGTCGTGCGTGTAGACGGGGATGTTCGCGATCACCGACGTGTTGCCGGCGGCGTCGGTGCGGCGCAGGGTGCCGTTGCGCGCGGTGTGCAGCACCGAGCGGTCCGGCAGCACCGCGAGTGCCATGGGTTCACCGGTCTCGGCCACGCCTTTGGCGAGCGTGACCTGCTGGAAGTCTGCGGGGTTGAGCGCTGCCGCGGCCGGGGTCGCCGCGGCGAGGACGCTGAGTCCCGGGGCGACCAGAAGCAGGGCGGCCGCCATTGGCTGCCATCGAACGATGGGCTGTCGTTTCACCAGTGCCCCTTCCTGACCAAGTTCGCCAGGCAGGGCGCGCGCCGCCGCTGAGGATGCCGCGACGTCGACCTGCGTCGTCGAGCACACTTCACGCGTCCGCCGCCGAACGGATCGTATAGAGAGCGGTCTCAGGTCGTGCGATCACAGTAGGGGACCCTGATTGACCCGTCTAGATGTATCGATACTGCGCGTGAAACTTTGCGGCCGTGACCAAAAGGCGGCTGTAGGGCTCGGAAAGTCGTCGCTGCAGGTCAAGCGGCATAGCGGTACTCGTTGATGACGCCGCCGAGGATGCGGGTACGCAGGAGTCGGCGGCTTTCGAGTTCGTGTACGGCGATGGGCTGTTGGTCAGCGGCCGGCGGGAGTTGGTTGCGGGCCCGGTGGGGCGGTGCTCGTTGTAGTGCCGCTCGTAGGTGGCCAGGACGTGCCGGGCGTGGGCCTCGTTCATGATGAGCACATGGTCCAGGGCCTCGCGCCGGATGCTGCCGATGACCCGCTCGCACGCCAGCGCGTAGAGGCGCCTGCCGAGGGCGGTGTCGATATGTAGGACGTCGACGGCGATGATGCCCTGGGCCTGGTTGGTGAGGAACTGGCGCCAGGTCGGGCCGGTACGGCGTGGGGCCGGGTCGATGCCCGACGCGTGGAGGATCTCCCAGACCGTGGAGGCGGCGATGGGGTGACCGAGTCGGGCCAGCTCGCCTTGGATCCGCCTGTGCCCCCACTTTGCGTTGTCTCGAGCGAGCTGCAGGATCAGCTTCTTGAGTGCTGCCTTGGTTGGCGGGCGTCCGGTGCGGGCGCGCCGGGCGCTGTAGTCCCACTTGGAGGCGATGAACCTGCGGTGCCAGGCCAGCAGGGTCCCGGGCGTGACCGGGAAGGCCTCGCGCCAGCGGCAGCGGGGTATCAGGCCGGAGAGGGCGGCCAGCCAGAACCGGTCCGCGGGCCCGTAGCGGACCGATCCGGCGATCTGACGGCGCAGCACCGCGTTCTCATGCCGGACACCGGCATCCACGATGAACACCCCGCCGGCCCCGCCTGGGCACTGACCACCGACCCTGGGCTACGCCGACGGCTGCACGAACTGCCGAGCGACCACGGCCCCGATAATCCCGCCACCAACCCGCACCGTCTCGTCCACCCGGAACCCGACGACTAACAGGGGCAACTCCCGCGACGCCGTGTTCAGTCGCCGGTTGTCGATCTCCTTCGACCATGACGTAACCAGCTGGCATAGCCGAACTGGCAGGTGGCGGTGAACCCTTCCAGGCACGCTTTCGTGAATCAGAGTAAATCAGCGCAACCTGGGATAAGGAGTCCGCATGCGTTCTCATTCAGCTTTCCTCTGCGTCGTGTTCAGCGTCGGCGTCACCCTGGCGCCAGCCACGCCGTCGCCTGCGGCTGCGGGTTCGACGTCCGGCCCACCGGGCCGCGTGTTGTATTCGACGAACGCTGATTCGGCGAACATTTCGATCTTTCCGGTCGGTCCCGCCGGCACGCCGCGTCAGCCCGCCAAACTCTTGGCAACCAGCAGTGATCCAAATGGGATGGTGATCACTGCGGATGGCCGTACGGCGTTCGTCATGAACAGAGGTGTCCACGGGGTAACGCCCTATTCCATCGGCCCGAAAGGCAACCTCACCGCGCTGTCGTCGCCGGTGGCGACAGGCGGCCTATTCCCGTTCGGCATCACGATCACGCCGGCCGGGAACCTGCTGTTTACCTCCAACATTGACTCCGGCACGATTTCGACATTCGCGATCCACGGTGACGGGACACTGTCGTTGGTCGCCGACCCGCTGCCGACCGGGTTCGACTCGCCGCGTGGTGTCGCGGTGACCCCCGACGGCGGGTTCCTCTACGTCGGGCACGGCCGCCCGACGGACCACGGCCCCAACGCCCTGATCGGCTTCGCCATCGACAGAGACGGCACGCTGCGCGAGGTCAGCCGAACGTTCACCAGCGGCGCCGGCGCGCAGATGGCGATCTCACCCGACGGGCGTCTCCTGTACCTTGCCGGGCAGGGGGCCAGAGCGGTATTCGGGTACCACATTGCCCAGGACGGCACCCTGACCCCGGTGCCGGGGGAGAAGTTTGCCGCCGGCGAGAACACCGAAGGCGCCGCAATCACCCCGGACGGGCATCACCTCTACATCGCCAGCCCCGGCTTGACCCGCCCTGACACGCAGCGGAACGTGTCCGCCTACACGATCAATGACAACGGCTCTCTAACACCGGTTACCGGGTCGCCGTTCCAGGCTGGAGCCGGACCGCTCGGGATCGTCGCCTCCCCCGACGGGCGGCATTTGTATGTGTCCAACGTCGACTCAAGCGACCTGCACATCTTCGCGATCGGCACGGACGGGGGACTTCGCCAGGTGGCAAGATCGCCTCTACCCACCGGCGGCATCACCCCCGGATTCCAAGCGCTCACGCTGACACCAAACCAGGGTCCCGCCGCAGCGTTCGTCGCCGATGTACCCCGGGCCGGCAACGCCGCACGGTTCGACGCATCACCATCGACCGACCCCGACGGCCATATCGCGCAATTCGCCTGGGACTTCGGCGACGGCACACGACTCGACGACGGCGGATCCAACCCCACGCACGCCTACCGACGGCCCGGCACCTACACCGTCACCCTAACCATCACTGACAACGAAACCTGCTCAACCAGCCGGGTATTCACCGGAAGTCAGACACTGTGCAACGGCTCGGCGGCCGCTCAAGCCTCACACGTGCTCACCATCCAACACTGACCACAACCCAAGACGTCCCAACCGGTGGTGCTGTGGCCGGAACCCTCCGCAGCACCACTCGGAACCTCCCACAGGCGCATGACCTGCTCACCCGAAGGTCAGCGCCCGGGCCCCGTCCCGGCCTCATTTCCAGCACCCTACGTACGTCCACACTGCTGTGAGGGCCTCGGAACCCCGAGGCTGAAGCCCAGCCCGTTGCCAACTATCGCTGGGAGTCACAGCCCGCCCCCGCACCAAGGACGCTCCAACAGCGCTGGTCGCCGCCGGGCATCGAAAGCCCGGGCGGTGATCCCGCCCCAGGGATGTCGGTCAGACGAGCGACTCGGTCACATCACGTTTGAAAGATCGCGGTCCGCGCGGCCACAGACGGTGATCCAGTGCGCACATCTAGCCGATGAGCGGAGATGTTGCGCCGTCTTTGAGGAGGTTTAGGGGGCGTGCGTCGAATTGGGCGCGGGCTTCGAAGACGCGGTCCATGTGTGTCTCCGCCCAGTTCTTGATCGCGATCATGACCGGGAACAGTTCATGGCCGAGCGGAGTGAGTTCGTAGTCGACGCGGACCGGCACCGAGGCCGTGACCGTGCGGGTGACCAAGCCGTCGAATTCCAGCGTGCGCAGGGTCTGGGTGAGCATCTTCTGGCTGACGCCGGCGATGCGGTTGGCGAGTTCGCTGTGCCGCTGCGGGCCGTCGGCGAGGCGTCGTAGTCGCGTTTGGCCTGTTCGCGGCGTGTGCCGCGTTCCGCACGCGTCGTGCATACCTGTACGGACTTAGATTTCGTCCCTGTTCATCATGTTTCGGGCACATTCCCACACGCGAGCGGGAACATGCCCCTGGTGATGACGGTAGCCCTCAAGGCAGCTGAGGCACCCCAATCCCGTTCTTGCTTTCAGCGTTCCTGTGGGGGCGAAACAGGGACGCCGAGGGCAAGATCGGCGTGTGTTCGGGCGTCGGCGGACCAGTGGGGGGCGTTCCACCGGTCGGCGATGGCGGCGGCCTGGGCGAAGTGGGCGGCGGCCTCGTCGTCTCGGCCGAGGAGGAGGGCGAGTTCGCCGAGCGTGTGGGCGACCGGACGCAGGGCCAGCGACAGGCTCTCCGCGCCGGCAGGGGGACCGTCTCGGTGGGGGAGCAGGTCCGCGTAGATCTCCGCGGCGGCGTCGCGGTCGTTCAGTGCGACGATCGCCATCGCGCGCAGGCTCGTCAGGAAGGTGAAGAAGAAGTCGGGCCGGATCGGGCTCGGTGACCTGCGTGCCTCGTCGCTGCGGCCGGCGGCGTGGAGGGCGAGCGCGAGCAGGTCGGCGACCATCGGGCCGAGCGCCTCGTGGAGAGCGCGCACCTCGTCCAGGTGGTCGCCGAGCGTGCCGTCGTTCAGCCAGATCGCCGCCAGCGCGAGGCGGAGGAAGCCAGCGTGCACCGATCCGGCGCGTTCCATGTGTGCGGTGGCCTCGGTGTAGAGGCGCTGGGCGTCGGTGAACCGACCCTCGATGAGCACCAGGGTCGCCAGCGCGATCTCGGCGGCGCTGATCGCCTCCGGCATCCGGTAGGCGCGCGCGAGGTCGAGCGCCTCCCCGGTCACGCGGCGCATGGTCGCGGGGTCGTTGGCTGCGGCGGCGTTCGCGGCCTGGTTGAGCAGCCCGGTCACGCGGTAGACGGGCAGGTCGTGCTCGACGCCGATCTCCACTAGCTCGCGGGCGTACTCCTCCCGCCCGGGGTCGCTGGCCAGGACCAGGAGCGCTGCGGCCCGGAGGCGGGGATCGGTGGTGAGGTCGAGTGCTTCCCGCGCCGCCGCCATGACCGTCGGATCGTCCTCGCCCACCAGCTCGTTGGCGTACGCGATGAGCAGCCGGGACCGCACGTCGGGGGCGAGGTCGGTCCGCTTGAGCAGGCGGCTGAGGCGGCCGACGATGGGACGGTCGACCGTGCCGTACGTGCGGGCCCGCCAGGGGGTGGGCTCGGTCCAGGCGGTGAACGCGGCGATCATCAGGTCGTCGCGGCCGATCGACTCGGCGTACTCCACGGCCTGCTCGCGTGTGTCCCTGGCCGCAGCGACGGCCCCGGCCCTGATCTGCGCGCGCAGCAGCCTGCCGAGCAGGCCGACGCGCTCGTCCGGTTCGCTGGAGTTGGTGACGGCGTCGGTGAGGAGTGCGGCCGCCACGTCGTGGGCGTAGCGCGCCTCGGCCAGTTCGGCGGCCCGTACGCAATAAGCGACGGCCTTCGGTGATCCCGCTCGCGCATAGTGATGGGCGAGCGCCGCGACGTCGCCGGTGCCCTCCAGGGCGGCGGCGATCCGGGCGTGCATCCTGGTGGCCCGCAACCGGGTGACGTCGGTGACCAGCGTGTCCCTGACCAGCGCGTGAACGAACCGGACGCGCCCGGGCTCGGGTTCGTCGAGCAACCCGGCGATGACGCCCGCGTCCAGCGCGTCCAGCACGCTGTCCTCGTCGGAGTCGGCGGCCTGCACGAGCACGTCCACCGAGCTCTCCCGGCCGGCCACCGCCGCCAGCCGCAGGACGGACACGCCGCTCTCGGGGAGCCGTGCCAGTCGGCGCCGCAGCACGTCCCGTACGCCCTCGGGGACCTCGGAGAGCGCGACCAGCGCGCCCTCGCCGGTCAGCAGCCGCGCGCTCTCCCGCACATAGAACGGGTTGCCGCCGGTTCGCTCGGCGATCCCGGCCACGGTCGCGTCGTCGGCCTCGCACTCGGCACGTACGAGCTCCGCGACGGCGTCGCCTTTCAGTCCGGGCAGATCCAGCCGGAGGGGTGCGGTGCGGGCGAGGGACCCCAGCGTTTCGGTGAGCCGCTCGCTCTCGTCCGCGCGGTACGCCGCGACGACCAGGATCGCGGCCCGCGCGCCGACGCCGCCGCCGAGCAGTTCCAGCGTGGCGGCGTCCGCCCAGTGGAGGTCGTCCAGGACGACGGCGACCGGCCGTTCGGCGGCGGCCGCCGCGAGCCAGTTCCACACGGCCTGCCGGAGCCGGAACCGCCCGGCCGCCGCGTCATCGTCCACCGGCGCGGAGTCGGAGAGCAGCGGCGCCAGGTCGTCCGCGAACTCTCCCGGAGGAACGCTCACGGCCACCTTCCGCAGCGCCTCGACCCACGCCCACGCGGGTGGCGCGCTGTCCACCTCGGGACAGCGCCCGGCGGCCACGAGCCACCCGTCCTGTCCGAGTCGCGCGCCGAGGTGCTCCAGCAGCGTCGACTTGCCGAGCCCCGCCTCCCCGGTGACGAGCGCGACGCGCGCCCCATCGGCGGTGGCCTCCCCGGCGGCCGCCACCAGCGCCGCGAGCTCGCGCTCCCGCCCCACGAACGTTGTCGCGCGGGGCCCGTTGTTCGGAGGCGGCGGCGCGGTTGCCCGGGGCCGGGGTGTGTCCGCGGGGGGCGGAGGGACGGCCGCGCGGAGGACGTCCGTGCGCTGGGTGAGGATCGCCTCTTCCAGGGCCACCAGGTGCGGGCCGGGGTCGAGGCCCAGCTCGTCGGCGAAGGTGGCGCGGGCGCGGCGGAGCGCCGCGAGGGCGTCGGCCTGGCGGCCGCTGCTCCACAGCGCGAGGGCGTGCATGCGCCAGCCCTCCTCGCGCAGGGGAGCGTCGCGGGTGAGGCCCTCCGCCTCGGGTACCACCGCCCCGGGGTCGCCGAGCCGCAGTCCCGCGGCGATGTGCAGTTCGCGGGCGACCAGGCGCAGCTCGTTCAGCCGGGCGGTCTCGGCGGCGGCCCACGGCTCGTCGGCGACCTCGGCGAACGCGGGTCCGCGCCACAGCGCCAGCGCCTCGTCCAGTCGGGCGCGGGTGTCACGGGGATCGGTGAGCGTACGGGCCTTGTCGAGCAGCTCCTCGAAGCGCCATGCGTCCACCGCCCCGGGCGGCAGCCGCAGTGCGTAGCCGGGCGACGCGCTCACCAGCAGGCGGGCCGGGGCCCGCGGCGGGCGGCCGGGTTCCAGCAGGCGGCGCAGGTTCGACACGTACGCCTGCAGCGACGCCAGGGCGCGCGACGGCGGTTCGCCGCGCCACAGGTCCTCGACCATCCGGTCGACCGGCACGACTTGCCCGCGCGCCGCCACCAGCAGGGCCAGCACGCTGCGCTGCCGCGGTCCGCCGAGGGGAACGGGCTCGCCGCCGGCCTCGGCCGCGAACGAGCCCAACACCCTGATCAAGACCATGAGGTGACACATCGTACGCGCGGCCGCCACACGCGTTCCAAGTCGGCTCCAAGTGCCTTCCAAACCCCCGGGAGCAGCCTTGAGCACGTCGAACAGAACAGATGAAGGGGCAGGAACAGATGAGCGTCAACACCCAGGACATGGAGATCGTCCACCGCGCCTTCCGCCGCGAGTCGCGGCTGCTGATGGAGCTCGTCGCGGCGGTCGCCCCGGGCGACACAGCTCGCGCCAAGGTGATCGCCGACCACTTCCGCGACTACCGGCTGGGACTGAAGAACCACCACGAGGGCGAGGACGAGTTGCTGTGGCCGCCGCTTTTGTCCCGGGTAGATCTGGAGGCGGACATCGTCCTGCGCATGGAGGCCCAGCACGAGCGCGTCGCGGCCACGCTGACCAGGCTGGACGCGGCGGTCCCGGCGTGGGAGGCCACCGCTGGAGCGGACGAGCGCGACACGCTCGTGTCCGCCCTAGCCGATCACCGGGCGGTCCTGCTCGAACACCTCGACGACGAGGAGGCCACTCTTCTTCCGCTCGCGGCCGAGCACATCACCGAGCAGGAGTGGGCCTCCCTGGGCGACCACTTGGTGGCCAACACGCCCAAGCTCACCCTGCTCACGCTCTTCGGCCTCGTCCTAGAGGACGCGAACCCGGCCGAGCGCGCCACCCTCCTCTCCGCCCTTCCCGCGCCGGTGCGCGGCATCTGGCACGTCATCGGCCGCCCCCGCTACGCCCGCCACATCCGCCGCATCCGCGCCGCCTGACCAGACCCCAAACCCCACGCACGACTCACCAAGCTCACCGAAGACGCGCAAGGAGAAGAACAATGTCGCTGAAGAAGATCAACACCGCCCTGGCCGCCGCCTTCATCCTCTTCATCCTCTGGTTCGGAACGGAGTTCATCCTGAGCCCAGAGACGACCGCGCCGGGCTTCGGCCTGCCGAGCTGGCCGTCCGGCGACGGCGACGGCTTCCTGATCATCAAGGGAATCCGCGACGTCGTCTTGGCCCTGGTCCTGGGCATCCTGCTGGTGACGGGCCACCGCCGGGCGCTGGGCTGGGTGCTGCTGGTGGAGGCCCTCGCCGCGTACGGCGACATGACCAACGTGCTGGCCCACCACGGCTCCGTGGCCACCGCGCTCGGCGTCCACGGCCTGACCGCGACGCTGATGGTGGTCAACGGCCTGCTGATGATGCGCGAGACCCGCAAGGTCGCGGCCGCTCCGGCGACGCCCGCCCCGCAGCCCGCCTGATGCGATCGCCCCGCCGAGGGCCAATCGGGGATTGAGGGGACAACTCATGCTCAGCAACATCGCCACTGTGCTCGCCGGACTGATCGGCGCCGTGGTGATGCTGGCGATCAGTGTGCTCCTGCTCGTCGCGTAAACCGCGTGGTCCGGCAGGTGCATTTCCGAGAACTTGAAGAGGGAAACGACTATGACGATCAACGATGTGCGCGGTGTCCTCAAGGGGCGCGTGCTCCCGCCTGATGACGACGGCTTTGAGCAGGCGGCCACTGCGTGGAACCTCACCGTCAGGCAGCCGGTCGCGGCTGTGGTGGAGGCCGCGGATGCCGATGACGTGGCGGCGCTCGTGCGATACGCACGGCGGGCGGGTATGGCGGTGACCGCGCAGCCGAGCGGGCATGGCGCCTCCGGTGATGTGGAAGGCCTGATCCTGCTGCGTACCGGCCTGCTGAACGAGGTGGAGGTACGCGCGGAGGAGCGCGTGGCTCGGGTGGGCGCGGGCGTGAAGTGGGGGCAGGTACTGGCGGCGGCCGGTCCGCTGGGTCTGACCGGCCTGTCCGGCAGCGCGCCGGGGGTCAGCGTGACCGGCTACACCCTGGGCGGTGGGGTTGGCTGGTTCAGCCGTAAGTACGGCTTCGCCTCCGCCAGCGTGCGGGCCATCGACATCGTGGACGCCGATGGCGAGCCCGGCAGGGTGACCGCCGAGTCCGATCCCGAGCTTTTCTGGGCGCTGCGCGGCGGTGGCGGGGACTTCGCGGTGGTGACCGCCCTCGAACTCGCACTGTACCCCGTGCCCACCATGTACGGCGGGCGCGTCATCTGGCCGGACCACCGGACCAGAGAGGTATACGACGCATTCCTGGAGATCACCGCCGAGGCGCCGCGTGAACTCAGTGTCTGGATCAACCGGCTCCAGCCACCCGGCGCATCACCGATGGTCACGCTGGATCTGGCCTACCTGGGTGAGGCGGCTCAGGGGGAGGACCTGCTGGCTCGCCTCGACAAGATCGAGGGCCCGATCTCCGACAGCCGCGGCGTCGTCCCGGTTGCCGACCTGGGTGACATCACCGCCGAGCCCACCGACCCGGCCCCCACCATCACTCGTGCCGAGCTGCTCACCGGCCTGGACACGGACGCGGTGGAGCTCCTGCTGGCCAAGCCGGTCGAACCACTCATCAGCATCCAGATCAGACACCTGGGCGGAGCACTCTCCGAGCCGGGCGGCGGGACCGGTGCGAGCGGCGCGGTGGCTGAGCCGTACCTGCTGGGCCTGCTGGGTCTCGGCCTGCCGCACGTGGCCGATGCGACGCGCGCCAAGCAGGCCGAGGTCGTGGCCGATCTAGAGGCTTACATCAGCGGCCGCAAGCCGTACACCCTGCTGTCTCCTGGTGAGACGGCGGAGAAGTCCTTCTCCGGCAGCGCGCTCGCGCGGCTGCGGGAGATCAAGCGGGCCCGCGATCCGCACAACGTGTTCCGCGCCAACCACCCGGTGCTCGTCTAGACCCAACGCCATTCAAGCGCCGGCAGGCGCACGGCACGGTCGGGCCGGTTGACCTCGATGACCTGCACGCCGTCGCGGTGCAGGTGGCGGGTCAGGGCGGTGCCGTGTGAGCTGGTGCCCTCCACGCCAGCGCGCCGCAGTCGGCCGTGCTCGCTGGCCCAGGCCAGCAGGTCGGTGTAGCCGGCGGTGGTGGTGGGGAAGGCGCGGGTGCCCAGCAGGGCGCCCAGCACGGTGATCACCGCGGCGACGTGCGTGTCGTTTGGGTGTCCACGCCCAGGATGATCTCCTCATCCACGGCGTTAAATCGGTCGAGGCGACGGTGGACAAACTGGGGATTCCTTCGGTGCGGGGTCAAGGCAGTGACGCCGACCGGACGCCGGTGATCAGGACTGTGACGGTGCATCGGCGAGGCCACTATCGGGACACAGCCACACCCGGCCGGGTCAGTGCCGCCCGCGGGGAGGTCGCCCGACCACCTGCTCCGCCGCTCGATCCCGTAGATCCGACCCCACGAACCGCTTGACAGAACATAAGGGCATCAGCGCCGCCTGCGCCGTTCCGGTGGCTGTGGCACGAGTCCGGCAGCCACCGGAGTCCGGCGGTCAGGGTGTGGCCAGCGCCTCGGTCGGTGACAGCCGCGACGCGCGGATGGCCGGGTACAGGCCGGCCAGGCCGCCGATGGCCAGGGTGGCGCCGACCCCGCCCAGTATCGCCCAGGAGGGTAGGACCGTCGCCCACTGCTGGTAGAGGGCGTAGCTGGCGGTGCCGGCAGCGCCTAGCAACGCGCCGCCCGCCCCGCCGAGGGCGGACAGTAGCAGTGATTCGGCGAGGAACTGGGTGCGGATCTGCCCTCGGGTCGCGCCGAGCGAGCGGCGCAGTCCGATTTCGGCCCTCCGTTCGAGCACCGAGATCACCATGGTGTTGGCCACCCCGACGCCGCCGACGAGCAGCGCTACCGCGCCGAGACCGAGCAGCAGCCGGGTGAACGCCTCGCCCGCGGCCTGCTTGGCGGCCAGCGCGTCGGAGGGACGTGACACCTCGACCTCGTTGGGTGCCTCGGGGTTGGCGGTCGGGCCGAGCACGTCTCGGACCGCACCGACCTGGCGTTCCTCGGAGCGGGTGTAGATGGTGGTCGGGTGCCCGTTGAAGTGCAACTTGGCTTCGGCGACGGGCCAGCCGACGAGCGCCGCGGTGTCCAGGTCGGGGGCGAGTGGTGTCGGCTCGAGGATGCCGACGACGGTGAACCACTCGCCGCCGATGAGGACCTGGGTGTCGGGTCCGGCGTGGCCGATGCCGAGCCGTTCGGCGGTTGCCGCGCCGAGCACGGTCGCCGGGTAGGTGCTTGTCGCCGTGTTGAGCCAGGTCCCGTTGCGGATGCGTGCTCCGACGGTGTCGAGCAGGTTGAGGCGGGCGGCGTACCCGGCGATACCGTTGGTCTGCGCCTCGGGAATCTTGTCGGTCCGGTACACCTTGACGTCGTCGAGGCGGCCCAGGGCGGACAGTTGCCGCACCGGGTCGATCCGGCCGATCATCGCCTCAGCCGTCTCGGGCAGGGTCGCCTGCTCACCTACCAGCGTCCTGCCTCGAGACACGGTCAGCAGATTGGTCCCCAGCGCGTCGAGGGTGCGGTCGAGTTCCGCGCGCGACGAGGACGAGATGCCGACCACGGCGACCATCGAGGCGATACCGATGGCGATGCCGAGCGCGGACAGGAACGCCCGTAGCGGTCTGGTGCGCAGTCCGACGAGGCCGACCTTGACCAGGTCGCCGGGCCACAGCCGGGCCGGACGCAGCGGATGTGCCATCACCGTACCGCTGGGCCTGAGTCGGCGATGATCCTGCCGTCGCGCATGCGTACCTGACGGGGCAGACTATCGGCGATTTCCCGGTCGTGGGTGATGATCACGACGGTGGTACCCGCAGCGTGCAGCTCGCGCAGCAGCTGCATCACCCCGGCACCGGAAGCCGAGTCCAGGGCGCCGGTGGGCTCGTCGGCCAGCAGCAGCGGCGGGTCGCCGGCCACCGCCCGCGCGATGGCCACCCGCTGGCGCTCACCGCCGGACAGCTCGTGCGGCCGGTGATCTGCCCGGTGGGCGAGACCGACCCGTGCCAGCGCGGCGGCGGCTCGGCGCCGCCGTTCCCTGGCACGCAGCCCGCAGTAGAGCAGCCCGTCGGCGACGTTGTCCAGCGCGGGGACACCGGCGGCGAGGTGGAACTGTTGGAAGACGAAGCCGATCCGGCTCGCTCGCAGCGCGGACAGCTCGGCGTCGCGCAGCCGGGCGATGTCGTAATTGTCGATGCGCACCTGCCCGGTGGTGGGGCGGTCGAGCGTGCCGAGCAGGTTGAGCATGGTGGACTTGCCGGAGCCGGACGGACCGACGATGCCGACGAGTTCGCCGGCGCCGATGTGCAGGGAGACATCGGTGAGCGCGGCCACCCCGCCGGTGTACACCTTGCTCGCCATTGTCAAAGAGATCATTTCGGCATCCCCACTGTCGTGCCCTCGGCGATGCCGTCACCGGAGATCTCCACTGAGCCGTCGGAGAACAGGCCGGTGCGGACCGGGACGTAGCGGGAGGTGTCTTTTTGGACAACCTCCACGCCGAAGCCGCCCTCACGTAGGGCGAGAAGGGCGGCGACTGGCACGGTGAGCACGTTTTTCCGCTCGGCCGCGGTGAACGTCACGTCGACCGAGGCCAGCATGTAGGCGTCGGCGGCCTTCTGGTTGTCGAGCGTGACGACCACCTCGACCTTGGTCTTCGGGTCGTCGCCCTGTGCCTCGCCGGGCTGGATCACCGTGGTCACCTCAGAGATGTGCCCACCGACGGAGCTGTCGTCCGGCAGCGTGACCGTCACCGCCGCACCTTTCTTCGCCATCCGCTGGTCGGCGGTGTCGAGCTGGACCGTGACGGCCTTCGCCGTTTCGGTGTAGCTGAGGATCCGCTGACCGGGTGCCACGGGGTCGCCCTGCGCGGCCTGGAGTCCGGCTATGCGAATCGCGGCGGGCGCGAACACCACGCGGCCGAGTTCGACCACGCCGGTCTCGTCCAGGCCCTGGTCCTCCTGCCACCGTTTGACCGCCGTCGCCGTCGACTCGGTGTACTCCTCGTCAACGGTGAATCCGGAGTAGCCCAGCGCACGCAGGTTCTGCTCGAGCTGCTTGACGTCCGGGCCCTCGACGCCGGCCGCGAGGTTCCGGTACGCGGGCGTGTGCCCGTACATCAGGGTCACCGGCTTGTTGTTGAGCTTGTACAAGGGCTGGTTGCGGGTGATCCGCGCGCTGGTGTCGGGCAGGTATGTGAGGGTGCCGGGCAGCCGGCTGGTGGCGGTGCTCGTGGTGCCGTAGCCGAGCTCGCCGTCGGCTGTGTGCGCATCCTTCAGCGTTCGCCGGGTCACCTGGGTGGTGTCGGGCGGCAGCGTGTTAGCCGCCGCGTCGCCCGATGATCGGCCGCCAGCGATGCCGAGCCAGATGACCACCGCCGCGCCGGCCACGAGCGCGGCCACGGCGGCAACGGCAGCTCCCCGCCGGCCCCGGCGTCGAGGCAGGCGCTCCACCGCCGGTGCCTCGACCGCGGTAGCGGCCATCACCGGCTTCCCGCGAGGATGCTCTGGCACTGCTGCTGGGCCTTGGCGAAGTCCGGATCCTCGGCGATCTTCCCGTCGATCCGGACACCCATCTGTCCGGGCTCGGGATCGGGGAACTGCTCCACGCCGTTGTCGCGCATGCACGTGGCGAACTTGCGATTGTTCTCGTCCATCTGCGCGTTGCCACCGGACGCGTCCGCCATCGGGTTGTACTGCCGGCACGCCTCCATCGCCTTGTTGACGGTCTCCTCGCTCGTGCCACCGCCAATTCGGACCTGCGGGCCCTTGCCCGGCTCGGGATCGGCCATGTCGACGCTGTTCTCGCGCATGCACTGCGCGAACTTCACACCCATCTCTTCCCGGCTCAGACTCGCCGCGGCGCTGGGCTGGGCCCTCGTGCCGTCCCCAGCCGAGGCCACCGTGCCGCCGCCGTCCTCCGAACCGCATCCGGCCAGGGCCACGGCCAGCACCAGCGGCAGCACCGCAAGCGCGCCACCGGTCAGCTTCACCCTCACGTTCGTCTCCTTGGATCGAGGCCAGCACCAGCGCCGGCCCGGTCGAGAGAAATCCAACGCGACGGCCCGTTTCCCTGCCGTTTGCTGCTTGAGCATCCGGTCGGCAACGCCGAGGAAACACCAGATCGGGAACCATGCACCGTGGTGCACCGGGACAGGGAAGGAACCAGAGAACATGCGCGTGCTGGTGGTGGAGGACGAGCCGATGCTCGCGGACGCGATCGCCGAGTGGCTGCGCGGGGACGCGCACGCGGTGGACGTCACATACAACGGGGACGCCGCCCTGGAACGGTTGTTCGTCAACGACTACGACGTGGTCGTGCTCGACCGCGACCTGCCGGTCGTGCATGGAGACGACGTGTGCCGGGAAATCGTCGGGTCCGGGTCACTCACGCGGGTGCTGATGCTGACCGCAGCGGCCGAGGTCACCAATCGGGTCGCTGGGCTGTCCCTCGGCGCGGATGACTATCTCGTCAAGCCCTTCGCGTTTCCCGAGCTCGCCGCCCGCGTGCGGTCGCTGGGGCGGCGCAGCCGGCCGGCCGCGCCGCCGGTGCTGCGCCGTGCTGGGATCACCCTCGACCCGGCATTGCACAAGGTGTTCCGCGACGGCGCATACATCCCGCTGTCGAAGAAGGAGTTCGGGGTCCTGGCCGAACTGCTGCGCGCCGACGGCGCCCCGCTCTCGGCTGAGTTCCTGTTGGAGAAGGTCTGGGACGAGCATGCCGACCCGTTCAGCCCGGCCGTCCGGCTCACCATCCTCAAGCTGCGACGCAAGCTCGGCGACCCACCGGTCATCGAGACCGTCACCTCGGTGGGATACCGGATCTCATGACCGCCCGGAAACTTCTGCCGTCCCGGATCACCCTGCGGGCCAGGCTCACCCTCATCTACGGCGGCCTGTTCCTCGTCGCCGGTGTCGTGCTCCTCGGCACCACGTACGCGCTCTTCAACCAGCAGCTGGGTAGACCCAATCTGCAACTGATGACCGTCAAGGCCACGCCGAGCCCGGCCGCCTCACCGGCCCCCGATGTCGATGCCCCGCTGCCCGAGACCGATGCCATGCGATGGATGCAGGACCAGCAGCGGCAACTGCGCGAAGCGGCCGCCACGTCGCTGCTTACCCAGGGCAGCATCGCGCTCGGTCTGGTCGGCGCCGCGGCTGCGGCGTTCGGCTGGCTGGTCGCGGGCCGAGTGCTTGCCCCGCTCCATCAGGTCACCGAGACCGCGCGGCGGATCGCGGCCGCCCCGGCCGCCGGCGGTGGGCTGCACGAGCGCATCGCGCTGCGCGGCCCGGACGATGAGGTGAAGGAGCTCGCCGACAGCTTCAACACGATGCTGGAGCGGCTCGACCGCTCCTTCGACGGGCAGCGACGGTTCGTCGCCAACGCCTCGCACGAGCTCCGCACGCCGCTGACGGTTGGTCGCGCCCTCGTCGAGCTCGCCATGAACCGCCGGACCGTTTCGGAGGACACCAGGCAGCTTGGCGAGAGCCTGTTGCAGATCAACGCCCGCCACGAACAGCTCATCACCGGCCTGCTCCTGCTGGCCACCTCGGAGAAGGAACTCACCGAACGCCGCCCGGTGGACCTGGCGGACGTCGCCGCGTACGTGGTGGCCCAGGCCGGTTCGCTGGCGAGCCGGGCGGGCATCACTCTGCACGACAAGCTCGACGAGGCACCTACCACGGGCGACGCGCTGCTGCTCGAGCGGATCGTGCATAACCTCGTCGAGAACGGCATCCGGTACAACACCCAGCCCGATGGCTGGGTCCGGGTCGTCACCCGCACCCGCGACGACGGTCACGTCGAGGTGGAGGTGAGCAACACCGGACCCGTCGTGCCACCCTACGAGGTTCCAGCGCTGTTCGAACCGTTCCGCCGCCTAGGGGATCACCGCCAGATCACGGCCAAGGGGGCCGGGCTCGGCCTGTCCATCGTCCGGTCGGTGGCGGCCACCCACGGTGGGTGGGCCACCGCGACCGCCCGGGAAGACGGCGGCCTCGTCGTCACGGTCACGCTCCCGGCCGGGCCGGATGACGACGGCCTCCGTCGATGAGTACGTACACCGCCTGCCGCAGCCGTGCGGCTCCAGACCGAGGGCGGATCACCATCGGCGGTGTCACCGCCGGGTGATGTAGAAGTGCATGTGGGTGTAGTCGAATGTGATGGCGAACGGCTTGAGGAACTTGTGGGTGAAGTTCGCCATGATGTCGAACCCGAACAGGGCGGACTGGCCGGGGCCCGGGAAGCCCGGCCAGGTGGTTGTCACCGCCATTCCGCTTACCTCATGTCCGACCGCCTTCCCGAGGCTGATCCGGTCCGGGGTGATCGGATAGATGGTGCTCCCGTTGAACTCCTGCGGATGGGCGTAGTCCACCTCGATGCCCGCCCGCTCGGCTATCTCCACGGTCGTGTCGACGCCATAGAGCGTGCCGCCCGTGTCCAGGGTGACGATCCGCGGCCCGTAGTCACCTAGGCTGCCCAGCGTGCATGGGTAGTGATCACCCGCCAACCACAGCGGCAACCTGTCGAGCCCCGGGTGCCCAACCTGGGCTCGGAAATCGCGCAGCTGGGTTGCGGTCTTGCGCCGCAGCACCAGCGCGCGGTTGGCGTAGTCCATCGTGGAGAGCGCGTGGTAGAGCAGCGTTGTGCCGATAACGCCCGCCGCCTGCGAGCCGTCGGGAAGGGGTGGCCGCTGGGCGTCGATCCACTGCACCGGAATGTTGCGGAACTCGATGTCCCCGAGCCGGAACGAGTCCATGACGCCCAGGTAGATGGTGACCGGTCCGTTGCTGGCCACCCCTGAAGTGGTGGCCACCGCCCGAAGTCCCGCCTCCTCCGCCACGTCCTGGGACAGGTCGAGCGTCGCATAGGTGTCAAGATAGAACCGCTTGGGATTTCCGCCGTTGACGGAAGCTTGGACGTGCGGCAGGGGATCGACACCCAGGAACGGGACGCGGGTGCGCTGTGCGCCGTGCACCTGCCACGGCGCGTCGGGCAGATGGGCGTACAACTCGGCAAACGCCTCGTCACGTGGCCGGCCCGTGCTCCGCAACAGCGGGATGGCGCGGGCATGCTGATCCTGGCGGACGAAACACTCCGCGAGCCGCTGCCGTGCGGCAATATCGTCGGGAGCCGAGCTGACAGCCTTGGACAGGTACGTCTCGGCATCGGCGAACCGGTTGGACAGGAGGGCGATGTACCCACGCTGCGCCAGCGCATGCGCATTTCCCGAATCCTCCCGCAGCAGTCGCGCGTAGCCCCGATCCGCCTCGACGAACAGGCCCGCCCTGAAGAGTTCGTCCGGGTCGCCACCGGACGACGGCGGGGTCGAAGCCGGCGCGGCGGAGGCGCCGTCCCAGCCGCCCAGCATCGGAAGAAGCGCGACGGCGCCGGCGGTCAGGCCCGCCCGACGCAGAAACGCACGCCTGCCGACGCTTCCGGGATCACTCCCGTTCACCATGGCAATACTCCTTACGTTGGCGCTGCCGGAATGGATCCGGTCGGTCGAGGGAGATACAACCCGGTCGCCTGTTTCCCCGGCGTTTTCGTGCCCGGCCGGCGGCTGTCCGCCATCGCGGCTGGGACGAGGTGTCAGGGCATCGGCCGGCCAGGCTGACTGCCATGGCTGTTCGGCTGTTCCCGACGCGTGATAGCGCAAAGCGACGCCCGACAAAACCGTGAGGACGGGCGATGCCACAGTGACCTGCCCGGGCGGCACCACACCTCCGGGAGTACCGACTCCCACAACGACGGCTGCACGTTCCGCGTACGAAGCATCAGATCCCCTTACGCCGCACCGACCTGCCCACCCTGATCAACGACAACGAGGCCAACCACGCAGCGCGCAGCCAGCCTCGTCGATCTACTTTCAGGTCGAAGTAGCTACTTCGACCTGAAAAACCCCGGTTGAGGGCGGTCCTCGCCCACCAACAGGGCATAGGCGTTATGCGACACGGGGTCCTCGGTGTAAGTGAGGCTTGTTCCCGGACTGACGATCCAGAGCACTTGGCGTGCACCCTCCTCGGCGACCTCCTCGACACGCTGCCACCCCTGCTCCGAGGCGAGTTCCTCCACCGCCTCGTCCTGGGGTGAACGACCCAGAACCAACCGGTCCGACCGGTGGCGGGGCGAATTCATGGTCTTGCACCTCGCGGTGCTGTACATGTCATGAGGTTTCCAATGGCGGCCTGCGAACACTACTACTCCAGCCGCACTTTCAGGTCTCCACATTGGCCCCGCGCCCAGGCCTGGCTCACCCTCTGGAACGCCGTCTACACCACCTGAGCGCCCAGACCCACAACGCCATCGCGCCAGCACACGGCATCCACGCTGACGATCTCTGGTCGTCAGGCGGCAGAAGGCCGTCAACCGGGCCCACGCGAAGATCCGCGCCCGCGGCGAACGAACCATCGCCACGCTCAAAACCTGGAAGTCCTCGCCAAGCTGCGCTACTGCCAGGCCGAGCCACCGCGATCGTGCAGGCCATCCTCGTCCTGCACGATCGCCGAAGCGAACCGCTACGCAGGATGAGAACGGCTCACTATGAATGCCTCAGTGATCATTAGTCCAGAAGCCGACTTCATGGGAGTCGCCGACGTAGAACGAGACGCCGTAGTAATGGCCTTCGACCAAGTTGTAGCGTCCCCCCATGCTGGCTGAAAGTTTGATGCAGGTAAACGCACCCGCAGTTTCGTCGAACTCGTACGCGATGATTCCCGTGTAATAATCCTTCACAAGGCCGTGAACGCCCTTACCATCGGCCTTGGTGTCGCACACCATCACAATGTCGCCGTGTTCCTCAACGTAGACATCGCCGCCCGGGACAGACCAGTGGTGATCCCAGTCGATGCCATCGTCGGCGCTTGCCGGGCCTGCGATTCCCAGCGTGACGGCCGCGGTGAGAGAAGCAGCGACCGCGGTGATACGAGAAAGCCGTCTTTTCACTTGCAATCCCATCGATCTGAGGAATGTAACGACGGACAGTGAAGCATTCCGCGCGCCTGTTTGGCGCCTGGTTCCTGCATGGTTCCTGCATGTTGAGGTCGTACGCCTTGACGAGGGTGCCCAGACACACCAGGATCGCCGCCGAAGCCGGCCACCGCCCGGCCGGCGAGCAGCCTCGGCGGCGAACCCGCCGGGTCCGCCGGCGGTGTGCATCCGACCGGCGAACACCTCGGCTGCCTCGCCGTCGTACCGACGCGATGGAGCGGTGCCAAACAAAGGACGGTCGGGATGCCGGTGGGCCGCGAACCATGGCCCCGTGAGTGACCGTCGAGAATGGTTATTCCGTGGCCAAACGGCAGCGCACGTAAGGGGTGCCCGGCACAGCAGTGCCATTGCGACGCTGCTGGGGCTGGTGTCCGGTCGCGGGACCGTTGCTGGAAGGTCAACATCTTCCAATGCGACGGCTTGCGGGCCATGATTGATTAACCAGCCCGTGACCGCGCGTGGCGTGCATCATCGCGTTCTCGATGCAAGGCGGCACAGCGACAGGAAGTCATCGGCACGATCGGCAAGAAGCAGGATCCACGGCTGCTTCGGTCGCTGGAATTCCAGTCACGCGTGAGCTCGGTGAGCAGCTCATCGCGCCGGCCACCGCCGAGTAGGCACATCCCCGCTGCGCGCCGAAGATCGGACCGCATCGTCCGAGTCGAGCTCTTCGAGAAGCTCGCGCGCGGTTGAGAACAGGTTTGCGCGTCAGTACGAATGCCGGGCGGCTGGGCGAACACCGCCGACGGGCTCGTGGAGAGCTGCCGCACCCCGACCGGGCACGTGTTCCTCGTCGCTGCGGTCACCCCACGATCGCGGGGTGATCCTGGGTCACGTCAGGTCACGGACAAGCGCGGCGAGAGCGCGGTCATCGCCGACTTGCTGGCACCCCTGGACGTGACCGGGATGATGCTCACTCTGGATGCGCTGCACTCCAGCAAGAAGACCGCCCGCCTGATCACCGGACCGCTGGGCACCCGGTACATGCTGATCCTGAAGGGAATCAGCCGCTGGCCATTCAGGCCGCCCAGGCCATGCTGTCGGCGCTGTCGACGCTGGCGAGGCGTAGGTCGCGGGAGACGAGGGTGTGGTGGATGAGTTCGCGTTGTCCTTGTTAGATGCGTGAGTAGGCCGGCCCGAGGGATAGGAGTGGGGCGAGGTTGTACAGCACGCCCGATGGGGGAGCCGCTCGGCCGTGCTCACCTGGCTGCCCACCGCCCGGCCGACGCCGTGAGGCCGGGCGGTGGGCGGCGTTGACGGAGCGGGCCCTACCGGCGATTGCTCAGTGGGTCATTAGCGCACGAGCAGCCGCAGCACCTCGCCCTGCCCGACCATGGTGCCCTTGTTGGAGATGTAGATGGTGCCGTCCCGGGCAACCGCCAGACCGGTGGGCGTGATGAGGCCGGCCCGGGCGAGTTCGCTGCGCGACCCGTCGCGCTCCACCCGGATCAGCGCGCCGGTCGGGTCGCCGCTGAGCAGGCCATTGGCGGTGATCTCGAGGACGAGCAGCCTGCCCTTGTGGTCGAAGGCGATGTCGGCGATGTTGGTGAAGCCTTCGGCGTAGACGGTGGGAGCCTGGCCGGGCGTGACACGCCATACCTTGGCCCCGCCGACAGGGAACGGGAATCCGGTCAGCTGGCCGACGTAGAGCGCGCCGCCCGGACCCGTCGTCACCGTGGTCGGCACGAACTGCATCGGGATGTTCGGTCCGCCGAACGGGCTCGGCGTCGGGGTGGTCGGGAACACGGCGAGCGGGGAGATGCGGCCCCTGCGGTCGAGACGCAGCAGGGTGTTGCCGCCCGCGTCGGTCACCACGGCTCCATCCCGGTATGGCACCAGTCCGTACGGGTTGCTGTCGGGCCCGGCGCCGGGCTGGTCGCTGTCTGGGTTGTTCGCCGCCTCCCAGCCGGCCAGGTCGGCGAAGGAGTTTGCGCCCGACGGCCCAAGCCGCACGGTCTGGCCGATGAGCGCCCCGGCGGTACCCAGCTGGGCCCGGCGCTGCGGGTCCGTGCCGAGGCCGATGGTGACCAGCGGCCCGGCTGGGGTCAGCGCGATGTCGTGCGGTCCGAGGACCTCGGACTGGGTCGGCGTGCCCAGCGACGGAAGCCCGGTGACCACCCGCTTCTGCTGGTGTCCCCGGACCGCGGTGATCGCGCCCGTGGCTCCCAGGCAGAACACCTGGTCCTGCCCGCCGACGAAGCATGGCGCCTGGCCACCTCTGCCGGCCTCGGCGACGAGCACGACTCCCTCGGGCGTCACGGCAAGGCCCCGCGGATTGTCGAGCCCGGTGGCGATCACAGTCATGCCCTCGGCGCGGGTCTTGCTGGTTGCCGCCGTCGCCGCGTCGGGTGTCGACGCGACGACGAGGCCGGCGACTGCGACGGCAACGCCAGCAGACCAGAGCTTGAGCCTCACCATTGGGTCTCCTTCCTCGTGTTCCCGAATCATGCTGTGCACAACGGTCACAACTTCCGCGACGCTAACCGGGTTCCGGGCCCCGAGCGGCGACGTTGTCGGGTGGACGACCGCCGAGGCAGCCCGGACAAGATGCCGAGGCGGGTTTGCGCAGGGCGATCGGGGTCGGGGCAGGCACACCGAGGTGGACAACTTGATTTCGTTACGCGCAGGTCGCATGCATTCGTTGTGCCTGATCTGCGCCCGAGGCCCGGTCCCGCTGCCTGACGATGTCGGGGGAGGGACGGGACATGAGCAGCGCTCGCGGTCGGGGCGGACAGGGCCGGAGGGGGTAAGCCCGGCCCGGCGGTGGGAGACGTCGCCGGGTGGGCTGATGCTGCGCCGGCCTGTCGCCCCGATGCTCGCCGCGCCCGTCAATTCCGTGCCCGAGGGTCCGAACCTGGCCTATGCACCGAAGTGGGATGGCTGGCGGGCGCTTACCTTCCGCAGAGCCTCCGACGTCTACTTGCAGTCACGTGCCGTCGCCGGGAGGGGCTGGCCTGGCGGACTGGCGGTGGGGCGTCGAAAAGCCCCATCTGGGCGATCAGAAACTGGACAAGGCGGGCCCCTGCGGGACCCGCCTTGCCGTTTGGCGACTACCTAAGAGGACTTGAACCCCTGGATCGCATCTGCTCTCCGCAACCGTGCTGACTTGGCAGTCATGGACAGCGTAGGCCGATCGGCGTGGCCGTGCAGTCGTCCATATGACAGCTCAACTCACGTTGCCGGAGCTGCGCGCCCCACCGCCGATCTGCAGCGGCCCGTCAATCGAGACGTTGTCGGTGACCGACCACAGGCGCTTGGCCGGCTGGCCATTCCAGGACGGGTTGCACATGATCCCGGGATTGCAGTTCTGCACCAGGTTGTCGCGGATCGCCATGATCGGGCCGCCCGCGGACAACGCCCAGATGCCGACCCCCGCGCCGGCGGCCACCGAGATCCGGTTGTCGGAGACGAACACGTTGCGCATGCTGCCGATCTTGATGCCGCGGGTCGAGGCCGCGCCGCGCCACCAGGGCTTGTAGAGGTGAATGTCGTTGCCGGTGACCCGGATGGTGCGGCCCTGGATGGGCGGCCCCTTGCGGTACGACACTCCGATATGGACGCCCTCGGCGACCTGGTCGAAGCGGCAGTTCGAGACCTCGACGTCCCCGACGGCGGTCCCGCCGCCGATCACCACCCCGCAGGCGGCCACCGAAACCTCGGCGGCCGCCATCAGCTCCTGCCGGTAGGTGCCGGCGTACTTCTCGCCGAAGGCAGGCTCCACCAGGATGCGGTCGGCGACGCTACGTAGGTGCCTGGCGGCGGCGGAGGGCGTCTGCACCGGACGCGACGGCGGCGAGGCGGCGACCGCCGCCTCCCATGCCCCTTGCGACACGGCCGAGTCGAAGCGGAGGCTGGCACCAGCGGCGGGCAGGGCGACCTGGCGGCGGTCCCGGGCGAGGTCGTCGCCGCGCCGTACGTCAATCCCCTCGCCGATCAGGTAGTCGCGCAGGGTCTTGCGTCCCTCGTCGGTGTCGAAGATCCGCCCGGCGGTCCCGCCGAGACGCCCCTTCAACGACGTGAGCTGCCGCTTGTAGGTCGGCAACCGTCCCGGGTCCTCGGTGGCCAGGTCCGCCAGCCGCAGCACGTACGCCCCGGCGGTCTCTTTGCTGCGGACGTCCTCGGCGGTGGGCGGATACATCGCGCTCAGCGTCTTCCACTCGCTCTCCGGGACCATCGAGTTCATCCGCACGGCCCACTGGCCGACCCGCACGACGGTGTTCCACTCGCCGCGTACCAGCAGGTTGTCGCGGTCCAGGACGAGCCGGCCGACGAGCTGGGTGGCGAGCTCGCTGCGGAACTTCTCGTCCTGGACCAGCTCGGTGAGGGTGAGCGAGTCCGGGCGGGGCGGGCAGGAGAAGCGGCAGCGGGTGATGACGGCGTGGTCGGGGTTGACCAGGAGCACGCCCTGCTGGCCATGGCCGATGAGGAAGTCCGAGTCGAGTACCCGAACCCGGCCGGGCGGGGTGCCCTGGTCGTTGCGGACGGTCAGGCAGGTGCTGTGCGCAGACGCGCCAGCCACTCCGGCGAGCTGGACGTGCTCGACGGTGACCTCGGCGCAGTTGACCGCGGTGACCGGTCCGAGTCGGCCACCGTCGTCCGCCCGGCCGGGAGTCTCGACCGCCAGGTGGGACACCGACACGGAGCCGCAGTTGTCGAACATCAGCGCGTACTCGTGGCCCTCCACGACGATGCGGCTGGCCGGGCCGCTGCCCAGTAGCCGGATGTTGGCCCGGCCGGTAAAGGTGACCGGTGTGTCGCTGGTGTAAAGGCCGGGGGCGAAGCAGATCAGCACGTCCCCGGCGGGCAATGTGTTGAGGGCCCGCACCCAGTCGATACCCGGCCGGATGGTCAGGGTCGCCCAGCCGCCGGTGGCGCTCGCGGCGAGTTGGTTGATGGCGGCCTGCACGGTGGTCGCCCCGGCCAGCGCCGGACGCCCGGTCGGGTCGTACGACACCCGGTCGGCGCGGGCCAGGCTGGCGGTGAAGGTCAGCGGTAGGTGGGTGGGCTGCCCGGCCTCGTCGAGGAGCTGGGCGGTGACCTCCTGGGTGGCGGTGCCGGAGTCGAGTTGCCAGGCGCAGCGGGCCCGCCCGTCGGTGCCCGTCTCGACGGTGACGCTGGCGGCGGTGGTGGCGCCGGAGGTCACCTTGCCCTGGCCGGTGGTGACGCTGAACCTGACTCGGGCCTTGGCCACCGGCTGGCCCCCCATGGCGACGCCGGCCACCAGGTCGTGGCCGAGCGGCACCAGGGTGGCCGGGCTGGCCGGCACCGGCACGGCCTCCTGGCCGTCCCCGCCGAGCAGGCTCAGGGTGAGCTGCCGGGTCAGCGGGGCGAACACCGGTCGACAGTCGCGCAGCACGCTCCACTGGGTGCCGTCGTACGCGACGATGCCGATCCGGCCGTGCCTCCGGCGGGGACCGTGCGGGGTCTGCGGCACGGGCGTGGTGCCGACCCGCGGCCACTCCACGTCGTGTACAGCCGACCGGGCGGGGAAGGACCACCAGTCTCCGGTCCGGTAGCTGCCCGAGGCCGCGAAGCGGATCTTGATGCCGAGCTCCAGGTCGAGTTCGGCGCCGCCGGCCGGGACGGTGCCCCGCCCGTCCCAGCGGCGCACCCGCGGCCGTTTCGGGAAGTCGGCCCGATTGAGGCTGCCGGTTGCGGTGGCGGGCCGGATCACGATCCGGTCGCTCTCCACCCGGTCGACCTGGACCAGGGTGCCGGGCACGCCGTTCTGCTCCCGGGTGTCGTCGGTCAGCTCCACCCAGGAGCCGTTGGCGAAGCCGGCGCTGCCGTCCCGCCCGGGGACCTTCACGGTCAGCACGTCGACGTCGATGCTTTCCCAGGTAGCCAGGGTGGAGGCGTTGTCCCGGGACCAGACGTAGGTGGCCGTGCCCGGGGCGCCACCGGCCAAGATCTCCACCCGGTAGTACTGGTTGTCCAACCCGGCGTACGGCGACCCCGCCGGGATGACGCAGTCGCCACCGGAGGTGCCGGTCGGGTCGGCGCGCACAGCGAGGGTGCCGGTGGAGGCGGCGGTCAGCTCGGCCCAGCCGGGCGGGGTGTCCGCGCAGCCGACCGGGGCGTTCGGCGGCCCGGCCTGCAACAACCGCACCTGCCAGGCGGTGCGCAGGCGGGTGGTGGTGTCCGGGCCGCCGAGAGCTACCTCGCGCAGGCTCGGGTCCTCGATGGCGGTCAGGTGCTGGGACCACACCTGCAGCCAGGCGACATACACCCCGGCGGGAACCGCGGCGCCGGCGGCCAGCCAGGTGCCGTCGAGCTTGCGCACGAACGGCCCGGCCGCCGGGACGTCGGGCTGGGCGAAGACGGAGACCTGGGCGTCGTTCTCGCACAGCACCCCGTCGAGGTAGTACCGGCCGGCCGACAGCTTCAGGTCGGCGCCGCCGGTGAGCGCGAACGCCCCGTCGACCAGCGGCGCGCCAGCCACGCCGACCACGTCGGTCAGCGCCGTCGCCCGCAGATGCCCCTGGATGTCCTGCTGCTCGTTCCAGTCCGCGTCCAGGTCCACCCGGCCCTGCTGCTTGCGTACGCTCGTGGCGTGCCGCCGCTGGTCGAAGGTGGAGCGGCTGATGTCGCCCTTCATCGTGGGTATCCTCCGGTGGGCAGGACGGGTAGGGGAGCGGCCACTCGCCCCAGCGGCAGGTACTCCGCCAGCGCGAGGGCGAGGTTGTTGAGGCGTTGCGGGGTCAGGGCGCGCCGGAACGCGCCCATCTCGGCGCCGGACTCCGCGCCGCTGTGCAGCTCGGCGGCGGCGGTTTCGGCGAGCCGGCCGTACGTGGCGTTGCCGTAGCTGGTGCTGGCGAAGGCCGGTCCGACGCGGGTGGCCACGTCGGGATCGCCGGGGCGGGCCTGCTGGGCCAGGTCCGGCTGGCAGCGGTAGCGGCGTGGGGTGACCGAGCCGGGCCGCAGGTAGCTGAAGCGGACGTGGCCCTGCTGCCGCCGGGCCACCGTGACCGGCTGGTCGAAGAGACAGTCGGTGGCGGTCAGCACCCGCGCGGTGGTGGTGCCGAGAACGGTCACCCCGGCCAGGTCCGCCTCGGCGTCCGGGGCGACGATCCCGCCGTGCACCAGGGTGTCGGCCACGGTGAGCGGGCCGCCCCCGATGGCCAGCGCGCCGGTGACGCAGCGGTGTACCAGCACCCGGGTCCGGTCGTTGCCGGCAGCGACGGCCAGCCCGGCCGCCGACGGACCGACGGTGCAGTGCCGCAGTTCGACCCGGCCCAGGCCCGGCCCGCCCCCGACGGGCGCGGTGACGGTCAGCGGCTGGGAGATCAGCAGGCCGTCAACGATCAGCTCGCCGGGGCGGTCGCCGGTGCCGGTCCCGGTGACCGACACGTTGCCGAGCAGGCAGGGTCGGACACCGACCGGGTCGAGGTCGCTCTGCCGGCGTGGCCGCTCTGGCGGCCGGGGCCACTGGGCGGCGACGATGCTCAGCCGGCTGCCCTGCCCGACCTGCACGGCCAGGTTCTCCAGGTAGCGGTGGCTGTCCATCAGCACGATCCGCCCGGTCGTGCCCGGGTGGGCGGCCTGCCAGTCATGCCAGGCGGTGACGGCCTCCCCGACCGAGGCGACCACCTCACCAGGGCTGGGCGGCTCGGTGACGCTCACCCCGAGCTGCCAGTCCACCGGCCCGTCGGCCGGGCCCAGGTCACCGCGGCGGGGGTACGGGCCGGCGCCGATGTCGGCGCTGAAGGCGTACCACCAGGAGACGGCGAGGCGGTGCACGGGCCGTCCGGCCGCGACCGTCACCCGGCCGAGCACCGGGTCGACCCGGACCAGGCTGCCGGTTGGCAGCCCCCAGCCGGTCAGGTCGCAGATCCGCAGGTGTTCCAGGGGTACGGGGCGCAGCTCGTCGCCCGGTGTCGGCTGGATCCACACCACGAAGGAGGGGTCATCCTCCCGGAACCAGCGCAGTTCCTCGGCGGCGGGCGGTGCGGCGGAGGTGAGCGCGGCCAGTTCGTCGCGCAGCGGACGGCGGCGCAGCGGGCCGGGCACGTTGGCTTCGTCGGCGCGGTGGTCGATGTCCGGCTCGGTCACCGTCGGTCCGGTGAGCTGCCGGTCCACCCCGGTCGGGTCGATCCACCACCGACTGTCGGGCAGGTTGGCGGCCGGGGCGGCGGTTGCCCTGTCCAGCCGATAGGACGGCAGCGGCCACACGTACATGCCGATGTTGGGAATGTTGGGGCGGCCCTGCCCGGCACCCATCGCTCGCACGTCCACGGTCCGGCAGACCGGCTCGAACGGGCCGCCGACCAGTTCGAGGGGCTCGGCGTCGCGGATCGCCGCGGTCGCCGGCGCGGTCGTGACGTGGTTGACGTGCTGGGTGACCACCAGGCGTTCGAAGAACTCGACCGCGGCGGTGCTCCAGCCGGTGTTCGCCCGGGTCAGCTCCTCCAGCGCGGCGGTGGTGCCCTTGCGTCGCCGGAACCGGATGGTGTCGGCGACCCGGGCCCGGTCGGAGAAAGCGGTCCCGTCCGGCAGCGGGTGCAGCCGGCCCGCGCCCACCAACTCGCCGAGATAGGGCACCACCCACTCGGCGCAGGTCTCCACGAACCAGTCGTCGGCGAGCTGGTCGATGTCGGCGTCGAGCAGGACGGCCTGTTCCGCCATCACCTCCACCAGTGCGCGCAGCACACCGCCGGCCGCCTCGTCCTGGCTGCGCAGGGCGGCGGGCAGCAGCGCCCAGATCTCCTCGGCCCTCACGATGCCTCCAGCAGGGTGATGTCACCGGTGTCCGCGGTGAGCAGGTCGGCGGGGAGCAACAGGTCGCCCATCCGGCGGGCCGGGGCGGCCGCGATGACGTCGGCCCGGGTGGCGGGCTGTTCGGCGTCGTGCAGCAGCTCCAGCACCACGGCCGCGACCCCCGGCACCTCGTGCAGCAGGGCCTGTACCTGGCTGGCGCGGACCGGCTGGGCGTAGTCGCGGGCGTCGAAGCAGAGGCCGGCGACCAGCGCCGACCGGGCGGCCGCGGCGACCGTGGCGAACCGGTGCCCGGGTGCGACAAGCAGCCGGGCCGTCACCGCGACCCGCCGGCGACGGTGCCCGAGGATCCGCACCGGCACGGCGGGCTGCCGGGCGGCGTCGAGGGCGCGCAGCAGGTCGGCGCGCACCGCAGCGCCCTCCGGGATCGCCGTGCCGTCGGGACCGGCCACGGTGAGCAGGACGATCTGCCGGTGCCCGTCCCAGACCAGGTCCGCGCGGGCCTTGCCGACACCGGCGAACGCGCGGGCGAAGTCGGCGTAGTCGTCGAGGGAGACGACCCGGCCCAGGGTCCGTACCGCAAGCGGGGCGTTGCGGCGCGCCCGGTCCACGCCCTCGGGATCGTCGGCGCCGGCGGCGGGGACCGGATTGGTGACCTCCATCAGGCCCAGCGGCCGGGACAGCGGGATGGTCAGCCGTCCCGGCGCCAGGTCGGCCAGGCGGCCGATCCCGGACCGGTAGGTGGCGACCACGTTGTCCTGCCCGGTGGGCAGCCGCGCCCCGGTCCGGCCGTCGCCGAAAGTGACGGTGACGGTGCCGTCGTCGGCTCTGCGGACGGTGTAGACCCGGGCCGTGGGGGCCTGACCGAGCAGGGCGGGCACCTCCTGCCAGCGCACCCCGTCCACCCAGATCGCCAAGGTGGTGCGCGATCCGCTGGCGGTGGCGGCGGGGACGTGGGTCAGCGGCGTGTGCCGCAGCGTGAAGCGTTGGAACGCCTGCCGGGCGTCGCCGCCGCCGAGCACCTCGGTCCGACTCTCCCCGTGGGTCGCCTGCGCCACGTTGCCCAGCACCCGGACGCTGTCGCGCCGGTAGGCGTGCGCGATGGTCGCCTCGAGGTCCACCGTGGCGTCGTCGCGAACCCGCCGCACGGTGACCACCTCGCAGACCGCGGCGCCGGCCGGATCAACGCCGGTGAGTACCAGCCGTCGGCCGGGTTCCAGGCCGGGCGTCGGGCGGGCCAGCTCCAGGGTGGCCACCCCGGCCAGCGGCGCGGTGCGCGGCACCGGGGCGAGATCGAGCAGCCGGCTGTCCCCGAGCACCACGGTGGTGCGGCGGGAGAACGTGTCCGAGTCGCCGCCCGTCACGGTGACCCGGGTGGTGCGGGCGGCGATCCCGAAGTCCGCCGCCGGCAGGTCCGCGACCGTGCTCACCCGGCGCAGCTGCGGCGTCCCGTCGGTCTCCAGCACCAGCCACGAGCCGGCCACGATCGACGGGTACGACTGGTCCAGGTGCAGCTGGCGGTCCTCCTTGTCGAATGGGGCGTCGGCCCAGGTGTCCTTCCGGGTCGCGTACGCGCCGGGCAGCACCTGTGTGGTGCCCGGGTTCAGCTCACCCACCCGCAGCGCCACGGGCAGCGCCGTCCAGGGCTGGGCGTTGTATCCGAACAGCGCGGCCCGCTGCGCCAGCAGGTGCACCTGCACCCCGGTCACCTGCTGGCGAAGCTCCGTGCCAAGGGCCCGGGCGACCAGTGGTGCGTCCAGCTCCACCACGGTGTACGCGGGCACCAGCTCGCCGCCGTCGAGGGTGGCCGCGGCCGGCGGCAGCACCGCCGTGGCGGCCCGCACCCGGCATACGTCGAACCAGTCGGGGCCGAGCACCAGCAGCGCGCTGCCGGGGGTGAGCACGGTGTCCGTGCCGGCCAGGTACAGCGTGGCATCCCCGGAGCGGGGCGCGCGGGGTTCGGTGACCCGCAGCCCCACCGCGTTGAGTTCGGGCCGGGCGAGCAGCGGTGCGACGGTCTCGAACACCTGGGGCAGCTCGCCGGGGCCGGGGACGCTCTGCGCCTGGCTGCCCACCGGGATCGGCACGCCGTCCGGCGCTCCAGGGGTGGCGCTGACGGTGAAGGAGAGCCAGGTGGTGGCGGCGACGCCGGGGCGCAGCTCGTAGCCGATGGCCCGGGCCAGCATCAGCACCGAGCCGCGCTCGGTCGCGGTGCCGAGGAACCCCTCGTTGGCGATCCGCTCCTGATAGAAGGCGAGCACGTCCAGGGTGGTCGCCCAGGCGTGCAGCAGGGCGATCGCCGGGTCGTCGACCTCGCGCGTGGTCAGGCCGGCCAGTTCCGGGCGGGCGCCCAGCCCGCCCACCATGTCGGCGGCGAAGTCCGCCTGCCGGCCCAGCCGGTAGTCGATGCCGTCGCGGCCGGGCGGGTTGGGGCCGCGGCCCACTTGTGTCGTCACAGTCCACCCACCAGGTCGAGGTGCAGGATGCCGTGCTCCGGCACGCTGGGG
This sequence comes from Micromonospora sp. NPDC047738, assembly GCF_040642675.1. Classification (NCBI taxonomy): domain Bacteria; kingdom Bacillati; phylum Actinomycetota; class Actinomycetes; order Micromonosporales; family Micromonosporaceae; genus Micromonospora; species Micromonospora sp. NPDC047738. Next base: position 30,825 of record NZ_JBEYSO010000031.1, read on the forward strand.
TTGTTGTCGAGGCGGATCACTTCGGCGTCGCCGGCGCGCAGCACCTGGGCGGTCAGTTCATTCCCGGGTGCCACCCCGACCGGGTGCAGCTCGGTGACCCGGACGTCGGTGACGCCCGGGACGGCGACCGCCGCGGCGAGCACCTGGCTCACGTAGAGCGGGGTGCCGAAGCTGAACCGGTCGGGGTGGAAGAACCCGCGGTCCCCGCCGGGCAGGTCCCGGTCGGAGAAGAGGTCCAGCAGGGCCCGGCGGACGTCGGAGCGGAACGTGCCGGGGGTCACGCACACCCACAGGCGCAGCTCGACCGGCAGGTCGACCGGGTCGCGCAACTGCAGGTCGTACCCGGCCACCCGGAACCGGTCGAGCCGGCCCGCCAGCCGGCGGGCCAGGCCCGGCTCGTCGGCCAGCCGCTGGCCGCCTACCAGGTCGAGGGTGAGGAACACCGTCCACCAGGAGCCGGTCCACCGGATCCGGGCGGTGGCGTTGTGCACCTCCGGCAGCCGCAGCGCCGCGGCCACCCAGTCGTCGGTGGTGACCGCGCGTTCCTGGCTCAGGAAGGCGACCGGCGCGTGCTGCCGGGCGTGCTCGATGTCCTCCGGGTCGGTGCCGCCGACGGCGGGCAGCGGGTTGGTCACGCCGAGCACGCCGGAGCGGTCGGTGGCCAGGGTGGTCAGCGCGTTGTGGCCGAGGTTGCCGGACACGCCGCCGCCGCGCCACCAGCTCGCCTGGAACACGGTGCCGGCGGGCGGCCGGCGGCCCGACACGTCGTCGCCGAAGCGCAGGCTGACCCGGCCGTCGCGTTCGCGTTCCGGGACGAAACCCTGGTCGAACCGGTCGGCGTTGAGCAGGTCCCGGCGCGGCCGCCAGATGCCCTCGGTGGTCTCCAGCCGGATCAGCGGCACCGCGGCGTGCGGGTCCTGCTCGAGGGCCTGGCTGGCCGGCGCGTCCGCCGCGAACGGAACGGCTGCCGCCACCGGCTCGGCCGTGAGCACCGGACGCCACCGCGTCTCGGCGGCGGGCGGTAGCTGCCCGCGTACCTGGATGGCGTGCTGGACGGCCACCACGTTGCCTCGGGCGACCGCGCAGGTGACCACGTGGTCGGTGCCCGCACCGGCCACGGGGGCGGTGACGGTGAGCGGGAACGCCAGCCGGTCGGCGACGCTCCACTCCACGTGCAGCACGTTGACCCCCTGCACCGGGTCGGTGTCCGGGCGCACCGACACCAGGCGGACCACCTGCCGGTGCGTCGGGTCGGCGTCGGCCCGTCGGCCGGTGTACGGGGAGACCACCTCCTCGAGCAGGAGCAGGTCGCCGCGGGCCAGACCGGTGGCCGGCTGGTCGACCAGGGTGGCTCCCGTCGCGCCAGCCGGCAGGCGGCAGTCGCGGCCGCCCCAGACGTACAGGGCGATCTCGTTGCGGTCGGCCCGCGGGGCGAGCGCGGTCAACGTCTCGAAGCCGGAGGCGCCGGCGGCCAGCAGCACGGCCGCGTCGGCGGGCCGCACGGTCGGGGTGGCCCGGTCGGCGGCCAGCACGGGGGTGCCGGCCGGGATCCCGCGAGCCTCGACGTCGGACCCGGCGGCGACCCGCACGCTGAGCCAGGCCCGGGCGGCGCAGCCGTCGTGGACGGCGTAGTCGAGCAGCCGGGCGTGCCGGCGCACCGAGATCCGGCTGCGGGCGGTGCCCAGGTACGCCTCGGTGCCGGCGGCGTCCTGCCGGTAGGACAGCCGGTCGGCGACGTGCGCCAGCGCCTCCACCACGGTGATCAGGGGGTCGGCCGGGTTGCGTTCGGCCCAGCCGGGCAGGGCCGCGAGCCGGTCGAGCATCAGCCGCCGGAAGCCGGCGTAGTCCTTGGCGAGGTAGTCGGCCGGGGCGGCGGGCGCCCGGGGCGCGGGGGCGGTGGCCGCCGCCGCGGCCGGATCGAGGTCGCTGGGGCAGTTGGCCTTGAAGGAGAACGTCGCCGCGGACAGCACCGGGTCGAACCCCGGCGGCACCTGGTCGTCCACCGCCGAGCGCACCAGCCGCAGCGTGTACGGGGAGAAGTCGCCCGCCCGGTCGACCTGCACGGTGAGCACCGCACCGGCGGCGGCGATGCTGAGCACCCGGACGCCGGTGATCCGTACCCCGCCCTCGACCAGCACGTTCGCGGCGGCGAGCGGCGCCCCGGCGGGCACGCCGCCGGGCTGGCCGGGCAGCGGATGCAGGAACCCGACCCGCAGCAGCTTCTGGTCGGCCGCGTCCACCTCGACCCAGTCGATGCCGTTGAACGCGCTGCCGGGGCGGGCGATCTCGGCGCGGCGCTCGTCGTCGGTGCACCGTGCGGTCATGGGTTCCCCCTTGCGATGGAGACCTCCGCCGGCCGGCCGGTGGCGCGCAGCCGGTAGCCGACATGCACCCGCACGGCCGCCTCGGCCAGGTCGACGCGGACCTCGTCCACCTCGATCAGCTCACCGAGCCAGCGCTGCAGCGCGCTGCGGGCCTGCAGTTCGGCGGCACCCACCACCGCGTCGTCGACCGGGGCGAAGAGCAGCTGGCCGAGGCCCGCACCGAAGTCCGGCCGGTTCACCCGCTCGCCGGGCATGGTGAACAGCACCGCCTCCACCAGGTCGGCGACGTGCCGCTCAGGGCTGGCCAGCCCCGAGCGGCCCCGGTTGTCGGGACGCCAGGGAAACGCGGGGTACGTCATGACGCGACCGCCCTGATCTGGAATCCGGCCACTGTCGGTGGCCCCTGCGGGATGCCTTCGGCGCTCATACCCAGCCCGACGCTGGTGGCGAGCATCGCCGGCTGGCCGTTGACCAGCACCCGGGCGGCCGGGGTGGTCCACTGGATCCGGACGCAGGGCTGGGGTTTGGTGCCCGCGCCGACGGGCACCTGGAACGGGCAGCCGGTGACCGGGTACGCGTCGGTGGCGGTGACGACCGGCAGCCCGTTGACCAGCACCCGGGAGTTGCCGGTCTGCGGGGTGACCGGCCCGGCGTGCGGGCAGGACATGACGGCTCCCACATGCAGCAGTGGTCCGGGCATCACGTCACCGTCAGCGCGGTCTGGTTGACGGCCACGGTCGGCCCGAGCAGCGTGATCGAGGCGCCCTTGCCGTTGGAGATGATGATCCCGGTGTCGTTGATCGAGATCATCGCCCCGGTCAGCGTCTTCAGCAGGATGCCACCGGCCGGGCCGGGGGCGTCGGAGATCATCAGGGTGGCCTGCCCGGGGGTCTGCAACACGATCGGCGGGGTCGGGGGAGGGGCGGAGGCAACCAGCGCGGGGATCTCCGCCTTCGAGCCATACCAGCAGCCGGTCCAGATCGGATGGTCGGCGTCGCCCTGCTCGAACTCCACCCACACCCCGGTGCCGGGCAGCGGCACCGCGAACATGCCCGCCTGGATCCCGGCCAGCGGGAAGCAGGGCATGGCCCAGGTGGACGGGGGCAGCGCGACGTCCGGGACGGTCACCTGGATCCGACCCTGCTGCAACGGGTCGATGTGGTTGACCACGGTGCCGCGATACTTGCCGTAGTACCTGGTCGTCATGCCTGTGCCCTTCCGGAGTTAGAGATCTGTGCATTGCGGCTGAGGCTGAACCGCTGCTTCACCTCACCCGCCTTGACCGTGGTGGTGACGCTCTTGACCGCGTACTCGCCGTCGTAGGCCCGCCCGGCACCGCGCACCCCGACCAGCCGCCGGCACTGCAACAGCCGGCCGTAGCGCAGCACGTCCAACGAGCCGGAGCCGGTGATCACGTTCGCGGACTGGGCGGCGCGGGCCAGGCCCCGGGCGAGCGTCTGCACCACGTCCATCCGCGCGGTGGCGTCGTCGGTGCTGCTCGGGTTGGACCGGCCGATGTTCATCCGCCGGTACGACAGCGGGACCGGGACCTTCCGGCCCAGCGGCGGATTCAGCGGGGTGACGTCCGGCACCGGCAGCGGAATCGGCACCCGCAGCTGCTCCGGGAAGGCGGTGAGCAGGTAGACGGTCTTCTGCACCCCGTCGAACGAGAAGGACAGCGACTCCACGTTGGACCCGGCGTCGGAGTTCACGGTCAACGCCGGCTGGGCCTGGCCGGCGCGGACCTCCGGCCCCCAGTAGGCGGTGTTCACGCCGGGCGTGGGGCCCGGCTCGACGTAGAACGTGTATCCGACCTCGTCGGCGAGCTGGGACAGGTACGCGAAGGCGGTGCCCCGCACCGCCGGGACCCGCTGTACCGGGTTCGGCGCGAAGACCAGCACGCTGGGCACCAGCATCGGCACCACCCCGTACGCGGCGAACGGGGCGAGCAGGGTCAGCACCCGCGCCTCAGCGGGCATGGGCATCGGCAGCCCCGACAGGTCGATCAGGTCCATCATCTGGCTGACGTCGACGCCGGTGAGGGTGAGCGTGGACGCGCCCGCCTCGTTGCTGCGGGCGACGTCGTGCCGGGTGACCACCCCGTCGGAGAGCACCTGCGGGCGGCCGTCGAGGTGCAGCACCAGCAGCACCCGGGTCGGCGGGTCGAGGCTGCCGTCGGCCAGCATCCGCTCCACCCGCGAGCCCCGGCCCATGGCGAAGCGGAGCTGGAACCCTGAACGCTGCCCGGCGTTCTGGGTGACCTGCGCCTCCTGCAACGCCTCCACCAGCTCAAACGGAGCGGCACGGAAGGTCAGCGGCCCGATCAGCAGTTGCAGCCGCACCCCGCTAGGCATCGCCGACCCCCGGGAAGCCCTCGGGCAACGCCACCCGGACCACCAGGCCCGGCTGCTCCAGCTCCGCCGCGTCGAAGGCGCCGTTGGCGTCGCAGAGCTGCCAGAACGCGGACGGGTCGCCGACCGTGCGGGCGGCCAGCAGGTCGGCCCGGTCGCCGTCGGCGACCCGCTCCCAGCCGGCGGTGGCCAGCCGCTCGGCGGGCGGCACGAACCGGCGGCGCAGGTGGACGATCTCCTGGCCGGTGTCGGGGTCGACGGTCACCGCGGTGCCGACCGTCGCGTACCGGCTCTCCGGGGGGATCGCCCCGGCCGACGGTGTGCCGACGCCGCCGGTGCCGGTGGCGGCGAAGACGGTCTCCGCGACGCGGCTGTGGGCGGCCACCAGCGCCGGGTCGATCTCGGTCGGCTCGCTCACGGCAGCCGGCCGATGCCGAGGTCCGTCAGCCGGCCGCCGCGCGCCCGGCCGGCGAGCTGTTCGAGCTGCTGGTGCGCGGCCATCGCCAGGCCGGCGGCGCGGCCGGTGGTGCCCACGTCGTTCACGGTCAGCACCCGCAGACCCAACCGGATCTTGGCGCGGATCGGATTCAGCATGGGGTCGAACGCCTCCTCGGTGATGGTCAGCTCGGTGATGCGTACCGGCCAGAGCCGGCGCCGTCCGAAAGCCAGCAGCACCAGCGGGGCCGGTGGCGGCACGACTTCCAGGGTTCCGGCGGCCAGCAGCGCCGCGGCGTCCTGTACGGCGGTCAGGGCGGGATAGGCCAGTGACTCCAACGCGGCCAGCTGGGCGGTGAGGCCGAGTTCGAGCGCGTCGGGGTTGCCGTCGGGCTCGGCGAGCTGGTCGGCGGCGTCCAGCTCGGCCTCGAGGGTGAGGGTCTGCACCGGCGGGCCGGTGATCCGCAGCGCCTCGGCTTTCGCGCCGCCCTCGGCGCCGCCGGTCTTGAGCTGGAAGCCCCGGGTCAGCGTGTCCGGGTTGTACTGGAGGGTGATCACGCGTCGGGTCCGGCCGCTGTCCGGGTCGAGGACGACCAGGCCGGCGCGGAGCAGACGAGGGCTGAGCGGACTGGTCAAGGGGTGCCTCCAGTGGTGGGACGACTCCAGCGGATGTGCTCCGCGACGGCCCGGGTGATGCGGCCGGTGAGCAGCTGCGGATTCAGCCCGTCGAAGCTCAGCGAGCAGTCGGTCAGGTCGGTGATCCGGATCTGGCCGGTGGACAGACCGACGTTGTCGAACAGCAGGTTGACCCGGGCCACGGTGGCGCTGCGCAGCGCGATGGGCCGCAGGGCGCCCGGCCGGCCGATCCCCGCGGAACCACGCCTCAGCGCGCCGCCGACCGTGAGATGTACCAGGGCGTCGGGGGCCAGCACGATCGCGTTGTCGCCGCCGAGTGGCAGGGTGATCTCCCGCGGGTTGTTGACCGACAGGTCGACGTCGATGTTGCGGATCGCCAACCGGCCGGGCGGCTCCGTCGACGGCTCGTCGTCCTGCAGGTCCGCGATGGTGTGAATCAGGTCGTCGCGGGATTCCGTGGCCGGACGCAGCAGCCGGTTGAGACGGATGAGGTGCGCTCGGGCCTGCTCGACCTCGCCGGTGGTGAGCCGCCAGCGCAGCAGGTCGATGTTGTTCGGCTCCTGCATGCCCGCGGCTTCCGGTGCGGCGTTCGGCAGCGTCACCCGGTAGATCAGGTCGTCGCCCTCGAGGGTGAAGCGGCCCGGTGTCCACCAGGGCAGCGCGCCGGTGAGCCGCCGGTAGTCCAGCGCCCCGTTGCGGACGGCCAACCGGACCTCCCAGGTCCGCTCGCCGTACAGGAAGCCGTCGTGGGCGACGTCGAAGTCGATGTGGCCGTTGAGGCTGTCGAGGACCTCGCCGAGGTGGTAGGTGTCCAGGTTCCGCAGCACGGCGTCCCACTGCGTGGCCATGGCGGCGCGTCGTTGCGCGCTCGTGGTGCGGGCGGCTGGGGTCGGCGCGCCGAGTAGCGCGCCGACGTCCAGGCTGAATGTGGCGTTGCGGATGTCCAGCGAGGGCAGTTCACCGGCGCCGGTGTTCAGGTCGTGGGTGAGGTCACCGAGCAGGCCCTGCTCGACGAAGACGTGCAGGCCGAGGCCGGGATCGGTGAAGGTCAGCCCGGTGACCTCCCCGCCGGTGGCGGTCACCCGTCGGCCGGGGGTTGCCGCGCCGCCGGGCGTCGCCGGTTCCTGCTCGTAGCCGATCGAGGTGAACCGCAGCCCGTACTCGGGCCGGCCGGCGGGCGCGCCGAGCAGCCGCAGTGCCCGCCGGGAGTCGGAGATGACCTGGGCGCTGATCGCGGTGAGGGTCGGCTGACTCAGGTCGAGCCGTAGGCCGCCGTAGTCGAGGAAGTTCACGGTGAGACCGGCGGCGCCGAAGTCGGCGGTGCCGCCGGCGAGGAAGGCGCCGATGTCGAAACCGACCTTGGGGGCGCTGATCGCGGCGATGTCCAGCCCGCCGAGGATCCGCATCCCCTCCGCGGTCTGGGTCGGCTCCACCAGGAACCCGTCCCGCGGCGGGGCCGGCCGCAGCCGCAACTCACCGAGCACCGCCTCGCGGTCGGGATCCAACCGGATGGTCGTACCGTCTCCGAGGTCGACGAGCAGGCCGCTGGCCAGGGTCCGCTCGACCACCAGTTCGCGCAGCAGCAGCGCGCGGAGGCGGCCGCCGGGGGTGCCGGGCGGGTGCAGGTCGATTCTGGCGCGCGCGGTGATTCCCATCAGGCTGATCGCGCCCTCACCTTGAGGGATGCGCAGGCCGAGCGACTGGCCCTGCCAGTTGAGCGCGTCCACCGCGACGGTGGCCAGCCGTAGCCCCGGCTCGCCGTCCGGGCCGATGTCGATCCGGTCCGGGCCGATCCGGATCAGCCCGGTGTCCAGGTCCTGGATCCCCACGTGCTGGGTGTGTTCGCCCGGTCGGGGTCCGAGGCCGAGGTGCCCCTCACCCCCGACCACCCGGGCTTCGATCCGGCCGCCCCGGCCGAAGGCGAGGGTGAGCTGGGCCGCCCAGAGCGCACCGTCGACGTGCAGCGCCTCGTCGACCCGTCCGGCGATCTCCAGCCGGGTGGCGCCGGTGGTGAGCCCGCCGGCCACCAGCCCGGCGGCCCGCGACCAGTGCAGGTCATGCAGGTTCACGTCTAGAATTTCCAGCGGTGGCAGGTCGGGTACGCCGGCCGGGAGCCGTTGCGGCCGGCCGATTCCCACGTCCAGGACGCCGCTGCGGTAGCGCAGGTCGCGGCCGGTGATCCGGTCGATGTGCAGGTGCTTGACGACCAGGTCGGCGGTGCCGGGGACGATTTTGTCGTCCGGGCCGCGCCGCTCGGGGGTGCTGTCCCAGCGGCCGGTGACGGCGACTCCGTCCAGCACCGTCGGGCCACGGGAGGAGATGCGTCCGTCACCGGCCCGCCAGTCGATCGCGGAGAGCTCGATGCGGGCGGGCCCGATGTCTTCGAACCGCAGGCCGCCGGCCTGCTCGGTGACGATCCGTCCCCCCAGGCCGGCCCGGCGGACGGTGACCACGCCGTCCGCGGTACGCATCGTGGTGTCGGTCAGGGTGAGCCCGTCCAGCTGGACCCGCTGGCTGTCGACGCGATCGCTGATGATCCGCCCGGTGTCCGGATCCACCTGGTGGTCGCCGGCGCGGATCAGGTCGACCGTGACGGCGGCGGCCAGGTCGCGGCGTGCGGAGCTGGAGTTGTCGCCGGGGTCCGCTGACCCTGGCACCGATCCGGTCGGTCGGCCGCTTATCGTGCCGGTGATGGTGGTGGGGTCGCCCTGCAACGCCCGGGAGACCACGGCGAACCGCAGCTGGTCGAGTTGGGTGATGCTGAACCGTCCGGAGTAGGTCATCTCCTCGCCGGACAGGTCCAGGTCGAGGTCGCGGAGTCGGAGCCCGATCAGCGCGCCGGAGGTGGCCTCCGCCGAGTAGCCGGGAGCGGGGTCGGTGACGTCCATGCCGACCTTGTCGGCGTCGATCCGGTCGATCTCCATCGTGCGGATCAGCGCGCCGCGGACCTGTCGGCCGCCCGCCGCCGCGCCAGTCCGCACCAGCACGTCCAGGCTCGTGCGGCCGATGCGGGTGCTGCCGGTGGAATAGAAGCGGCGGGTGGGGGAGCGGAATGCGGCCCCGGTCAGTTCGGTGTGCTCCACCACCAGGTCGGGCAGTTCCAGGTCGTCGCCGCGGGGGACCACCCGGCCGTGGATCGCCTCGCCGGGCTGGCCGTCGGCGCGGGTGGGCGCGGTGAAGGCGATCCGGGCGGCGGTCGTGCTGGGCGTCGTGACGCCGGTGATGGCGAGGTCGCCGACGCCGAAGCCGACGGCGGACCGTCCGGCGGGCAGCCCCTGCGCGCCGGCCGGGGCGGCCAGTTCCGCGGGCAGGGCCCCGCCGTCGGCGGTGTCCAGGTCGGCCCGCAGCCGCAGCCGGTGCGCGTCGAGGCGGTCCACGGTGGTCGCGCCGGTGTGCAGGTCGGTGGCGGTGACCTCGGCGAGGCGGAGTTCGACGCCCAGCGTGGCCGGGTCCATGGTCGCGCTCAGCCCGGTCGCGGTGAGCCCGCCGATGGTGAGGCCGAAGTACCGGCGTGCCTGTTCCCGCAGCTGCTGAAGCTTCCGCTCCTGGATGGCGGTGCGGTGCCGCGGGATGTACCGGCGGGCCGCGTCGACCGGCTCGGCGGGCAGCGATTCCAGGTCCCGCAGCCGGCCGAGGTCGGTCACCCAGCGGGTCAGCTCGGCCCGCCGGGTGGCCCACGCCGGTTCGTCGGGCAGGGCGCGCACCTGCGCGGCGACCTGCTCCGGGGTGGGCAGTTCATTGGCCGTGATTCGGACGGCCGGTTCGCCGTCGGCGCCGGGCAGCAGCCGTACGCCGGCGACGCTGACCGAGCCGGTGCTGGCCCGGGCGGTGGCGACCGGGTCGGCCGGTGCCCGGTCCTGGCGGAACCGGGATATCAGCTCGTCGTCGGGCAGGTACTGCCCGGAGCGGGACGGCATCGAACCCTCGGCGTGGATCGGGTCGATCTCCAGCCCGGCTGCCTCGACCTGGCCGGTCAGCCCGGTCACTCGGATGCCGCCGATGTCGATGGTGCCGCCGGTCGACTGCCGCAGGCGGTCGGACAGGTCGATCATCTGGCGCCGTTCGGCCTCGGTCAGCGAGTCGGCGTGCCAGCGGTGCCGTGCCTCCAGCGTGTGCAGCTCCCGCTCCAGCGGCTGCAGCTCGGTGAGCTGGGTGGTGACTGCGGTCAACCGCTCCTGCAGCGCGGCGCGGTCCGGGCCGGTGGCCCGGCCGAGCCGTTCCCGCAGTGACTCCCGCTCGGCGCGCAGCTGGGCCGGCAGGGTGTTGCCGAGGCCGATCAGGGTGCGGCCGACCTCGATCCGGCCGATCTGCTGCATGCCGGCGAAGGAGAGTCCCTCGGCGGTGGCGCTGGCGAAGCTGACCTGCAGCGAGTGCAGCATCGCCACCGCGTCCTGGGCCCGTTCGCCGACCGTGCGGGGCGGGCGGAACACCCCGTCGGTGAGCAGGCCGAGGGTGGCGTTGGCCAGCGGCGCGAAGATCTCCCCGGCGGTCAGCGAGGTGAACTGCCGGGCCAGGAAGGGAGCACCGGCGGTGTACGGGGCGAGCAGCGCGTCGCTGATCTTCGACAGGAACGGCAGTCCGCCGTAGAACGAGATGACGTTGTGCAGCAGGTGGATCAGCGGGTTGATGATCGGGATGCCGATCCAGCCCCGCCGGCTGGGTTCGGTCACATCCTCATCGCCGGTCGCCCCGGTGCGGAAGCCCAGCGTGGACAGTCCGAACCGGGACAGTCCGAGCAGCCCGCCGGGCAGTGAGTCGCTGGCGTACACCACGTCGGAGACGCTCAGCGCGCTCATCCCGACCTGCCCGCCGACCGGCCGTTCGTACCCGCGGTCGGAGAAGGAGGCGACGACGTCCAGGTCGGTCAGGGTGATCCGGCCGGTGCGCAGCGAGCTGCCGGTGAAGGTGCGGTTGACGCTGTCGATCTCCAGCCGGGGCAGCCGGATCCGCAGGATGCCCTGCCGGGCGTCGACCGCCAGAGACAGTTTGTTGGCCTCTTCGCGGTCGGTGTCGCGCAGCCGGGCGCCGGCGAGGTCACCGCTGATCCATTGGGCATCGTGCAGGTCGAACTCGTGCACGGTGATCTGCGGGGTGAACATGCTCAGGCCGGCGCGGCTGAGGAAGAGCGTCTTCAGCCCGACCGCGACCAGCCGGGCCAGGTCGCCGATCACGGTGGGGGTGCCGTTGGTACGCAACATCTCCGGCTCGAAGGAGGGCTGGCGTTCGGCATGGTAGAGGCGCAGCTCGTCGACGAGCACGGCCAGCTGCGGCACCCGGTCGGCGCGCACGTCACGCGAGCGCAGGAACACCCAACGCCGGTCGTCCAGGGCGTACAGCTGGATGATCAGCGACCGCAGCTCGGCGGCCCGCTCGGCCCGCCACAGCCGGTCGTCGCGCAGCCGGTCGCGCAGCTGGTCGCGGGCCTCCAGCCGGCGGGGACCGGAGATCGCGGTGACCGCGAGGGAGGCGCGCATCTGCGGGGTCATCCCCGACCGCATCCGGGCCCACCGGTCGGGATTCTCGGCCTCCAGCCGGGCCTGATCGGCCGCCGACAGGTTCCGCACGAGCTGGAAGGCCAGCCAGGCCTCCCGGGGGTTGACCGCCCAGTCGGTCAGCCCGATGTCGAGCAGTTGGCGCACCTGCCGTTCCAGGTGGGCGGGGTCGCGCAGGGCGAACAGGTCGAGCAGCTCGGGGCGCCACATCTCGTGGGTGAGGTACGCGTCGGGCAGCGCGTCGAGGATGCGGTCCAGGTCGCGCAGGGTGTCCAGGCGGCGGACCGCGGTGCGCAGCGCCTCCCGGCCGCGTAGCGCCGCGTCGGCGGTCTCGTCGGCGGGCCGGTCGTGCCCGATGAGCCGGCGCACCAGCTGGACGGCGATGTTCCCGTTGAGTCCGTCCTGCACCTTATGGTGGATGTCGGCGACGATCTGCTCGGCGTCGACCTGACCGGGGCTGCGCCGGGCCCGGTCGAGCGGTTCGGCCAGGGTACCGACGCCGGTGTACGCGCCGCCGAGGACGTCCTCGGCGGGGATGTTCTCCTCCAGCCGGTCGAACCAGCGGCCCTCGTCCAGCCGCCGCCACCGGTCCTGCGTTGCCTGCGGCAGACTGCGCAGCAGCAGGTACGCGAAGCGGGCCTCCCGGTCCCGGATCTCCCAGTCGAAGATGCCGTACGACAGCAGCCCTTCGATCCGGGCCAGGTTCTGGTGCTCCTCCCGGGCGGCCAGGACGACCAGCAGCCGCGGGCCGAGGTCCGCGTCGACCCGCTTGTCCTCCCACGGCAGCTGGTCCAGGAGCGTGTCGATGTGGCCGGCCTCGTCGAGGCGGCGTACCGCGTGCCGTAGTCGCGGTCCCGGCTCGGGCGGGCCGGCGCTGGCTGGGGCGTCGGCGGTGGGTGGGGTCGGGGCGAGGGCGGCCAGAAGTTCCAGCGCCTCGCCGTCGCGGTGTTCGCCGATCAGCCGCTCGGCCTGGCGCTGCCGTTTGGTCAGGTCGGTGTCCTGGTCGAGCCGGGTCGCCTCGGCGACCTCGTCGCGCAGCGCGCTGACCTGCTCGCGCCGGGCGTCGTCGTCGCGTGGCGGCCGTTGCGTCAGCAGGCCCTGGAAGTACGTCTTCCGGTCACCGGCCAGTAACTCCCGCAGCACGCTGCTGCGCAGGGCACGCAGCACGTTCGCCGCGGTGAGCTGCTCGATCGGGCCGAGCCCTTCGGTGCTCAGGCCGTGCACGTTGCCGGTTTCCAGCTGCCGGAGCTGGCCGGGCGGCTGGCCGCCGAGCGCGGCCAGCGCGGCGCGCGGGTAGAGCCGGTGGTGGCCGTCGTCGAGGTGGCGGGCCAGATCGAGGCGCTGCGGCGGGGGGAGGCTGCGCACCAGGCTGCGGGCGGCCAGGAAGGGCAGCTTGTCCAGCACCCGCAGGCAGCCTCGCACGTCGTCGCCGGAGACCCACAGCCCGTCCAGCAGGTCGATGATCCGCGCCCGTTCCGCCTGGTAGCGGCGGTCCACCAGGTCGCTGAGTTCCGCTTCCGGCGGTCCGGTCGCGGCCTGTTCGGCCGCCTGTGAGCTGGGCGCGGCCGGGCCGGGGCGCGGTGCAGCGGTGAGCACGCCGGTGTCGGCGGCGACCGCGCCGGCGGGCAGCCGCGCCGCCGGTGTCCAGAGCGCCTGGCCGGCCGCGGCCGCCTCCGCCAGCGCCCGGGCCTCCGCCTCCGGGTCGGTCGCGTGCTCCGTCGGGTACGCCGTGGCGGCGGCCTGGCTACCGCCCTGACTTGCCTCGCCCGCCTGGGCCAGGTGCCCGAGCTCGTGGGCCAGCAGCGCCCGTCCGGTCGACCGGCGCGGGTCGTATCCGGGGGCCAGATAGAGCGCGCCGTCGGCGTAGAGCCCCTTGGCGCCGTGGTTGGCGGCCCGTCGCCCGGCCTCGCCGAGGTGCACCTGGACGGCGTCGGGGCGCAGGCCCAGCGCGGGGGCGTACCGGCCGACCAGGTCCCGGGTCAGCTCGGCCAGGGCCTCGTCCCGGGCCGGGGCGCTGCCCGCCGGCTGCTCGCGGACGGCCGCCTCGCGCTCGTTCATGGGTCCGCTTCCCGTCACGCGGACCGGCCCAGCTGCGCCCAGATTGCCTCCGCCAGGGCGGCCGGCAGGTCGGCCCCCGGCCGGGCCGGCAGCGGACCGGGTACCGGCGCGGCCTGCGGCAGACCACGCTCGGCGACCAGCCGGGCCAGCGCGGCGGACACCGCGGCGCCAAGCGCGGCGGGGTCGGGTGCCTCGACCCCGGTGAGGACGAGCTCGTGGACGTCAACCTCGATGGTCATGACCACAGCCCCGGGTCGGCGGGCCGGTCGTGTTTGGCGTACTCGGCGGCCACGGCGTCGAGCACGTGCCGCATCCGGACCGGGGCGTGCTCGCCGGTCGCGACGAGCGCCGCCCGCAGGGCGATGGTGTGGATGTCCCCGCCGGTGAGGTCCAGCTCGGCGAGGCGGTGCAGGTCGAGGTCCTCGGTGGCGACCTTCGGCGGGAAAGCACGCCGCCACAGGTCGGCCCGCTCGGCCGGGCCGGGGTGTCCGAAGGGGACGAGCACCCGCAGCCGGCGCAGGAACGCCGGGTCGATGGCGGTGCGCATGTTGGTGGTCAGCACCGCCACGCCCCGGTACTGCTCCATCCGTTGCAGCAGGTACGACACCTCGATGTTGGCGTACCGGTCGTGGCTGTCCCGCACCTCCGACCGCCGGCCGAACAGCGCGTCGGCCTCGTCGAAGAGCAGCACCGTGCCGCCCCGCTCGGCGGCGTCGAAGATCCGCCGCAGGTGCTTCTCCGTCTCGCCGATCCACTTGCTCACCACGGTGGCCAGGTCGACGCGGTGCAGGTCCAACCCGAGGGCCCCGGCGACCACCTCGGCGGCCAGCGTCTTGCCGGTGCCGCTCGGCCCCGCGAACAGCGCGGTGACCCCGAGCCCCCGCTCGGTACGGTGCCCGAAGCCCCGCTCGGTGAGCCGCGCCCGACCGGCCGCGGCGGCGGCCAGCTGACGCAGCTGGGCCAGGGCCGGGGCGGGCAGCACCAGGTCGTCCCAGCCGGCCCGGACGGTGATCCGCTCGGCCAGCCCGTCGAGGTCGCGGCGTACCCGTTCGCGGACCAGGTCCCGGGCGACCGCTACCGGCTCGACGGCCCGGCCGGCGGTGGGCCGGGCGGCGGCGAGGATTTCCCGGTGCCCCAGGTCGAACTCGCGGGCCAGCTCGGCGGCGGGGCGCCCGGAGCGGCCGGGCAGCAGGTCGCGCCACAGCGCACGCTGTTCCTCGCGCGTCGGCCGGTCCACCGTCGGCCCGGCGGTGACGCCATCGAGCGGGACGGCCCGCGGGGTGGAGACCACGACGTCGCCGATGATCCGCGCCACCAGGTGTTCCACGACGCTTGTCAGCTCGGGCGGCTCGTCGCCGGTCAGCTCGACGACCAGCACCGGGTCGGCGAGCACCACCTCCCGGTTCCACAGCCGGGCGAAGGCATCCCGGTCGGTGACCGCGCGCGGCAGGTCACCGGCCACCACCCGCAGAGCCGGCCGGTCCACCGTGGCGGCGGCCGCCGCGACCACGTCGGTCCGGTCGGCGTGGTCCGGGCCGAGGATCCGCAGCGGACGGCGTCCCAGCTGCCAGGCGGCGCAGAGGTCCGCCGCGGCCCGCCGACGGCCGGCGGGCAGGGTGGCCGGCGGCGCGGGCAGCGGTGCCAGGTACGGTCGCAGCCGCTCGTCGAGCCGCCCGGCGCCGTGCACCTCGTGCAGGATTCGTTCGTCGGGGCGGACCGGGGCGTGCGGCAGCGGCCCTTCGGCGACCTCGACCAGCCGGGCGGCGCGCAGCGGACGGTCGGCGGCCAGGGCGTCCCAGTGCCCGCCGGGCAGGGCGCGCAGGCACCAGGCGAAGGTGACCGGCCGGTCCAGCAGCCCCAGCTCCCCGGCGACCGCGGCGACCAGCACGTCCCGCTCGAAGTCGCTGAGCCCGAATCCGGCGGCGATCCGGTCCAGGTGGGGGTTGCCGGCGCGGGTGCCGGGCGCGGCTTCGCCCTTGAGCACCAGCCGGATCCGTTCGATCTCCGCGGCCAGCAGGTCGTCGTCGGGGGCGGCGACGGCCGGGCCGGGCCAGCGGACGGCGGGACGCGGCGCGGGCATCACACCACCACCGAAGGGCCGCTGTACCGGCCGGTGGGGTCGGTGGCCAGCGGGCTGTCCACCCCGTCCACCCGCAGCCGGGCCAGGTACGTCCCGGCCGGCAGGTCGCGGAAGCCGAACCGGATCCGGTCGGTGCTGTCGGCGCCCGCCGCGACCCCGTTGCCCGGCGGTGCTGGCAGGACCGTGCCGCCCTCCCCGGTCAGAGACAGGGTCACCTGCTGCGTCACCCCGACGCGGGGATCCACCGTGACGGTGACCGAGCCGGTACGCAGCGCCACTCCGTCCGTGGTGCGGCTGGAGTCGACCACCACGTCGCCGGGTGCCACGGTGATCGCCGGTTGGTAGACGACCGGCACGGCGTCCGAGCTGAGCACCGGCCGGGGCACGGGCGGGTCGCCCAGGTCCACGGAGTGGGTGACGACCAGCCCGCAGATGCCGGCCGGGACGGGCCGGTCGAAGGCCGCAAGCGGCACCCGCAGTTCGGTGGCGGACAGGGTGGACGGGCTGGCGGTGGCCGCTCCGATCCGTACCCGGGTGCTCGGGCCGGCCAGGTTGCGGCCGGTCACGACCAGGGTCGCGCCGGCGGTGACCGGGGTGCCGGTCGGGCCGTCCGCCCGTACCTGGTCGACCTCGGGGCCGCGGACGTCCACCGCCCCGGAGGCGACCGACCGCACCGGCAGGGGTTCCCGCGCCCCGCGCTTCGGGTCGATCAGCACCACCGAGACGTCGAAGAAGACGCTGGTCCGGTACGGCGCGCTGAACGCCGACCAGAGCCGGAAGCTCTCCTCGCCGCCCGGGCTGTTCGTCACGCTGATCCGCAGCTGCTCGACCTGGTCGGCGAGGCGGGAGTCGGCCACCGGCGCGGGCAGCGTCGGGTCCGGCGGCTCCGGCGCGAGCGAGCGACGGATCACCGCCCGGGTCAGCACCGGTGTCTCATGCAGCATCGCCAGCACATGGCCGAGGAGGATCTCACCGGTCAGCGGGTCATGGCCGTAGACGCTCGCCACGTAGTGCAGGTCCACGCCGAGCGGCGGCGCGGCGACGTCCTCGCCCGCGCTGCTGCGCGGCGGCGGCCCGAGATTGGCCCAGGTCGGGTTGCGGGTGACCCGGCTGAGGAAGAGGTTGACCTGGTTGGCCTCCTGGTTACCGACGGTCACCCGGTCCGGCGGGCCGGCGGAGACCGAGACTCCGCCGACGGCCGAGGAGGCGCCGGTGGCGCGCAGGTACGCCATCAACTGGCCGCGCAGCACGGCGGTGACGGCGGCAAGGGCGTACGCGGTGCTCATCGCGGCCCGCCCTGGGGATCACGCAGGTACGCCTCCAGCTCGGGGGCCGGCCCCGGCTCGACAACGGGGGCCGGCACGGCGGGCGTTGCCGGCCGTGGCGCGGCGGGCGCGGGACGCTGACCGGCGGCGAGCCGCACGTCGATCCGGCCGATGTGGACGTGCACAGTCGGGCGTTCCGCGGCCCGGGCCGCGGCCCGGGCCACCGGGACGGCGCGCGCCGGCACGGCGGGCGGTGCGGGGCGTATCACGGCCGCCGCGACCACCGGCGGCGCGGGGTGCGGCGCCGCAGCCGGGGTGGTGGGCCGGGACTCCGGTGCTGGCGGCGCGTCCTGGCGGGCCGCGGCCGTCGGCTGCGCACGGGGCGCCTGCTCGACCGTGCGCCGTTCCGTTTCCTGCCGAATCGGCGGTACGAGCACGGGCGGCGGTGTGCTGGCCATCGCGGGCGGCGCGGTGGCGGCGCCATCGGCCGGTGCCATCGGCTGGGCCCGATTGGCGGCCGGCGCGGCGGACACCGGCCGTGGCGCCGACACCGGTACGGCGGGCGGCGCCGGAGCCTCCACCCGCGGCGCGGCGGGTAGCGGCGGCGTGTCGGGCCGGGGCGGGACAGGGCTCTCCCGCTGCACGTCGTACGCCTCGAATCCGCCATCGGCCTCGGGCCGCTCCGGCTCGAACCGGCCCAGCACGCGGGGCCGCAGCCGTGGCGCGGTGCCGACGGCCAGCGCGGCCAGCGCGGCCAGGTAGCCGGTCACGGGACCAGCTCCAGGTACGCGGCGCGGCGGTGCGGGCCGAGACCCAGCACCTCCGCCTCCGACCAGCCATACGCGCAGGCGAGCCGGTGTACCTCGCCGAACAGCCGCCGGACCCGGGCGTCGGCAGCCTGCCACGCCCAGGCAGGCACGTCCAGCAGGGCCTCGGTCGCGGTACCACAGCCGGGGCAGGTCAGCACGACGCCGACCACCCCGAGCGGGTCGCGCGCGGCCATCGCGGCCGACACCTCCGGCAGCGCGCCGCAGGGGTCGGCCAGCGGCGGGTCAGCGGCGACCAGGCACGCCTCGAACAGCCACCGCTCGGCCGTCGCCGCGTCCCCCGTCCGGGCCGCTTCGGCCAGGTCGGCGGGGGTGGGCAGGCGCAGCGTCAACCGGTGTCCCCGCCAGTCCAGGGTGAACGACCCGGCGGCCGACTCGGGCGCGCCGGCCAGCAAGTCGGCTACGGTGAAGCCCACCTCGAGGCATTCCGGGCAGGCCGGGCAGTCCACGGTGGCCTCCACCCGGCCCCCGGCCCAGCCGCCGGCCGTCGCCAGCAGCAACGCCGCCACCTCGCCCACCGGGAGCCGGTCAGCGTCTTTTCGACCGAGCAGCGCGAGCGGACGCCGCGCCGCGGGCTGCCCGAGCGCGCGGTCCCACGCGGAGACCAACTCCACCTCGGTCAGCGGCGGCCGTGCCGTCACGAGCCGAGCCGCGGCTCGGCCGGCTCGGCGACCGCCTCGTCGCGCTCCCAGCCCTCGTTCTCCAGCTTGAGGTGCTCGATGGCCACCGCGTTGGCGTTGGCGTCCAGCTCCGGCAACGCCTGGTACTCCGACACCCAACAGCGGAACAACCGGTACGACTGAGCGACCTGCCCGGCCTCGTTGAGCAGCTCGATCGTGATGTCCTTGCGGAAGTCGGCCAAAGACACCTCCGAACCGAGCCCGGCGTGCAGCGACCAGATCTTGCCGGCCCACTGGGCGAACTCGGCGTCGTGGGTCAGCCCCCGCTCCAGGGTGACCGCCTCGAACTCCGTACGCCCCGGCGACTTGCGGCTGGTCGACGGGTCCCCGCCGTCGCGGTGCTTGACCACCTCAGTCGTCCGCTTCAGCGCGCTGACCTTGCTCACCCCGGCCACGTACCGGCCGTCCCACTTCACCCGGAACTTGAAGTTCTTGTACGGATCGAAGCGCGTCGGGTTGACCGCGAACTGCACCATGACTCACACCTCTCAGGACGGGCTCTGGCCAGCGAGCTGCTGGATCCGCACGATCACGAACTCAGCGGGTTTCAGCGGGGCGAACCCGACGACCACATTCACCACGCCGCGGTCTCGGTCATCGCTGGTGGTGGTCTCCGCGTCACACCGCACCAGGTACGCCTCGCGTGGGGTCCGCCCGGCGAACGCGCCCTTACGGAACAGGTCCTGCATGAACGACGTCAGGTTGAGCCGCAGCTGGGACCAGAGCGGCTCGTCGTTCGGCTCGAACACGGCCCATTGGGTCCCGCGGAAGACACTCTCCTCGATGTACAGCGCGAGCCGGCGTACCGGGGTGTACTTCCACTGGCTGGCCAGGACGTCAGCACCGGCGGTCGTCCGGGCACCCCAGTTGACCGTGCCGATCACCGGGAAGGTCCGCAGGCAGTTGAGCCCGAGCCGGTTGAGCACGCCGTTCTCGGCGTCGGTCAGCGGGTAGACCAGGCTGGTCACCCCGCGCAGCTGCGCCTCCGTACCCGCAGGAGCCTTCCACACGCCCCGCTCGGCGTCCTGGCGCGCATACAGGCCGGCGAGAGTGCCGCTCGGGGCGACCGTGCGCGGCTGAAAGCCGTCAGCTGGATCGGGGATCCGCAACCGGGGGAAGTGGGCCACCGCATTGGACCCCTTGACGCCGAGCTGGTTGATCCAGTCCAGCGCGCGGTCCGGGTCGTCCACTCCCGGTGGCGGATCGACCAGCAACACCGCTCGGCGTCGCTCGCAGAGCTCGTACGCGGCCGCCCAGACCGCCTCCGGGTCCAGGCCACTGTCGACGGAAGTCGGGTCGCCCTGCTTGGCGCGGGTCGCATCGGGGATGCAGAGCATGTTGAACAGGTCAGTCCTGAGCAGCGCGTAGATGCCGGAGTAGGCGGCCTCGGAACCGATCAGCGCCGCGGTGCCGGGCAGCGTCGTACCGTCCGTGCCGGAAACCACGTCGCCCTGGCCGAGCCGCTTGGCGCCGACCGGCGTGTATCGGCCCACGTTGGCCGTGCTGCCGCCCAGGCCGAGCAGGGCCGCGCCGTCGGCCACGTCACCGGCGGCAGTCACCCCCGCGATGGTGAAAGCCGCGTCCACGGCCGCCGGCGCCACCATCGGGTCGACGTCGCCGAGGATGCGCAACCCGCCGTCAGCGGTGGGCAGAACCCGAACCTGCAGCCCCGCAGCTCCGTCCGCGCCACCCAGCGCGGTGTTGATTTTCCGTTGCAGCAGCGCGGCCACGCCGGCGGGGGAGGACGGCAGCCGCTCGCCCTTCTCCAGCACCGTGACGGTCACCGGGCTGACCGCGGGAACGGTCTTGGTGGCGTCCGACGGGTCCGGCTTGGTGGGCCGATCCGGCTGCACAGTCAGCCGGTACTTCTTCGCCGCATCCACAGTGGGCGCGTTGATCGCTGTCCCGACCGTACCGCTGCCGGCCGGTCGGCCGGCGCCGCTCGCCCCGGCCCGGGCCCGGACAAGCGACGAGCCGCGGTCGGGGTCGTTGAGCAGGGTGACGGCATACGTGGCGCTGGTCGGGTCCGCGGAGAGACCGGTGAACCGCTCGGCCGTGCCGGTGGCGGCGTCGTAGACGCTCAGGTTGAACGACTTGGCATCGGGCGCGCCGTCATGGTCGACGTCGATCAGCAGATTGCTTCCCCACTGGCCGGTGCTGGCCGCGTCCAGCACCAGCGCCAACTTCGGGCTGGAGCCCACCTTGTCCAACAGGGTCACCGAGGCCGCGCGGGCGTCGGCGCGTGGCACTCGCACGACCAGAGCGGCCGAGCCCCCGTTGCCGAAGAACTGCCGCACCGCCAGGCTGAGTTCGGAGTCCCGATCGACGCCGCCGAACCGGCGCTCGAACTCGCCGAAGCTGTTCACCCGGACGGCGCGGTGCTCGGGCCCGGTGCGGGTGTATCCCACGAAGGCGGCCACCCCGGTCGCCACACCGATCACGGGACGGACACCGCTCGGGACTTCCTCAATGTAGACGCCGGGGTAGCTCGGAGTCACGGGCATGAGTACCTCGTCTCGGAGTGGAGGATCGGCCTGTGACACCCTCCGCCCGCACGCAGCCCGTCCTCTAGCGCACACCCGACTGCGGTGCGACGCGTACCCGACACACCCTGCCGGTGCGGTCACCTTCCAGCAAACGGTTGGCGGAGCGCCCATCACTGAAGAATGTCGGCCCCCACACCATCAGGCGGGTCCCGCCGACGACCGGCCGACACCGCCGCTCGATCACCCGATGCCGGTCGGTCCGCACGACTGGCTACGGCCTCTGCCGCGTGCACCACGCAGGCATCTGCGCGGATCTCCAGCAGGTCACCTGCCGTTGGCCGATCTGCTGGAAAGCGCCCTGATCATGACCGAATGTGCTAGCACCTCCGGGACCAGGCGAATTGTGCGTGTGTCGAACGGGCCCCAAGAGCGAGCGCTGCCTGGACCCCATCATCAGGCCGTCCGAGCGCTGCCGGGTGGCTACACACCCATGTCGGGTGCCCAGGATTTCGGACTCGAATCGAGCGGTCAGCAGGTGCTGAGCATCGAATTCAGGGCCGATTTCTCAGCGCTGTCGACCGAGAGACTGTAGTACCACTTGACCTGAATCCAGGCCTTGGCGTAGGTGCAGTGGAATGCCGTCCGTGGGGGCTTCCAGTCGGCCGGGTCCTTGTCGCTCTTGGACTGGTTGACGGTGTCGGTGACCGCCCACAGCTCGGGGCCGCCCAGGTCGTTGGCGTAGGTCTGGCGCTTCGAGGTGGTCCAGGCCCACGCCCCGGACCGCCAGGCCTCGGCGAGCGGAACCATGTGGTCGATGTCGATGCTCGAGGGGCTCGTGCGGGTCACCCCGTCGTACGGGCTGTACCAGGACCCGGAGATCGGATAGCAGCTGGAGTCGACGACGACGTTGGTGCCATCGCGCTTGAGGATCTCCTCACGGGTGTTGCACGTACCGGAGATCGTGATCCAGTGCGGAAACAGATCGCGGCTGTAGCTGGACTCGTGGGACTCTGCCGCGACGGTGAGCGAGTTGAGCCGACTCACCGCGGTGCTGTACGAGGGGATGTTGGGAGGTGTGGCATGGGCCGGTGTCGGGGCCAGGACGATGGTCAGGACGGCGGCGGCCACCGTGGCGAGGGCGGCCTTGCGTATGCGGGCCACTGGGGGACCTCCTGTCTGTCGCCGGCCACGGCCGGGTGGGGGAGCCCGGCTGACGGCGTGGCAGCGACAGATGAACTGTCTCAAAAATCGCCGTCGATGGACACATTCCTGTAGGAAGGCGACGTAAACGCCGCGTTAAGGCAAGGCCCCCGCGCGGGGCGACCAGGCCGAGGGGCGAGGCCAGCACGGCCACGCGACGTGTGGAGGGACAGTGACCACGTGAAGTGAAGGCAGCGACCCGCCGGTTTGGCACCGCAGGGCAGCACCGGCCCACGGCGAACGGCATGAGTTCACGACGGCACCGATTGGCCACATCGCCGGGCCTCAGTTCAAATCGGATCAGATCCTGCTTGTCTTTCAGGCGGAGAACACGGGGTACGAGACCTTGACGGCTGCATCAGGCAGAGCCACCGGCACCGGAGGCGTCGTGCCACCGGTACAGGTGTTCTGGGCGCCCCTGCGATCCGTACCGCAGGTTCAGTTCCAGTTTGCCGCTCTCGGCGAGGTCGGCCAGGTAGCGCTGGGCGGTCGTGCGCGAAATTCCGGTCGCTTCGGCGATCTCCACTGCTGTCATCGGGGATCCGGTCCCTGGGGCCGGGCCTGGTGTCGGGTGCCGCGGACACCGATCCGACCACGGTGGCGACGTTGGTCGTGGTCGGGGCGAGCACCATGCTCGGGCTGGCGTGGCTGACCCTGTTGATGATGCCGGCGCTGGTGGTGGTGCAGATCCTCGCCACCCGGGTGAGCGTGCTGTCCGGGCGCGATCTGCAACGGGCGGTGCGCGACGGCTACGGCCGCCTGGCGAGCAGCCTTCTCCGCTTGGGAACGGTCCAGCATCCCTGTACGAGTGGGGTTGAACCTTGGGCCCGGTGCCGTCCGCTCGAATTCGAACGTGCGGCCGTCATCCCTAGGCCGACGCGATGAGGATCATGGCCCGCTGAGATGGCCGGACGTACCGCGTAAACGCCACCTGTCCTCCGCCGGCTGGAGCACTCCGTCGCCAGACCGCGAAGCCGGTCTCGACAGCGTCGATCACGAACTCGTGGCTACCTCGGCGATGGTCGGACCGGTGAACGGGGCGGTCACGCGACGCATGAGCCGGATGCGGGTGCCGCGGGAGGCACCGGGCAGGTGCTGTTACCGCAGCCGGTTGATCTCCTCGGCGGTGGCCGGGGTGTTCCAGCGCGGTGCTGTGAGTCCACCGCTCGGCCGGCTCCCCGAACGCCACCGGGGATCGTTGCCGCACCATATTTGCAGCGGCGTCAGCACCGCCGCCTACTGGTTGGATTGACGAGCGGTGTACAACCTGCCTGTGTTGGCGTGCGCTGCTCAGGCGGGTGTAGCCGCCCTGTCATCTGTGATCTCTACATGCCTCGATACCGCCCGCCTGGCGGGGGTGGAGTCGGCTTGCTGGGGCGGAACCGCCAGGAGACGGTGTCCGAGGTGGCGATGATGAGGAGGATGACGACCGCGACCACGGCGATCAGGATCGGTGGCAGGAACGCGACCACGGGTGCCAGCGCGACGAGTACGACCAGTCCGATCACCCTGGACAGGGCGACGCGGCTGAAGGACAGGTAGTCGAGCCGGGCGCGGCCGGCCAGGTAGATCGCCGGCCCGCAGAGGATGACGGCGGACCAGACCAGGTTGGGCTTGGCGAACGGGTGGTTGATGATGATCTCGTCGCCGACCGAGCTGAGTACGATGCCGCCGGCCATGAGCAGATGGGCGTACGAGGCGGACCGGGCGAACACTGCCGGCCTGGCACTCGCGGCGATCACGGCCGGCAGGAGCAGGCCCGCCCGGTAGAAGTAGATCCGCCACAACAGCGCGGTGATGGCGAACGCCAGCACGAGGGCGATCACCCGATCCGGCTTGAAGCCGAACGCCGCGAACTGCCCGCCCGAGGCCAGGATCGCCTCGCCGAACGCGACGATCATGAACTGCTGGTAGCGTTCGGCGAGGTGCTCCGCGTTGACCACCTGGGTGGCGATCCGGGCCGGGCCGAGCCGGGGCAGCCGGAAATCCAGCTGGGTCATCGTGTAGCCGAGGGCAGCCGCGAACAGCCAGATCAACACCCGGACCGGGCCTGTGGTGAACGCGCCCACAATCCACAACACGCCCGAGAAGCAGGCCCAGATGAGCTGTTGCAGCGAGCCGATCGACACCTCCCGCCCGCGCAGCGCGACCGTGACGAAGAAGGCCCGGCCGATCTGGATGACGACGTAGGTGACAGCGAAGGCCAGGCCGTCCTTGCCGAACGCGGCGGGGACCGCGCCTGCCATGATCAGGGTGCCTAATGCGATCGGGACGATGACGAGCTGGATCGCCGGCTGGGCGGGGTTGAGGCGGTTCGTGGTCCAGGCGGTGAAGACCCAGACCCACCAGAATGCGGCGAGCAGGATCACGGTGTGCAGGGCGCCGAGCCAGGTGAGGTTGTGGAACAGAGTGTTCGACAGCCGGGTCAGCGCGAAGACGAAGATGACGTCGAAGAAGAGTTCGACGTAGGTGGCACGCTGCGGCTCGGCGTGATCCCGCAGCAGGTCCCTGGTGTTGCCGGCGGTCATCGCAAGCCCGTTCTGTCGGCTTCACGTTATATGCCATCAGTCGTACCATGCATGATGCAGGCCGGGGCACGCCTAGCTGCTTCGGTCGACTGGACGCTCCCCGCAGGGCGCGGGCGGGCGCGGGCGACCGGTCCCCCGTATTCACCTGCTCGCGACGCGAGGAAGATCTCTCGCTGGATAACTGCTGCCCGCGTGTGCCGGAGTGGCGATTGATAGCGAACCAGTAATACTGAAGAGGGTTAAAAGAAAGCCCCAAACCTTTTCTTTTCATATTCACCTATCTCCGCCCGCGACACCGAAGGAATCCGAGCCAAGCTCAAACGCCTCGTCGCCCGGCAAGTCCTCATCGAAGCCGAACCCGGCTTGTTCAGTCTCACCCGGCTTGTCGACGGCCCAGGGCCACGGTGCCAGGAAGCGTGTCGTCTATCGTGGCGGCGGGTGTGCCGACCCGGATGCCCTTCGATTAGACGAACAGGGGTGCTGGTGCGTCGTCGACACATGATCGCGGCGGTGGGCGCTGTCCTGACCACGGCAATCGCCGGCTGCGATCGAGCGAGCGGCGCGGACGCGACACCGGTCGGCGGCAAGGACAGGGGCGGTGCCATCGTTCCTCAGACCGTGTACCCCATGGAGAAGCGACCCGCCGGTCCGCAGCTAGCCGGCACGCTGCTCGACGACAGCGCCTTTGAACCGGCCACACTGACGGGCAAGGTGGTTGTGATCAACTTCTGGGCGTCGTGGTGTGCTCCATGCCGCGCAGAGTTCGACGACCTCGAAGCCGTATACCAGGCCAGCCGCGACACCGAGGTGACCTTCCTTGGCGTCAACACTCAGAACGGCAAGGACGCAGCCACATCCTTTGCGCACGGCCGGATTACCTTTCCTAGCCTGTTTGACCCTCCGGGCCGAGTCGCCCTTCAATTTCGCGAGGTTGGACTTGTCGGCCTACCCAACACCGTTGTCCTCGACCGTCAAGGACGTATCGCCACGGTGTTCCGCCGAGCCATCGTGAAATCGGAGCTGGAACCCGTCGTGGCACAACTCGCCGCCGAGTAGTCCGGACCCGCAGGCCTCCGCCGACTACGCAGCCTTCCGCAGGTCCTGCGCGCCGAGCACCCACACCTGGTCATCTGGTCATCCCTGTGGCCCAAGCGGCCGGATGCCCAGGTGCGTTTCGACCTGGAGTCCGATGGCTGGTTCTGTGGGCCAGTTCGGGTCCCACTTGTCGGGGTCTATGGGGCCCACGTCTCTTCGTCCGATTGCTGTGTTCGTGAGTTGTGGACCCGCCTTGTGTAGGGCTGGCTCGGCTGAAGGGACGTCTCGGTCAGGGGTTGATCAGTCTCCAGTCGCCTTCGGAGATGACGTCAACGATGCCATCGACCACCTTGATTGCGGTGTTGTCGTCGATGGCGTAAGTCGGGACCGGGATTCCGGACGCCCACTTCTGGATGTTGGACAGCTCGGCGTCCTCCATGTCCGGATGATTGAGGTGGGGGTACAGCGTGAAATCCACCAGCCCCAGCGCCCGGTCGGCGCCCTGCGCCATGTCGCTGCCGTCCGGGACGAATCCGAGGTCGAATTCGGCGTCGCAGTTGTACGGGGTAACCGCAATGCTCCCGGCGCTGACCCCCACATAAACCGTGTCACTCAGCGACGGCAGGAGGTCAGCCAGGCCCGACTGGCGCAGCCAGTAGGTCAGGTACAGCACGTCGCCGCCCCAGACGAGGAGGGCATCGGCCTCCCGGACTGCCGGGACCCAGTTCTCTTCTCGAATGGTCGGCAGCGCGGTGAGCTCCAACAGCCCCAGGGATTTCCAACCCAGCTGGGACAGCGGGATGGGAGCCTGGCCGTGAATCGCCTTCCACGCCCTCTCACCCCCGCCGGAGAAGGGGTAGACACCGGTGGGGATGAACAGGGCCGTGGACTCGGCGATCGGCTTGCCCAGCAGGTCGACGAGCGCGTCGGAGATGCTCGGGTTACAGATGCCCGACGACGTGAGAAGGAACTTCATCAAAATCCGCTCTCCCGAAGCCACCGCATGACGGCGATCATGTTGCCCATTAGAACCAGCGTCCCGGCTTGCTAACCCGAGCGACACATCGCTGGATCATCCGCTGGCGGCCGTCCAACCGTCAACTGCCTCCGCCCGCACGACGACAGGTCCGATGCCACGCCCTTACCTGCGTTTTGTTCGCCAGTTCGGGTCCCACCTTCCGGGTTGTCTCGATCGCATGGCCATCGCCTGGCTGTCTCCAACCATCCAGAACTACCTCACTGGCGAACGGCCCAACCCTCATTAACTGCAGTTTTGGAGTTTCGTAGATCGACTCCGACACGCGGTTGGTCGAGGTAGTGGCCCTGCGGGCAGATAGCATGAAGGTCCGCATGAACGCGGGCAGCCGATCGTCGCCTGTGGGGTTTCAAAACTCGGTTATGTGCGCTGAGCTGGTCTTTTTGTGCGGCTCGTTCGTACTCGTAGATCAGCCCGCCGAGAACCGGCCGGCGTTTGACCCTCGTGAGCAAGGTCGGCGGCAGGACGGTCGGAGCGCGGAGGCTGCAGCTGCAGCGCCCGATGCGGACGGCGCTGCTGCGGACGACGCCGACAGGTCTGAGGCGTCACGCACGTCGTTCCGGCGCAGGATCGGCCCGACCGGGACACTGCCCGGAATCTGCTCAGCCGTGCTGGTGATTGGTGGGACCGCAGCGCAGCTCCGGTTCCGTTGGGGCTGACCAGTCCGGTTTCATAGGCGACGACGACGGCCTGGACGCGGTCGCGCAGGGCGAGGATGCGGGCGACGTGGGTTTTGACGGTCGCCTCGGACAGGTGGAGGTGGCCGGCGAGTTCGGCGTTGCTCAGGCCGTGGGCCAGCAGGCGCAGCACCTCGAGTTCCCGTGGTGTCAGCGTGGCCAGGTCGCGGTGGATCGTGGCCGTGTCCGGGTCACGGCGGGCGAACCGTTCGACGAGGCGGCGGGTAATGGCCGGCGCCAGCAGCGCGTCGCCGGTGCGGACCATCCGGACGGGGGCGACCGGGCGGCTTGCGTGACGGTCAAGGGGCGAATCTGTAAATCCCGGATACGGACGACGGCCCACCGCAGACGCCGGCGGTCGGGAACACGGGGAGCCGTCCCGCTCGAGCTACTACTAGGCGGTCGGCCGTCACGGCAGCGTCCCTGATCAGCTTGGCGATCCTGAGTCGGATGGGGTTTCCGGGATCGTTTCCCACCGTGGTGGAGATGCGTGGGCGTGGAGATGGAATCCCGCGCCCAGTGCGGCTCCTCGGGGCCGGTGGCCGGTGGTGGTGGGTGTGCTGATCGTGTTCACGCTCTGGTGTCGGTGGGCTGCGCGGGGCAGCTTCCGGTCCGTTGGTGCGTGTCCCTCCGGACGCTTGCCCGCCCGGCCGTTGGGCCGGGTGGGGGAGGGTGCCCTGCGTCGCCTGGGCGCGGGGCGTGAGGTGCGGGGCCGGGTGGGGCCGGTCTTCGACCGGTCCCTCCGACTGGTCTTGGAGGTGCTTGGGGTGATGACGGCTGCGGCTTCGAGTTCGTCGACGACCGTGCGGATCACCATGGCGCCGGTGGTCTTGTCGGTGACGGTTTTGGCTTGGTGGGTGAGTCCGCGGGCGGCGATACGCCGCCAGGCGCCGTGGTCACGATCGCCCTGCCAACCGCACCCGATGTTGGGGCAGATGGCCCACTTCCATCCCGGTGTGGTGGGCCGGTCGGGGGCTTTACGGTGCTGTAGCGGGGTCAAACATTGGGGGCAGTGTTTGGAGGTGTTGCGGGCGGGGACGGTGACCACGGCGATGCCGTGCTCGGCGGCGAGGTGCCGGATCCGGTCGCTGATTTGTCCGCGGACCTGCTGGGACAGGCGCGTGTTCAGGCTGTGCCCCATGCCCTTGGCTTCCATCGACCGCAGGTCTTCCAGATAGATCACCGTCGCCCGGGCGGCGATCGCCTGGTCGACCGTCCAGCGGGCGGCAGCCCAGGCGAGCGCGGTATTCAGGTTTTGGCGGCGGGCGGACAGGTGGCGGATCTCGCCGGCCAGCACCTTCTGTTTCGCGCTCAGCTGCTCGTCGGGGCGGCCGCCGATGAGCCGCTGGTAGGTGTCGGCCTTGGCGTGCAGCCGCTCACTGTGGCGGCGCAGGCGGTGCTGCTTGGCCAGGATACCGGCGGCGCGGAACTGTCCACCGGCCCCCAACGCCGTGATCCGGCCATCCTGTCCCAGTCGTAGGGCACCGGCGCTGAGGAGGGTGTTGAGGCCCCAATCCACACCGACCGCCACCGTGTGACCGGTGCGCGCGGCTTTCGGCACGGCGTGCGTGTATGCCATGTCGGCACGGACCTTGCCGTCGGTGAGGCGGAGGGTGGGCAGGTGCAGCACCGCCGAGGCAGGAACCGTGGACGGCAACGTGATCGGACAGGCCACCCACGTCCAGTCCCGATACGTCTGCGGATCCGGACGGGTGGGCAACTGCAACCGCAGCAGCGCCCTGCCCGGGTCGGTATCGCAGCGCTCGATCGTGGCCTGCTGGCGGTCACACGCGGCCAGCAACAACATCCGCGGAATCTGCGGGACGCCTTCGAGTTCGAACACATCCACCGGCAGCCGGCCGTTGACCTTGGCAAACGTGACGACCTGCCGGGTCCGGGACTTGATAACGCTGGACGGCAGATGCTGCCCGCCCGGAATCGCCTGACGGACCTGGTCCCACTCGGCGGGGGTGCGCTTGCGCGGATCGGCCGGCCACGTCGCCAGGACCCCGGCGGTCACCTCGGCGCGCCACTTCACCGAACGCAGCGCACGCCCCGCCTGCTCCTGCGCCATCCGCACGACCCGATCATTGACCCGCACACCCCCAGGCGCGGTCACCGCCCAGCCCAGACGTCGCAGCGCCATCCACGCGTTCGACGGCAACCGCCGCCCACCCGCATCCAGCCCGGCCGCCAGCACCTGCACATCCACGCTGTTCCAATGCGCGCCGATCAGCGCGGCCACCATGCCCGCCACCAGATCGGCACACCAACCGACCCGTTGCGCCAGCACCGCCGGAGACAGCACCTCGCCGGTTGCCTCGTCCACGCCGGCGCGCAACACCGCGCGGGCGCACGCCGTCCGGGCCGTCTCGCCTTCGCCCAGCCGCAGCTTCCCGCTCACCGGCTCAACAACCCACCATCGATCGCGCAGAACCAACGCTCACGGCCGACCCACGTCACCAGAATCCTCCCCGAACCAACCCAACCACCAAACATCACGGAGTGAACACCGACAGACGTGTTGTGGTCCGCGAGAATCGAAGAAGATCCACACGACCAATCTACGATCACTGACGATTCATAATCAAATCGGTCAGCCTCGCGGGCTGGGCGCTCGCCGACCACATGCGCACCGACATGGTCATCGCACCAGTCCAAGATCGTCCGGCGCCGGCGTTTCGACAGCCTGAACATTGGTTGTAGCAGGCCTGTCAACTCATGTGAACCTCTGTCTCGCAGGTCATTGGCTGTTCGGGAGGCCTGCGCCGTTCGTTGCGAGGGTTGTTCAGTGAACACCGTTCAGACTCTTGTTCACTGCCACTTAATCCGGTAGAACACGAGTGGGTCCGCTGCGCGGACCATCTGCCTCGTGGTTCTAGGAGGACTACTCATGGCTCGTTCAGATCGCGCGGACAGCACCTCCTCGCCCGCCCTCTCTCGCCGCGGGGTCCTGCAGTTGGGCGGCAGTGTCGCGCTTCTGCTCGCGACGGGGGCCTGCGCGGCGAACAGCGGGTCGAAGCCCAAGAGCGGTGCGTCGGGCGGCCCCACCGCCAAGACGTTGCGCATCGCGGTCTCGAGTTACCTGTCGAGCTGGGACCAGGACTTCGTCGGCTTCGACCTGACCGCGCTGATGCTCTACAAGAACGTCTTCCCGTACATGATCGACTATGGCGTCACGAACGCGGGAGACAGCCAGATCCTCGACACCCAGAACATCGGCCCGGCGTTCGCCGAGTCGTTCGAGCCGGACGCCGCGAAGAAGGTTTGGACGCTCAAGCTGCGCCGTGGGGTCAAGTTCGCCAGCGGCAACGAGATGACCGCCGCCGACGTGAAGTGGTCCAAGGACCGTGCCTTCGCCGCTCAGGCGAACGTGGCCGGCATCTACCGCACCATCGGGCTGACCAGCCCGGACCAGGTCAAGGTCGTCGACGACTACACGGTGGAGTTCCACCAGGCATTCCCCAGCGCGCTGACCCGGCAGATCCAGGCGATCTCGCTGTACGTCTTCGACTCGGTGGAGGCCAAGAAGCACACCAGCGCCAGCGATCCCTGGGCCAAGGAGTGGTTCGCCAAGAACGCGCCCACCGGCGGGTACTTCAACGTTACGAAGGCCACCCAGGGCCAGGAGATCGAACTGTCGGCGAACACCGGCTACCCGGGGCCCGACCCGGCCAAGACGCCCACCATCCGTATCTCGGTGGTACCCGCCGCCGCGAACCAGCGGCTGCAACTGCAGGCCGGTGACATCGACATCGCCCTCGGCATCAGCCAGCGCGACATCCAGGACCTCAAGAAGGCCCCGGGAATCAAGGTCATCTCGGCGGCGAGCAACCGCCAGGTGGCGATCCAGATGTCCGTCACCGCGGCACCGTTCAACGACGTGAACGTCCGCAAGGCCCTCGCGTACGCGGTGCCGTACGAGCAGATCATCAGCAACGTCTACGGCGGGGACGCCCGCCCGGCCAAGAGCCCCGTGCCGCTGGACATGCCCGGGTACGACGCGAGCGGCTACCCGTTCACGCACAACCTCGACCAGGCCAAGGCTGCCATGGCTGCGGCCGGCAAGAACACGATCGACTCGGAACTGGTCTTCGAGGCCGACAACGACGAACAGCAGAAGATCGCCGTCCAGGTGCAGAGCGAGGCGGCGAAGGTCGGCATCAACCTCAAGCTGACCCCGCTGGACCCGGCCACCCTCGGCGAGCGGCGGACCAAGAAGAACATCCCGGTGCAGCTCACCTCCGGCCAGCTCTGGGTGAACGACGTGGAGTACATGCTCGCCACGAGCTTCGTCAACGGCGCGAACCTCAACTACTCCAACTACAGCAATCCCGAGATCGAGAAGATCTACGAGCAGTCGCACACCACCGTGGACGAATCGGCGCGCAACCAGTTGTGGAAGCAGGTCCAGCAGATTCTCGCCGCGGACGTGCCCTGGGTGGTCATCTGCCAACCCAACTTTAACCTGCCGGTACGGGACACCGTCGCCGGCTGGGTGCAGCCCATGGACGGCCTCGCCCGCCTGCGCTACCTGACCGCGTCGGCCTAGGCACCGCCGGGCATCCGAATGCGCATCCTCCGGTTTGTCGTCAGACGACTGCTCCAGCTCATCCCGGTGCTGCTCGGGGTGGTCGTCCTGACCTTCCTCCTGGTTCGGGTACTGCCCGGCGACCCGGTGCGGACCATCCTCGGGCAGAACGCCACCGAGGCGGACGCCGCCGCGGCCCGCGCACGGTTCGGACTGGACCAGCCGTTGTGGCGGCAGTTCCTCCACTACCTCCGAGGACTGGTCACGGGAGACTTCGGCACCTCCATCCAGAGCGGCGGCTCGGTCGGCGCGGAAATGGCCCTGCGGGTGGGACCCACGCTGGAGCTGGTCGTCATCGCGGTGACCATCGCGCTGGTGGCCGCCACCGTGCTCGGTGTCTGGTCGGCCCGGCGCGCCAACCGGCCCGGCGACCACGGCATCCGGGTGCTCGCCCTGGTCGGCAACTCCGTCCCCGACTTTTGGCTCGGACTGGTGCTCGTGCTGGTCGGCTACAGCGTGCTGGGCTGGTTTCCGGCACCGAGCGGGCGGGTCGATCCGGACACCAACCTGACCCCGCTGACCGGCGCCGACCTGATCGACGCCGTGCTCACCGGGAACGGGCCGGCGATCGCCTCCGCCGCGGCGTACCTGGTGCTGCCGGTGTTGACCCTGGTCGTCGGGGTGGTCGCGCCGTTGCTGCGCAGCGTGCGCGCCTCCGCGCTGGAGGTGCTGCGCTCGGAGCCGTACGCCGCGGCCGAGGCGCACGGCCTACCACGGCGGACCCTGCTCTACGGCTACCTGCTGCGAGCGACCCTGGTCCGGCTGCCGTCGCTGGCCGCGCTGGTCTTCGGCACCGCCATCGGTTCCACGGTGCTCGTCGAGTACGTCTACTCCTGGCAGGGCTTCGGCCAGTGGGCGCTGCGCGGTCTGCTCTACCGCGACTATCCGGTGGTGCAGGCCTCCGTGCTGATGATCGCGCTGTGCTACGTGGTGGTGTTCCTCGTCGCCGACGTGGTGCACGCGATTCTCGACCCGAGAGTGAGGATCTGATGGCCGACCTGCGCACGGCGGGCCCGGCCGGTGCCACGGACCAGGGCGTGGCCGCCGACGCCGGCGGCGCCCGCGACGGCCGTTTCGCCCGCGTCCTGATTACCACCGGCGCTGCCATCCTGACGGTGGTCGTGGTGGCTGCGGTGTTCGCCCCGCTGCTCAGCTCCTGGGGCGAGACCGCGATCGACCCGGCCAGCACGCTGGCCGCGCCAGGCGGCGGCCACTTGCTCGGCACCGACGGCAACGGCATGGACATCTGGAGCCGCGTGCTGTACGCCGCCCGGCTGGACCTGGGCATCGCGGTGGCCGCCGTCGCGCTCGCGGTGGTGGCCGGCACGCTGCTCGGTCTGGTCGCCGGCTACCGCGGTGGCTGGCTTGACGACGTGCTCATGCGCGTCGTCGACATCTTCCAGGCGTTTCCCACCTTCATCCTCGCGTTGGCGGTGGCCGCCCTGCTCGGCAACGGCACGCTCAACCTGGTCCTCACCATCGCGGCCGTGAACGCTCCGGCCTACGCCCGTCTGGTCCGCGCCGAGGTGCGTACGCTGCGCGAGCTGCCCTTCGTGGACGCCGCCGTGACCTCAGGGGCGTCGACGGCCGGCATCCTGTGGCGTCACCTGCTGCCCAACAGCCTCACCCCGGTGCGGGTGATCGCCCCGCTCAACTGCGGCTGGGCGATGCTCACCCTGGCCGGGCTCTCCTTCCTCGGTCTGGGCGTGAGCATTCCCGCCGCCGAGTGGGGCGCCATGATCAGCCTGGGTGCCGCGGACGTGGTCGGCGGTCGGTGGTGGACCTCCGTCCCGCCCGGCCTGGCCCTGCTCGTCTGCGTCCTGGGGTTCAGCCTGCTCGGCGAAGGCCTGCAGGAACGCGCTGACGCGAAGCGGCGGTGACCATGCTGTCGATCGAGAACCTCTCCGTCGTGATCCGCCGGCCCGGCCGCCAGGTGGCCGCGCTCAACGACATCACCTTCGCCGTACGTCCCGGCGAGGTCGTCGGCCTGGTGGGGGAGAGCGGCGGTGGCAAGAGCATGGTGGCCCGCGCCATCGTCGGTCTGCTTCCCGACGGTTCACACGCCACCGGGCGAGTCGTCTTCGACGACGCGGACGTGCTGGGAATGGACGAGGTCGCGCTTGCCGCCCACCGCGGCCGGGGCGTGGCGATCTGTTTCCAGAACCCGCGCGGGGCGCTCAGCCCGACCCGCACCGTCGGCCGGCAGCTCGTCGACCGGCTCGTCACCCATCAGAACATGCCTGTTGATCGGGCCCGCGAAGCGGCCCGGGAACTGTTCGAGGCGGTCGGCATCCGCAGCCCGCAGCGGCGGCTCGACGCCTACCCCCACGAGTTGTCCGGCGGTATGGCCCAGCGGGTGATGATTTCGCTGGCCGCCGGCTGCGCCCCCGGCCTGCTGATCGCCGACGAGCCGACCACCGGCCTCGACGTGACGCTGACTCGGGAGATCCTGCGGCAGTTCCGGCACGCCGCGGGCACCGACGGCCGGGGCGTGTTGCTCATCTCCCACGACCTGGCCTCCATCGCCGAGGTCTGCGACCGGGTGGTGGTGCTCTACGCCGGAACGGTGGTGGAGAGCGGACCGGCCGCCCAGGTGCTGCGCGAACCGGCGCACCCGTACACCCGCGCCTTGCTGCGTTCGGTGCCCGACGTCGGCGGCCGACCGGTCGTCGCCACCGCCGGCGCCATGCCCCTGCTGACCCGCGCACCGCAGAATTGCCCGTTCGTCGCCCGTTGCGGGCACGCCGACGACACCTGTGCCGCCCGGCGTCCCACCACCGAGCCGCTCGCCGGCGGCCCGGATGGCTGGTCGCTGGCCTGCTTTCACCCGCAGGCCGGGCCGATCGGCGCGGAGCCCGAGCCCGTCCGGGCGATCCCGGCTGCCGATTCCGCGGTGGGCCCGGAGGCGAAGTCGACCGTGTTGGAGATCGACGACGCGCACGTGGTCTACCGCAGCCGGTTCGGGTCCGGCGGGCATCACGCGTTGCGCGGGGTGAGCCTGCGGGTTGCGGCCGGCGAAACCCTCGGCGTGGTGGGCGAGAGCGGCTGCGGCAAGAGCACCCTCGCCAAGCTCGTCATGGGTTTGGTCTCGCCCACATCCGGCGCCGTCACCGTCGCCGGGCACAGCCTGGTCAGACAGCCCGGTCGGGCCCACCTGCGCGGGCGGGCGCTACGGCAGGCGCGGACGCGGGCCCAACTCGTGTTCCAGGACCCGATCGGCTCGCTCAGCCCACGCCGCATGGTCGCGGACTCGATCGCGGAGCCCCTGCGAGCCGCCGGCCTCTCCGCCGCGGAGCGGGCCGCCCGGGTCGCCGCGGTACTGGACCGGATGGAACTCGACCGCTCGATCCTGCAGCGATATCCGCACGAGCTGTCCGGCGGTCAGGCACAGCGGGTCGGGATCGCCCGGGCGCTGGTCGGTGAGCCGGACCTGATCGTCTTCGACGAGCCGACCTCGGCCCTCGACGTCACCGTGCAGGCGCAGATCCTCACGGTGATCAGCGAGGTGACCGCCGACAAGGACCGCGCCGCGGTGTTCATCTCCCACGACCTGGCCACGGTGCGCGGATTCGCCGACCGGGTCGTGGTGCTCTACCTCGGGCGCATCGTGGAGGAGGGGCCGGTCGACGTGGTCTTCGACCACCCCCGGCACCCGTACACCAGGGCGCTGCTGGCCAGCGCACCCCGCCTGGGCGGCGGCACCGGGGCCGGCGGCGACGCGGTGGAGCTGGTCAAGGACCTCGAGGAGGCCGACGCGACAACCGGGTGCCCGCTCGCCGCCAGGTGTCCGTTCGTCACCGACACCTGCCGCACGCAGCAGCAACACCTTCAGCCGTATGGCGCAAGCCGGGCCGCCTGCTGGCGGGTGCCGGAGCTTGCCGCCCTGACCGGAAAGCAGGCCACCACCCCATGACAAGTCGCCCCATCCGGCTGGCCGTCGACATCGGTGGCACGTTCGTCGACGCCATGGAACTCGATACCCGCACGAACCGGGTCCGCTTCCGTAAGGCGTCCACCACCCCGTCCCGGCCGGCCGATGGCGTGCTCGCCGCGATCGCCGCGCTCGGCACCGATCTGTCCGAGGTGGAGCTGTTCATCCACGGCACCACCCTCGGGCTGAACGCGGTGCTGGAACGGCGCGGCGGTCGCACTGGCATCATCACCAACGAGGGGTTTCGCGACATCTTCCTCATCGGCCGGGGCAACGTGCCCGCCGACCACATGTACGACTTCCAGTACGAGCGGCCGGAGAGCCTGGTCCAGCGCCGCTTCACCGCCGGCGTGCGGGGCCGGCTCGACTACCGGGGCCGGGTGGTGGAGGACCTGGACCCGGACAGCGTCCGCGCCGCCGCCCGCGCCCTCGTCGTGGACCAGCAGGTCACCTCGATCGCCATCTGTTTCCTGCACTCCTTCCTCGACCCGAGCCACGAGCGGGAGGCCGCGCGGCTGATCCGGGAGGAGTTCCCCGACGTCAGCCTCTCGCTGTCGACCGACATCGTGCGCGAGTACCGCGAGTACGAGCGGACCAGCACGACGGTGCTGGAGGCGTACATCCGGCCGATCTTCGAGCGGTATGTCGACGAGCTGGAAGCCGGACTGGCCGAGCGGGGGTTCGGCGGCCGGTTCCTGATCATGCGCTCCGGCGGTGGTTCGATGACCAGCGCGGTGGCGAAGACCTCGCCCACCCACACCGTGCTGTCGG
This sequence comes from Micromonospora sp. NPDC047738, assembly GCF_040642675.1. Classification (NCBI taxonomy): domain Bacteria; kingdom Bacillati; phylum Actinomycetota; class Actinomycetes; order Micromonosporales; family Micromonosporaceae; genus Micromonospora; species Micromonospora sp. NPDC047738. Next base: position 67,228 of record NZ_JBEYSO010000031.1, read on the forward strand.
GTCCGGCCGGCGGCATCGTGGGCGCCGCCTACCTGGCGGCCGAGTTGGGTCGCGACAACATGCTCACCTTCGACATCGGCGGGACCTCGCTGGACGCCTGCGTCATCGAGCGCGGCAACCCGGTTGCCGCGTACCAGGCCCAGCTGGAGCACTTCCCGCTGCTGATCCCCACATACGACATCCGCACCATCGGCGCCGGCGGCGGGTCGATCGCCTGGCTGGACCGAGGTCTGCTCAAGGTCGGCCCGCAGAGCGCCGGGGCCGATCCGGGGCCGGTCTGCTACGGCCGAGGCGGCACGGAACCGACCGTCACCGACGCGGCGGTCGTGCTCGGCTACGTCGACCCCGACCGTTTCCTCGCCGGCACGATGGGGCTGCAGGACGCGGCGGCGCGCGCGGCGATCCAGGAGCAGTTGGCCGGGCCGCTCGGCCTGAGCGTGGAGGGCGCCGCGGCCGGGGTCTTCGACGTGCTGCTGGCCCGGACGGTCGGCGCGGTCCGGCAGATCACCGTCGAGCGGGGCCACGACCCGCGGCAGTTCTCCCTGCTCGCCTTCGGCGGGGCGGGGCCGCTGCTGGCGCCGCTGCTGGCCCGCGAGATGGGCATCGGTGAGGTGATCGTGCCCTTCGCGCCGTCCGGGTTCTCTGCATGGGGCATGCTGTCTGCGGACATCGTCAACGACTTCAGCCGTACCGTGATGACCATTCTGGACGACGCGGACCTGGCCACGCTGGAGCAGGTCTTCAAGGCGGTCGAGGCCGAAGCGGTGGCGTCGCTGGTGGCGCAGGGCGTGCCGGCGGACCAGGCCGTGCTGGAGCGGCAGTTCGAGCTGCGCTACCTGGGCCAGGAGCACAGCCTGATGGTCACGGTCGGTGGCGGGCTGGACCGCGACGCGGTCCGGACCGCCTTCGACGCCCTGCATCGCGGCCGGTACGGCCACACGATGGGCAACCCGCTGCAGATCCTCAACCTCCGGGTGCGCGGCATCGGCCGGACCGCCCGGCCGGAGCTCGGCACCCGTCCGCGTGGCGACGGTGACCCGGCGCAGGCGTTGCTGGCCCACCGCGACGCCTACGACTTCGGGCAGCGCGCGGTCGTGCCGTTCGCGGTGTACGACCGGGCCGCGTTGGAGCCGGGCGACACGTTCGACGGGCCGGCGCTGGTTGACGAGGGCACCTCCACCACCGTGGTGCCCAGCGGTCAGCGGGTCACCGTCGACGACCACGGATACCTGCTCGTGACCCTGGAGGCAGCCGCATGACCACGTTGGACGGTGCCCAGGTCGAGGTCGTCCGCAGCTACCTGCTCTCGGCGGCGGAGGAGATGCGGGCCACTCTCATCCGTACCTCGTTCAACCCGGTCATCTACGAGGTGCACGACTTCGGCCTGTCGATCTACGACACCGACCTGCGGCTGGTCGCCGAGGCCACCGGGCTGACGTTCTTCCTCGGCGCCAACGACTACTCCCTGCGCAAGGGCGTGGAGTACGTGGGCCGGGAGAACCTGCACCGCGGCGACGTGGTGCTGCTGAACTACCCGTACTGGAACGCCGCGCACGCCTACGACGCGACGCTGTTCGCGCCGGTCTTTCGCCCGGACCCGTCCGACGTCGACGCCGACGGCGACCTGCTCGGTTTTCTCTGCGTGCGGGCGCACTGGATGGATCTGGGCGCCAAGGACCCGGGCTACGTGCTCGACTCCACCGACATGCACCAGGAAGGCCTGATCTTCCCGGGTACCAAGGTCGTCTCGCGCGGCGAGCCGGTGCACGAGCTCCACGAGCTGATCCGCTTCAACTCGCGGATGCCCGACGCGGTGCTCGGTGACCTGCACGCGCAGATCGCCGCGCTGCGTACGGGCGAACGCCGGCTGCTGGAGATCGTCGAGAAGTTCGGGCGCACGACGGTGGACTCGGCCATCGACCGCATCATCGCCGACGGCGAGGCCCGGACCCGCACCGCGCTGGCGGCCCTGCCGCAGGGCACCTGGACCGCGGAGGACTGGCTGGACGACGACGGCATCACCGACGACCCGGTGAAGATGCGGGTCACCGTCACCGTCGCCGAGGGCCGGTTCGTGGTGGACTTCGCCGGCTCGGCGCCGGCCACCCGCGGCCCGATCAACATGCCGTTCGGTGCGACCGAGGCGATCTGCAAGGTCATCCTCAAGTCGCTGACCTCACCCGACGACCCGTCGAACGCCGGCACGGTCGCGCCGCTGGAGGTGCGGGCCGAGCCGGGCACCTTGTTCCACGCGGTCTATCCGCAGCCCACCTTTACGCTCTGGACGGGCATCGTCGCCGTGGAGCTGATCCTCAAGGCCCTCGCGCAGGGGATGCCGGAGCGGTTGCCGGCCTCCAGCGGTGGTGACGTGCCGGGGTTCATGATGGTGGGTCTGCACCCGGACACCGGTCAGATGTTCGCGGTCAGCAACAACGACCTGGTCGGCTGGGGCGGCGCACCGCACCACGACGGGATGGACGCCGCCACCCACGTCTCCGGCAGCACCGGCCGGGGCACCCCAATCGAGGTGCTGGAGGCCAGGACGGGGATGTTCTTCGAGCGGGTGGAGATTCGTACGGATTCGGGTGGCGCGGGCCGGTTCCGTGGTGGTTGTGGG
>NZ_JBEYSO010000032.1:0-67323 GCF_040642675.1 Micromonospora sp. NPDC047738
AGGGCGGCGTGCAGGGCGTGGTGGTCGACCGGCCCGTCGAACCGCAGCGCGTTCGGCAGGTTGTAGGTGGCACTGGGCCCCTCGAGCTGAGCCAGGAACCACAACCGGCGCTGCGCGTACGAAGCTGGATAAGTCATGACGGCGTTTTCCCCAGACGCTCGCTCATACCTGGAGCCAGGCTCACGTAGATCGGGTCCAGCCCCGACTCTAGAAAGAGCTGGCGCATCGCGGATCTCCGCGTCTTTCCACTCGTCGTCTTGCGTACGGCGCCCGGCCGGACGAACACCACGCTGGCTCGGCCGATCCCGAACTGCTGCGCCAGTCCGAGCCCGAGCCGCGCCGCCGCCTGGGCGAGGTTGTCGTGCTGGCGTCCGCGAATCTCCTGCACGGCCACCACCTGGTGGTCCTCGATCGCGAAGACCGCGGAGGAGCCGACGGGCAGATCTCCCGCCAGCTCCTGCAGCGCACATTCAAGGTCGTGGGGGTGCAGGTTGCGGCCGTTGTAGATGATCAGGTCCTTGATCCGCCCGGTGACGTAGAGCTCCGCGCCGTCGCGCACGCCGAGATCACCCGTACGCAGATAGGGCCCTCGCCCGTCGGTGGTCGTCGCGCCGAAGATCTCCTCAGTGACCTCGTCCTTGCGCCAGTAACCCCGGCTCACGCTGGCGCCGGTCACCCAGATCTCACCGACCCGGCCGTCCGCCAGCGGCATCCGGCTCTCCGGGTCCACGATCAGCACGTTGTCGTGCAGAATCGTCCCGCTGCTGATGAGGATCTTGCCGCCTGGTCCGGTCATCGGGGCCAATCGGCCGTGCGCCAGCTGGTCGGGATCGACTGTCGCCTTCCCGACCGGCTGACCGGCCGGCCTGCCGGTCACGATCAGGGTGGCCTCGGCCAGGCCATAGCAGGGCAGGAACGACTCCATGCGAAAGCCGGCGGGCGCGAACCGCTTGGCGAATCGCTCCAGCGTCCGGTCGTTGATCGGCTCGGCGCCGTTGAGCGCGGTCTCCCAGTGGCTGAGGTCCAGCTCCGCCGCCTGATCTTCGCTGGTCACCCGGGCGCACAGGTCGTATGCGAAGTTGGGGGCCGCGACGCACTGGATCCGGTGGCGGGCGATGAGCGCCAGCCACCTGGACGGTCGCTTCAGGAACTCCAGCGGGGGCAGCTGGAGGAGCCACCCGCCGGCGTACACCGGGTACAGCAGCTGCCCGATCAGGCCCATGTCGTGGATGTGCGGCAGCCAGCCGCACACCCTTATCGCCGGCTTCCGGCCCACGAACGAGTCGATGAGATCGAGGTTGCTCAGCAGGTTGCCCTGGCTGACCATGACACCCTTCGGGTCGCTGGTGGAGCCGGAGGTGTATTGCAGCAGGGCGAGGTCGTCCGGGGTCGGCAGCTCCAGCGGCACGTCGCCCGGCGACGGGTCCGCGGTGTCCGCCACGGTGATGCAGGGCAGCGCGCGGTAGCCGTTGCCCGTTGCCCACTCGCGGACGGTTTCCCGCGACTCCTCGACGGTGAGGATGAGCGCCGGCTCCGCGTCGGCGACCATCCCCGCCAGCCGTTGAATGCTCGTAGGCGACCGTTCCGGCAACGGTGCGGGCACCGCGATGAGGCGCGCGTACGAGCATGCGAAGAACGCGACGGCGAAGTCCAGGCCGCTGGGGAAGAGCAGTAGCGCCCGCGCGCCCGGCTCGAACCCCGCGGCGGCCAGCCGTGCCGCCAGCCGGCGCGATCTCTCGGCCAGCTGCCCGAAGGTGAGCCGGTCCGCTATTTTTTCCTCGTTGATATCCGGAATGAATGCGATGGCCTCGCGCTCCGGATGGCGCTCGGCCTTGTCGTTCAAGACGTGCGCCAACGTCATTCCAGGGCCGCCTACCATATTCGCCCCTCTGCGCATGCGATATGGAATAAGCGCTAATCTAGCAGGCGGCTTTAAAGGTCATCTTAAAGCGTGCTTAAGCGGGGCCGGTAATGGCGCTGGCGTGGTCTCCGGTTCAGGCCGTTTTATCAAGCTGGAGCAGTTCGAAGGTCGAGTCGATCGGAATCGGTTCACGCAGCAGAATCAGCTGGTGAAGTCGCTGCAACTGGGTGCCGGGATCGAGGCCGAGTTCATTGCGCAGGGCTCGGGCGAGTTCGCCGTACACGTCGAGGGCGTCGGCCGGCCGGCCCTGCCGCTGCAGGGCGATCATCAGGTAGGCACACAGATTTTCGTGAAACGGATGGCGCGAGGTCAGCGCGTACAGTTCGCTGATCACCTCGGTGTTCCGGCCCAGTTCCAGGTCCAGCAGGATCTTCCGTTCCCGCGCGGCCTGGCGCATCTCATTCAGCCGGCGTGCCTCCGCTTGCAGGTCCGGGGTGGTGCAGACGTCCGACAGGGCCGGCCCGCGCCAGAGCGCGAGCGCATCGGACAGGAGTTGCGAGGCCATCTTCGTCCGGCCGGTGTCCTGTGCGTTCCGGGCCTCTTGCCAGTATTGCTCGAAGAGTGCGAGATCCAGCACGTTCTCGTCCACCTCGAGCATGTAACCGGGTGGCTGGGTGACGATTCGCGCATAGCCCGGTGCCAGATCCGTGGTGTCGAGGACTTTCCGGATGTTCGAGACGTACACCTGGAGTGCCGTCTTCGCGGTCTTCGGCGGCGATTCGTTCCACAGCTCACGAATGAGGTGCTCGATCGGGATGGCGCGATTGTGGCCGCACAGCAGGTTCGCCAGCAGAATGCGAAGCTTCAGGGCGCGGGGGCTGCACGACTTCCCGTTCTTGGCGGTCAGGCTGAGCGAGCCGAGAATCCTCAGTTTGGGTATCTTCGCTTCCGTGGGTGAGGGATAAGTGAAACCGGCCGGGGTGTAGCGAGAAGACATTCAAAATCCTTGCTCTACAGGGGTGTGTCGAGCAAATCGCCGTGCAGCCTGCTGAGCAGGCGATCGTAGTTTTGGTCGAGGAAGAAGTGACCCCCCGGGAGTTCGTCAACGGAGATGCTGGTGGCGAGGTCTTTCCACGGTGCGATCGCGGTCCTGTCCACCAGCGTGTCGTCCCGGCCGTACAGGATGCTGACCGGGGTCTTCAGCCGCAGGCCGGAGCAGGTGTAGGAGTGGAACAGATGCAGATCCGAGCGCAGGATCTCCAGGGTCATCTCGAGCAGGGCAGGATTCGCGAAGACGTCCTCCGGGCTGCCCATCCGGCGCAGGAAGTCAATGGGGTCGTCCACCGAGGGTGGGCCCTTCTGCGGGGCGTTGCTGCCGGCGGCAACGATGCTGCGCAGGCCGTTCCCGCCGGCCGCCTCGACGCGCACGGCCGTTTCGTAGGCCATGACCGCGCCGAGGCAGAGGCCGAGAAAGGAATAGGGAATGCCTCGTGGTTCGACCGCCTCGAGGACCGACTGCGCCACATGGTCGGCCAGCGCGCTCATGCTTTGCACCGGTGGTTCGGCGAGCCGGGACATGCGTCCGGGTAATTCCACGGTCACGCATTCGGCATTCGCCGCGGCGACTTCGCGAAGTTTCGCGAAGGATCCACCGCCACCCCCGGCCGGTGGAAAACAGACGATAATCATGGCCGGCGGCTCGCCGCTGCGCGGCTGGGAGCGCACCCATTTCTGTGCGCTTGACCTACCGTTGCTTGACCGTTCACGCATCCAATGACACCTTCCTTCTGCCGGGCGTGGAAAACACAGCGCGTACACACTGAGGCGGTACAGATATCTGGCGGTTCATCACGTACACGGGAGGGCGAGCGGGTACCGGCGCCTGCGGGCGCCCGGTCGGGTCATCGGTGCGGTGACTGGTCGTCGGGATCAACTGCGGACGAGAGCCGGGCGGTTCGCCGGGTGGCCCGCCGTGCGTAGCGGAAGGTGGCTGTAGGGCACGACCTCCGGCGTGTCCGGCCGGTTGAGTCGACGGAGGAAGGCGAGGATGCCCGCGTTCCCGGTCGCCCACGACCAGGGCGCGTCCTGCCGGTTCGAGTTGACGAACAAGGGCGAGCCGTCCGGGCCGTGGCTGCGGGCGAGGAGTTGCGGGACGACCGCGTGGGCGGCCCGCTGGTGTTGGTCGTCGCCGGTGTGGCGGGCACAGTCAATGAGGAATCCGCCGACCCCGGTCAAGCCGCAGCACTGGCTCAGGCCGCCAAGGCGGGGGATCCAGGCGGTGCAGGCGTCAGCCGCTGACACGGCGGTCGTGGTGAACTCGGAGGCGTCGAAGAGTTCGGCGGCGTGCAGCAGGGTGCGACCGATGCCGGCGAGTCCCTGGCACCAGGACACAGACAGTGGGATCGCCCGGGGGTCGCGGGCCCGCCCGATCAGCACCTCGGCGCGGTTTCGTAGCTCTTGGGACCGTTCGTGGGCGGCCGCCCGTACGTCTGGGTCGGCGGTGCGGGCGGTGTAGGCGATGAGCAGGTCGATGACGCCGGCGCGGCCGTGGGAGTAGCTGGCTGACGGGTCGGTGTCGATCTCTTCGGGCAGCCCGGCGTCGAGGGCCACCGACAGGGTCATCTCGGTCTTGGCCAGCAGGTTGTCCACGCAGGCGCGGGCGGCGTCGAGGTGCGCCGGGTCGCCGAGGACATCGGCGAGGTACAGATGGCCGAGTCCGACGCCGGCGGTGCCCGTCATGATGTCGTCGTGCTCGTCGTCGACGTTGTACGGAACGGCGGGGATCGCGGGGAGCGCCACGTCGAAACCGGCCTGCCTGAGCTGTGCCAGGAACAGGTGGCTGCCGGTGGAGCCGAGGAACAGGCCGGGCGGCACGTCGATCCGTGTGTTGGCTCGGACGGTGTGCTCGGCCAGCTGGTGCAGCAGCTCCGGTACACCGGGCTGGTGGCGGTGGTGCAGCAGTTCCAGGCCGACTCCGGCGCTGCCGGTGTAGATGCTGCCGTCCACGTTGGCGAATGCGGACGCCGGCTGCCGCAGCTGTCGGTGCTCGACCTCCCACAGCAGCTGATCGAGCACCTGCTGTTCGAGGACGATGGGATCGGCGGTCGGCATGCTCTGGCGGCGGGGCGTTGCGCGGGTGCGGGCCGCCCAGTCTTCGTTGGCCAGCGTCCGCAGCGCCGCCGTGGCCTGTTCCGGCGTGCCCTGCAGCAGCTCGGCCACCAGGTCGGTGAAGGGCGCGTGTCTGGGACCGAGGATGCTGGTCAGCGACTGCAGTGCCCGCTGTGCGGGCACGTCGGCCTCCGTCTCGTCCACCACGGGGGACAGGCTGGTGGCTGCGAAGGCGAGGGTCATCCCCAGCGAGTAGTGGTCGTTCGACGGGGTGGCCGGGCCGTTGCGCATCTGGTCCCAGGAGGCGTAGCCGTGCGTGCCGCCGGGCACGTGCAGGCCGTCGAGGGCGGAGATGCCGAAGTCGACGAGGTGTGCCCGGTCGGCGCCGAGGACGACGTTGCGCGGGGTGATGTCGCGCATGACCACGCCGCGGGTGTGCAGCGCCAGCAGCGTACGGGCGAGTTGGGCCACCAGCTGGGTGAACCCCGGCGACACGGGTGTGCCGGCGCGGAGCATGGCGCCCTGGTTACCGACCCGGTACGCCAGATCCTGGTCGCCGACGTCGGTGGTGACCAGGAACTCGTCGTCGCCGTGGGCGAAGTGGTCGATGAAGGCGGGCACGCCGGGCACGCCCTCGCAGGCGGTGAGCACCCGTCGCTCGTTGCGGAGGCGGGAGCGGGCGTCGAGGCCGTTGCCCGAGTCGCCGACGTGCGCCCTGGCCTGCTTGACGATGACCACCCGGTCGGTGGTGGTGTCGCGGGCGCGGAAGACGCTGCCCTGCGCGGTGCGCTGCACCCCGTCCTCGGGCCGGTACCGCCCACCGAGCAGCTCTGGTGTTTCGTCGTCGCTCTCGGGCCGGAACGGATCGGTCACCCAGTCCGGCTGGCGGTAGTCCAGGTCGGCGACCGCGTCGAAGGTCTCCCCGTGCGGGCCGGGGATCTGGATCGACATGAGACCGCGCTGGCCCCGGAACCAGCGAGCAACGAACGGGCCGTAGCGGTAGTAGACCGGCGCGTCGCCGTCGATCCGGCGGTCGCTGAGCACCCGCGGTCCGGGATGCCCGCGCAGCAGGTCGACGAGCGCGAGGCCGAGGTCGCGTACGTGGTCCTGCTGGGGGTAGACGGTGATCGCCTTGCCCACCCCGGCGGGCGTCTCGATGCCGTAGTTCATCGCGGTGAGCACGCCGCTTGTGCTGGCGAGCTTGAAGCTGCACCCCACCTCGAGCAGGAACGGGACCGTCCGGGCCGCCGTGGCCGCGAAGTCTTCCGCCCGTGACGAGACGTGCAGCTTCCAGCCATGGTCCGGAAGCTGTACGTCGTCGCGGTCCACGTAGGTCCACTGCGGCCTGAGGCGCACCGTGTACCGGCCGCCGTACCGTTCATCGACGAGCCGTTTGACGAACGGTCCAGATTCCCAGTCGGACACGGACACCTACCTCCTCGGCAGCGGAGATCGTCAGGGATGGGTCAGACGGTGCGGCCGGTGGCGATGCAGCGGTCGCTGATCCGGTCGGTGCACGGACCGCAGGTGTACGGGCAGCGGTTGGCGGAGTGCAGCGACTGCTGCACGTCTTCGAAGTGGACCCGCGGTTCCACGGCCGCCGGTCCGCCGTTGCGTGGCGCGAGTTCGAGCAGGGCCGCCTGCAGTCTCTGGGTCATGTTCGCCTCCGTCGAGGTAGCTGAGCGCGACGGCGTGGTCGCCGGTCCGCCCTGGACTGGCGCGGACGCTAGCGTCGGCCGCTAACTAATCACTAAGAATCAGGGCGCGGCTGCGGGCGGTGATCGGTGCTGCGGAGCTCCGCTGACTGGTGCGGCGATCGAGCGACCCCGCAACCGCCCCGCGTCGGCGCTCACGACGTCCGCCAGGAACGGATCGATGTTCTACGCTCGACGCTCGCAGTGGTGCCGTCGCTCACTGGGGGCCGTCGCGACCCGGTCGGCGGAGCGTGAGGAGGCATGCCCATGACCGAAACCGCCATCCCGGGTGACCAGCGCACCGCCCCCCGTTCTGCCGCCCCGCTGCCCTCGGCGGAGCCGGTACTGCCCGAGCTGCGGGAGATGTGGTGGGAGACGGGCCTGCGGGCGCGGGCCGAGGCCGGACTGTTCGCCGTCTTCGCCGAGTTGCCCCGACTGGTCTGGGTGGCGTTGCGGGTCAGTTGGCGCGCTGACCGCATCCGCACTGGCGTGGTGGCCGCCACGACGGTCGGTGCCGGGGTGCTGGCCGCCTTCGGGCTGCTGGCCACCCAGCAGGTGCTGGTCGAGCTGTTCGCCGGGGGGCCGACCGCGGACAAGGTCGAATCGGCACTGCCCGCCCTCGCCGCGCTGGCGGGGGCGACGGCGCTGCGCGCCGGCATGGGTATCGCCAGCGGGTACGCACAGAACGGACTCACCCCGCGGGTGAGCCGGGAGGTCGAGCGCGGCCTGTTCGAGACGAGTACGGCCGTGCGGCTGGAGGCGTTCGACGCGGACGCCTTCGCCGACGACATGGAACGGGCCTCGCGGGGGACCGACTCGGCGATCTCGCTGGTGCAGGCGTCGATGAACTTCCTCGCCGGCCTGGCCGGTCTGGTCGCCGTCGCGGTCGCCGTGGTGGTCATCCACCCGCTGCTGTTGGTGGCGCTGCTGGTCGCCACGCTGCCGAGGGCGTGGGCCTCGCTGCGGGCGGGACACCTGCAGTATCGGACCTACACGGCGGGCTCGGTACGCCGACGCCGTATCTGGCTGCTGCACCGGCTCATGGCCGAGCGAGTGTCGGCCCCGGAGCTCCGCTCGTACGGGCTGCGCCGGTTCCTGCTCGATCAGTACGACCGGGTCATGGCGGTGGAGACCGGCATCCAACTCGCGCTCGCTCGTCGGGTCACCACCACCACCACGCTCGGGTCCATGATCGGCGGACTGGCGACCGGGGCGGTGTACGTGCTGCTCGGGCTGCTGCTTGTGGACGGGCAGATCCCACTGGCCGCTGCGGCGACCTGCGTGATCGCCCTGCAGGCCGCGCAACGCTCGTTGGCCGTCGCCACCACTCAGGTCGACAAGGTCTACACCGAGGGCCTGCACTTCGGCGACTACACGGGGTTCATGACCCGAGCCGCCGCCTACCTGCCCGATCAGTCGGGCGGGGAAGCGCTGGAGCCGCTGCGTGAGCTGACCGTCCATCAGGTCAGCCTGCGCTACCCCGACCGGGATACCGCTGCCGTGGACGGCGTGACGCTGACCATCGAGAGGGGTCAGACCGTGGCCTTCGTGGGGGAGAACGGCTCCGGCAAGAGCAGCCTCGCCGCGTTGATCGCCAACCTGCGGGCGCCCACCTCGGGTGTCATCCGTTGGAATGGCCGGCCGCTGGCCGACTGGAGCACCGACGGGTTGCGGGCCCGGATCGCCGTGGTCACTCAGGAGTACCACAAGTGGCCGTTCACTGCGGCGACCAACATCGCCATCGGGGACGTCCACAGCGAAGCGAGCCTGGACCGGATACAGGCCGCCGCCGCCCGGGCCGTCGCGCACGAGATGATCGAGAATCTTCCGTACGGGTACGAGACGTTGCTCGACCGCACCTTCGCCCACGGCCAGGACCTCTCCGGCGGGCAGTGGCAGCGCATCACCGCCGCCCGCGGCTTCCTCCGCGACGCCGACCTGCTGATCATGGACGAGCCGTCCTCCGCCCTCGATCCGCGGGCTGAGGACGCGCTGTTCCAGGCGATCCGGGACCGGCAGGGGCGGGCCACCACCATCCTCATCACCCACCGGCTGGCCAACGTCCGCCACGCCGACCGGATCTTCGTCCTACACGACGGCGCCCTGGCCGAGAGCGGCAACCACGACGAACTCATGGTCGCCGGTGGCCGGTATGCCGAGTTGTTCACCCTTCAAGCGGCGGGCTACCAGGGCAACGTTGCCGGGGCAGGATCGGCCGTCGGCCTCGCTGACTCTGCGGCATGCTGAGCCAGCAGAAAAAGTTGACATCCATCCTGCAATTCGGAGCACCGACATATGGAAGTATGCCGGTTTTGATGCCAAGTCGGGTTGCGGAACCGCTGGTAGGTTTTGCGAGTACTCACCGTGACTAGGCTGCGGTGCGACGCGAGGGCTGAAAGCGCCCGGGTGACAAACCCATACGAAGTGACCGCGATACCGAGGTGGCAGTTGACCTTGGAAGCTGATGAGGATCTCTACTTTCGCGCACTCGGCCCGCTGACCGTCGAGTGGCGCGGCCAACCGGTGGACCTGGGCGGGCCGCAGCGCACCCTGGTACTCGCCCTTCTCCTGTCCCACGCCAACCAGCCCGTCTCCATGGACGTCCTCGTCGACGAGCTGTGGCGGGACGCGCCGCCGCGGTCGTACCGGGTGCAGCTGCAGGGGCTTGTCTCCGACCTGCGGCGTCGGTTGGCGCCCGGCGGCAGCCGCGCCGCCGCCCCCATCGTTACCCGATCCTCCGCCTACCTGCTCGAGGTGGCTGCCGACCGGTACGACCTTGAGCAGTTCCAGGCCGGGGCAAGGGCGGCAGGCAAGGCACGGACCGCCGGTGACAACGCGACCGCGGTACGACTGCTGCGCACCGCGCTCGCGCTCTGGCGTGGACCGGCCTTCAGCGGCCTGACAGGCCGGGTGATCGAGCACAGCGCGGCCGCCATGGACGAGGCCCGGGTCGATGCCGCTGCAGAGTACGCCGATGCGCGAATCACCGACGGGCAACTCGACGGCCTGACCCCCGAACTGGTCCGGCTGATCGCTGAGCGCCCCCTGGACGAGCGCTTCTCCCGGCACCTGATGACGGTGCACAGCCGGCTGGGACGGCGCTCCGACGCACTGGCGGTCTATCGCGAGTTGCAGCGCCGGACCGTCGCGGAGCTGGGCATCGAACCGTCAACGCAGTCGCAAGAGCTGCACCGGCGGATTCTGACCGGGGATCCGCAGCCGCCCACCCCGCACAACGCCGGCCAGGCGCTGGAGAGCGCGTACCGGCACCTGCCACCCGACATCGCGGAATTCGTCGGCAGGCGACGCGAACTGGCGGCGCTGATGGGCGCGGCGACCAGCCCACCGGACACAGCCGTGCCCATCGTCACGGTCGAGGGCATGGCCGGTGTGGGCAAAACCCGCCTGGCGGTACATGCCGCCCACCGGCTCTCCGCGATTTACCCGGACGGGCAGTTCTATGTCGACCTGCACGGATTCACCGAGGATTCGGCGCCGGCCGACCCCGGTGAGGTGCTGGAGTCCCTGCTCCGGCTGCTGGGCGTCCCACCGTCCGGAATTCCCGAGAAGATCGAGGCCCGCGCGGCGGTGTTCCGGGACCGATTGTCCGAGCAGCGAGTGCTTCTCGTCGTGGACAACGCAGCCGAAGAGTCACAGGTTAACCCGTTACTGCCGGCCAACCCGGGCTGCCTGGTGATCGTGACGAGCCGACGCAGCCTCGCCGTGGACGGTGCTCACACCGTCCGGTTGGACGTGCTGCACCGGGAGGAATCGTTGGACCTGCTCACGATGATCGTCGGCCGCGACCGGGTGACCGCCGAGCCGTCCGCGGCCGACGCGCTGCTGGCGCGCTGCGGTCATCTGCCGTTGGCCGTCGCAGTCGCCGCGCGGCGGCTGCGAGCGCGACCGGCCTGGCCCATCAGCCATCTGCTGTCCCGGCTGACCGACGAGAACCGCAGGCTGGACGAACTGTCCGTCGGCGGGCGAGCGGTTCAGGGCGTCTTGGCCCTGTCGTATCGGGCGCTGGCTCCGGACCGCCGAAGGCTGTTCCGGCTGCTCGGCGTCCACCCCGGCAACGACGTGACCGCGGCGTCGATGGCGGCACTGGTCGGCTGCGAACCGGCGGCCGCGCAGCTCGCGCTCGAATCGTTGCTCGACGAACACCTCGTGCAGCAGGCGGAAGCGGACCGGTATCAGATGCACGACCTGCTGCGCGAATACGCCGCGCGGCGGTGCCTCACCGAGGACACCGAAGACAGCATCGCGGCCGCCAAAAGACGGCTGCTCGACTGGTACGTGGCGACGACCGACGCCGCGACCCGGCTGATCCGCAGGTTCCCGCTCCCACCGGTCGGGCAGCCTCCGGCACCGGAGGCTCCTCCGGTCGAGTTCGCCGACGAGCAGCACGCACTCACCTGGCTCGACGCGGAGTACGCGAACCTGATCGCCGCCGCCCGGACCGCTAGCAGCGGCCCCTGTCAGCGGCAAGTATTGCTGCTCGCCCATCTGCTGCAGCCCTACCAGATTCGGCGCGGCCACACCGATGACTCGATCGAGATCCTGCTGCGTGCCGAGACCGCAGCCCGCCAGCTCGACGACCCCGGCGCCGAAGCGCACACCCTGACCGAACTGGGCCAGGCATACAACACCGCAGGCCGGACAGATCCCGCGCTGACGCAACTCCGACAGGCACTGCCCCTGCATCACACGCTCGGACAGCCCGACGGCGAAGGGATCACCCGCAACAACCTCGCCCTGGTGTACCGCCGGCTCGGCCGACACCACGAGGCGATTGCTGAATACCACCGGGCCATCACGCTCTTCCGATCCACCGGCGACAGACAGTGGGAAGCCGCCGTACTGAGCAACCTCAGCATCGACCTGCACCTGCTCGGCCGGGACCGGGAGGCGCTCGACCAGGCCAAACGGGCCCTGGCGCTGCAGCGGAAGCTCGGCGGCCCCGGCGTGGCGAGCCTGGAGAACAACGTCGGCCTGCTCCATGCCCGGCTGGGCCGGCACCCCGAGGCGGTCCGGTACGCCCAACGGGCGCTCGCCTTGCAACATCGCACGGGGAGTCGCCCGGGCCAGGCAAACGCCCTGGCCAACCTTGCCTTCAGCTACGCCCGACTGGGCCGGCACAAGGCAGCCATCCGGGCTGGTCTGGCCGCGCTCGATCTCGCCCGCGGACTCAGCCCCGACATCCAGTCGAACGTGCTGAACACCCTCGGCGAGGCGTACTTTCTCGCTGGCGACCACGAGACGGCCCTGCGCCACCACCGGGCAGCCCTGGCCATCGCTGACCGGATCGACGAGGCAGATGAGCAGGCCCGGGGCCGAGCCGGAATCGAGAAGGCCACCATCCTCGCCGCCGGGTGACCACGACCTCGCAGACAAGCCGAAAATCGAAGTGGTCAGGGTTCGCTGCTCCCGGCCTGGATGGTGCCGGCTGTCCTCCTGGGGCCCGCTGGCACCAATCACGGGGCCATACCGCATCGACGCATGGCTTTGTATGCCGTCGTGGTGACGCCGGCATGATCGGGTAAGGCACGGAGCCCGGCGGAATAAGCCACCCGCCGTTGGCCGCGACCGCCGCTCGATCCGCTCATACCTCCGCCACACTGCGGGGCTGAAGTCGGGGGCAGCGACGGCGAAGCTGTGGGCGGCCAGCTCGGCGGCGCGATTGATGACGTCGGCGTCGGTCGAGTGATCGGCGACGACTACGCAGGGGCGGGTACGGTGGTGCATTGGGCAGACCTCCGGCCTCCGTCAAGACCCTGGGATCGGCGTTGCAGCGCTGCCCGGATCGCTCCTTCTCGGGGCACGGGCCCTGTGCGGCACTGACACGTGATCCGCGTCTGGCGCATCGCATTTGGTGGAAAATGGCTAAATTCGTCGACGCGAGCCCATCGGAGAAGGGCATGGGCGTAGTTGTGCAGGGCTTCGCGCAGCGGAGCTGCCGGTGCGCTGCCGGACGGAGCGAACCGAGCCGCCGGTGGCCGGGCAGATCGACCGATCGTGCGGTCCGCACTGCGCCAGGCCGAGCAAGCGCTGGCCGCCCGGTTCGTGGACCGGTTGCCCGTTGACGTCGACAGCCGGCTGCAGGCCTTGGTCGGGCCGAGGTGCCGGGCGACGACGCCGGGGATTGCGTGTATCGCGGACGTATCCAAAAGTGCATACGCCACTGCAACGGCCCTCCGTTTCTAATGGGTGCATGAATCAGAGTGCATCCGTGTCAGCGCCGCCGCGCCGTACGGGCAGGATCGTGCTCGTCAGCCTGGCGATCCTCGGCCTGGCGGGCGCGGCGTTCGTCGTGCGGCGGCCGCTCATGATGTCCGCTCCGAGGTGCATGGCCGGGCGGTGGCACGGCTGCTTCGATACGTTCAACGGGGTTCTGCTCATGACGCTGGTCGGCCTGCCGTTGGCCGCTCTGTTGGCGTGGGCTCTGGCGCTCAGTCGGCGTGCTGCCGGCGTCCCGTCGGCGTGGCGGATGTCGCTGGCCGAGGTGGGCATGGTCTACGGGACGGTGCCGCTGGTGTGGCTGACCATGATGCCGGGCCCGGGCGCCGGCATCGTCCCGGGCCGGGTGAGCCTGGTCCCGCTGCGGGACCTGGTCACGATGGGGCCGATCGGGATCGGCGGCAACCTGCTGATCTTCGCGGCGCTGGGGTTCTTCGCCCCGATACGGTTCGCGGCGCTGGCGTCCGTGCCGCGGATCCTGGCGCTCGGGGCAGGCTGCTCGGCCCTGGTCGAGACCGCGCAGTACGTCCTGCGGTTGGACCGGGTTTCCTCCGTGGATGACGTACTGGTCAACGCCGCCGGCGCGGTGCTGGCGGCGCTGGCGTCACGCCACTGGTGGCGCACTACGGCGGAGGTGGCATCGGACCAGCCGCGCCCCGCACCGGCGTCGGCCGAATGAGTCGCGTGCCCGGTGCTGACAAATAGGGTAGCTAGGACCCTTGTCGCCAGATTCTCGGCGTTTGTGTCATTTGAGCAGGCGTAATGTTGTGTTGTCCGCTCCACATTTTGCAGACATGGGTTTTGACCAGCCACTTTGGCTGGCGCGGCCGTCGCCACGGCGGCCGGACATCGGCGCAGCGGGTGGCGGGCGGCCGGCCAAGGTCGGGCCGCGGGTCCCTGCGTGAGTTTGGCCCGAGGTTGGGCCACAGGCTGACCAACTTGATTGGGAATCGTCGGTGATCCTAAATTGGCCGTGTGGATCATGGTGCTTCGTCTTTGGGCTGGTTCGGGGGAGATTCCGGTGACATGGGCCGGTCGTGATCACGAGTTCTCCTGGATCGATGTCGCGGCGATGAGCCGGTGACCGGAAAGCTGCCGCTGGCTGAGGGCGAGACTTCCCGTACCGCTTGCGCCCGCGCCGTACTCCGATCAGGGGTGGACGAGGGGACCGATGAGGTCCTGTCGCAGGCGGTGCTTGCGCAACGTGTCGGCTGGTGTGCCGATCTGTAGCGGGGATGGTCTCCGCGTTGTTGGCGCAGCGTTGGAACGCGGGCGATGTGGAGGTGCTCGCCTCCGGTGTGGACGCCGGCGGCCGGAAGCTTCCGTCGAACGCGTGGATGGCGCTGCGGCGCTTGGGCTGGACGGCCGCCACGCTGGTGGGTGTGAGGGTCAATGACCGGATCGTGCGCATGGCCCAGGAGCAGGCCGGCGTGCCCTGCGCTCGGTGAAGTGGCGTGCCGACCTGACCGCCGCAGTACTGGCGACGTGGCCGGGCGATCCGCGTCAGCGCAGCGTGCAGGAGTGGGAGCAGGTACGCGAGGCGGTTCCGGGCGGGCCCGAGGTGCCTACCGGCACTCAATAGGCGGTGTGAGTGAAGGCGCACAGACGATGGCCGTCGTGCCTGAAGCGGATCCTGCGTTGCGGCGTCGGCCTCAGGAGGCCGACGCCGCAACGGACATCAGAACGGCCACTGGTCGCGGGATCCGGCCTCGATGAGCGGGATCATCGCGAACGCGGCGTCGGACAGACCGCCGAACGTGTGCCGGTTCCCAACCGTCGGCGTGTGCCCGACCCGGTATCCGGCCAGGTTCCACGTGTACACCGGAACCCGTGCGGGCACCGCCGCCGCCACGTCCGCCGAGCCGTGCCAGTGCGCCTGCTCGTCGGTGAGGATGACCACCCGATCGTGCTGGTCGTAGTGCGCCCGAACGGCCTTCTCGGTCTCGGTCCCGCCGCCATAGAAGTAGCCGCCGTCCTTGAACCGGCGCACCGCCGCCAGCACCGACTCACCTGCCACGGCCGGGAACACCTTGGTGGCATTGGAGAACGACACCACCGTCGCGTCCTGCGCCCGCGCGGCCAGCGCGAGGCCGAACACAGTGGCCGCGTCCCAGCAGCGCAGCGTGCCGTCCTTACTGAACGCGCTGTTCATCGACCCTGACGTGTCGATCAAAATCAGAGTCCGCGCGTCCAGAGCGGGCACGTTCACCAGCGCATGCTGCAACGCCTTCTCCAACGGGTACGCCCACCGCAAGCTCGGTGCCGCGTTGTACGCCGACAGGAAACGCATCGGCAGTACGCGCGAGCGCGCGACCTCGCCCGGGGCGGACAACTTCGCCGCCACCGTCTCGGCGACAGCGTCGCTGACACCGGCTTGGTCGAAGTTGCGCAGGTTGCGCAGCAACGCCAGGTAGCCCATGGTCGGGATGATCGCCTCCCACGCCGCAGCGTCCATGGTGGTCTGCCGCCAGCCGGCGAGGGCCTCCCACGTCATACCGGCCGTGCCGAGAACCGCCGGGTCGGTGACCGCCCGGCGCTGCTCGACCGGCAACGCCATCAGCTGCGCCCGGGCCGCCAGCACCGTCAGCGACGCCGGTAGTGGGTTGTCGCGCTTGTGGCGCCGGTCCAGTGCGTGCCGGAACAGGTCACCCTGCCGCTCGTCCTTCGCCGTCGGGTGGGTCAGGTCGATGACATCACCGAACCGCACCGCACTGCTCTCGGAGTCGTACTTGAGCAGACTGCGCTCGTGATACAGCCGCACGACGGCATCCGCGATGCCCCGCTTGACCGGCTTCGGCAGTGCCCGGCCATACCGCCCCAGCCAGTACGCCAGCGCCTCACCCGGCTCGTCAGCACGCTGCAACGCAGCGTCCACGATCGCCCGCGAACCCGGAACGCCCGCCGCGACCTGCGCACGGGCACCCTCCAAGGCCGCCACGACCGTCGCCGAACGCAGCATCGCGCCAGTACGCAGCCACGGCACGAACCGGGCAAACCAGTCGGGGTCGGCGACCGCGACGGCGGCGATCAACTCGCGGAACCGAGCATCCCGATCAGCGGCACCCTCGTAAAAAGTGTCCTCGCCGACCATGTTCGACACGGCCAGCAGGAAAAGCTCGGCACGCGGATCGCGGGTGAAACCCGGCGCACCCTCGGCGGTCACGATCGCGTCGGCCTCGAATCGGCCTCGTGCCGGTTCTGGCGCAGCTTGAAGTTGAACTTGGCCATCACGTCCCCCCACGCCGGTCGAAGACGGGGAGACGCCACCACACCGTATACCCGAGATCAGAAGTCGGCGACGGACTATGTCCGCTGCTCTGTCCGATTGAGCTATCAGCCCGAAGACCTCGGGGGACTCGAACCCCCAACCTGCGGATCCCTGAAGTAACCGTTGCCTGCGCACCGGGTATGCGGTGTGGTCGCGCCTCCCGAGATCAGAAGCCGGTGACGGACGGGCTCTTCACCGGGGTCGTGGACCCCTCCAAGATGTAACCGTCACCTTCGCACCGGGAAGTGCGTGCACGACGCTAGCTGCGGCAACCGTGGCCGGGCAACAGAGTTTGCCATCCCGTGATCATGGCGAAGACGACTATCACGCCGCACACCCGAGATCAGGGTCGGACACGGCGTCAGCGGGTTCGAACCGCAGGGCTTCGAAGGCCCCTTGCCGAGAAGTAGCCGTGTCCATCGCACCGGGTATGCCGCGTGAACGCGCCTCCCGAGACCAAAGCGGCGACGGCGACTGGCCCTTGCGGGCCAAGGTGACCTTGGCCACTGGTCGACACCGCCAAAGGCGGCGGCGGGATTCGAACCCGCGTCTCCCCGTTATAAGCGGAAGTAGCCGTTGCCTGCGCACCGGGAGGTGCCGAACGCACGGTAAGGGACCTCACGCACATCAGCAAGCCCAAATCCCTACGGACACGGTTCGAGGCAAGCTGATCGGCCACGCCTTGCCGATCACCCACTCCCCGCCGGCAGGGGCGGTCGGCCCGCAGAAGTACACGAAGCTGGCCTCGGACATCAAGGAGGCGTTCAACCGTTCTTCAACGAGTCGCTCGGCTACTACACGGCCAACGGCAACGCCGGCACCACCGGTGCCACCCAGGCGGCGCAGGCGCTCGCCCTCGACGCCGGACTGGTGCCCGAGGACAAGCGTCAAGGTGTGCTGGACTACCTGGTGCAGAACACCTACGCGTTCCAGCCCAACGGCGGCGGGCCGCACTTCAGCGGCGGCACCATCGGGCTCGCTCCGACCGTCCGGGCCCTCTTGGACGGTAACCGCGACGACGTGCTCTGGGACGTCCTCCAGGAGGACACCCAGCCCAGCTACGGGTACTTCATGCAGTCCACGACGGCGAACCCGGGCGGCATGACGACAGTGGGCGAGCGCTGGACCCGCGGCGACTCCAAGAACCACATGATCCTCGCCCAGATCGAGGAGTGGTTCCAGTCCGGCATCGCGGGCATCCGCGCCGCCGGCGGCTCGATCGCGTACGACAAGCTGGTCTTCCAGCCCAAGGTGGTCGGCGACCTGACGTTCGCCGAGGGCAGCTACAAGACCCCCAAGGGCATGGCACACAGCTCCTGGAAGAAGTCCGCGAGCGAGTTCTCCCTTACGGTCACCGTACCGACCAACACCACCGCCGAGGTTTGGGTACCCACTGGCGACGGCCAGAAGGTCAGTACGCCACGGAGGGCGACCTACCAGCGGGCCGAAGACGGGTACACCGTCTTCTCCGTCCCGGCCGGCCAGTTCACCTTCAACGCCGCCTGAAAGACGAGTGACGAGGTCCTGGGCCCGTGCCCAGGACCTCATCACTCCTCGGTTACGTAGCAACACCCAACACCGCGATGTTCCTACGGCTCGCCACGCGGATGGCACGCCATACCCCGTCTACCGGCAAATCCACAAACCTGACGGAGCAGCCTGAAACGAGCACACAGGGGGTGGGCCACCGAAAGGAGGCCGACCAACGGTCAGGCCCTCCCCAAGGACCGTGCGGGCCTCCGAGCCTCGTGCTGAAGGAACAGACCGAGGGCGATGCAAGGCCCGCCCGACCATGTCATGGTCGGCGCCGTGGCGCGCCTGGTTCACTGCCTCGCTCAGGACTGAGCCGGCGTGATCCAAGATCGGGCATCCGGAGCTGCTCCGGCGTGCTGATCGATCAATGGCGGTCACGGTCCGTGGCTGGCCACTGGGTCGAGCCCGCACCCTGAACTACCAAGATCAGTGCGTCAGTGTGTGAGGGATGCGGCGCGTTGGGAAGCTTCGATAATTCGTTGCTCGCTTGTTGGAGGCGGCCGTCCGGCACGCACTCCGCGCGGCGGGTGCGGGGTCCGGCCCGTAGCAGCGGGTGAAGGGGATAAATGGCTTGCACAGGCGCTGGGCTGAGAGTTTGACTGCTCGCCATGCCTTTCCCCTCACCGATCTTCGTTGCGGGTACGGGTCGTTCGGGAACGTCACGGATCGCCGACATCATCGGCGAACATCCGCTGATCCATCGGATTTCCATGGAGACCCGGTTTCTCATCGACCCGGGTGGCCTGCGGGACCTGGCCGACGCGCTCACCGATCGATACGACCCCACCGTCGGTGAGGACGCCCTGCACCGGCTGAGCGACTTCCTCACCGTACGAGTGCCCGGCCGGCGCGACGATCGCGGCAAAACCGTTCCCGAGCTGGTCGGCGAGCGGCGCTACCGGGACGCGGTGCAACAGCTGTGGCCGCAGTTGATCGCGTACACATACGACGAACCTGCGCCCGCGGAGGGCTTCGGGAACGGCGACCGGCCTGCCGGGCCGTTCGAGCCGCTGAGCCGCCGGCGGGTACTTCCCAGGTATTTCAGCGACCGGGGCGAACTGCTCGGAATCTTGCGGGGCCTGATCGACACCATGTTCGGCGGGGCAGCCGCCGACGCGGGCAAGCCGACCTGGTGCGAGAAGACACCGTTCAACCTGCTGTGCATGGAGTTCCTCTGGGAACTGGTCCCCGAAGCGACCATCGTGCACATCAAGCGTCACCCGGTCTCCGTGCTCGCATCCCACCTGGCCCAACCATGGGCACCGCCCACCGTCGACGGCGCGCTCGCCTACCTCAAGCCGGTCTACCACCGATGGCTCACCTGGAAGAACACGGTCGACCTGACGGGCAGGCGATACATTGAGGTGAAAGCAGAAGATCTCGCAGCCGACTGGCCCGGGCAGCGCCGCGCCCTGTTCGAACGGCTCGACGTCGACGACTTCGCCACCCCTTCAACGTTTCAGTCGCACAAGCTGACGAACCGTAACGACCAATTCGACGACGAAACCCGCGAGCTCATCGAAGAGGCACTCGGCAAGGTCATCCCGGCCATGGGATATGAGTGACGGATCTGGCTCTCCACCTTGACGACGCCGCGTCGCGCCCCTCGAACGCCCGGTAAACGCTGCTTCAGCCGAACCGCATCGCAGACCACTCGTTCCTAACTTTCCGGCCGTCTTTTGACCCGCGCTTATGGGCGGGTGCACGCTTCTGCCGCGAGCGCGCGCTACGTAGCGTGATGACTGCCGCCTTACCTCGCACTCTCGTGCCGAGAACAGTGATGTTCGGAACGCCGTAAGATATGGCCAGTGGGGTGGGAGGCACTCGGGCGATGGGGTGACGACGTCGCTCGCATTGAACCGCTCGCTGGCGGAGTCGCCAACGACGTGTGGAGCGTGCGCGTCAACGGGCACCTCGCGGTCGGTCGTCTCGGCACGAGGAGCGACGCTGATCTTGCGTGGGAGACGGAGCTTCTCCTGCACCTCGACCGTGAAGGTCTGACCGTGCCGGTCCCGATCCCGACTACGGACGGCCGGCTGTTCGCGGACGGTCTGGTGGTGATGACCTACCTGGATGGCGGACCGCCCGAGACGCAGGCCGACTGGCGTCGCGTGGCCGGCACGCTCCGCGAACTGCATCGGCTGACGCTGGGCTGGCCGCAGCGCCCAGGCTGGCGATCGTCGACCGACCTTCTGCACGCCGAGACCGGGACGAAGATCGACCTCGGCGCGATGCCCCCTGAGAGCGTTACTCGATGTCGAGCGGCGTGGGCGCGGCTCACCGGACGTCAGACATGCGTCGTTCACGGCAACCCCAACAACCCTGGCAATGTCCGCATGACCGCGAGTCAGGTCGCGCTGATCGACTGGGACGAGTCGCACGTTGACGTCCCCGACCTCGACCTCGTGTTGCCCGGCAACGCCGCCGGGCTCGACGACGGCGCGCTCGACATCGCCGGGCAAGCGTCGGCCGCATGGGAAGCCGCCGTCTGCTGGGACGACGAGTACGCGGTCAGGCGGCTCGCCGAAGTTCGAGCGGTCTGAGAACCCGTTCGAGGAGTGGGGTTATTGGCGCCGAGTGCGCACATCTGCCGCAGTCCATGGTGCTGACCGATCAAGAGCGGTCACGGTCCGTAGCTGGCCTCTGAGTCGATCGGGCATCCTGAACGCCGAGTGTGTGTGGCCGCGCGGCAGGGTCTGACGATGTTCAGCTCGCGTACGAGACGGGTCTGGTCCGGCCGGGGGAGCGGGCCCCCGGCCGCTGACGTCCGCCGACCGTCGCACCGTCGGCGATCTGTCAGGCTTTCGGGCCGTCGTTGTCGTGGTCCTCGTCATCCGGGTCCATGGGAGCCGTGGTCGGCCTCGCCCCGGTTCGTTTGCTGGCAGGTTACAGCCAGCTTTCGCGCTGTCGCTGCAGTCCGTCGAGGATCAGGTCGAGTCCGATGTCGAACTCCTCGGTGTACGCGTAACCAGGTTTCAGGGCGCGGTCGAGGATCATCTCGGTGAGGTGCGGGTACTCGTCGCGGGGCAGCTGTTTCAGGATCGAGCCCGCCACGTCCTCGAGGTCGACAGATGATTTGAAGGGCAGGCTGAGCTCCTGGAGCGTGCACCCGTAGATGTAGCTGTCCAGCACGGAGAACGCGTGTGCCGCACCAGCGATCGAGAAGCCTCCTGACCGTAGACAGCCGATGACCGCGTTGTGGTGGCGCAGCGTCGCGTGGCCCGGGTTTGTCCGCGAGTCCATCAGGCTTATCGCCCACGGGTGGCGGATCAGTGTGCCGCGCATCGAGACTGCCCGCCGTCGCATCGCGGTTCGCCAGTCGACGTCCGACGGGAGCTCGATCTCGCCGAAGACGAGGTCGATCATGCCGTCGAGGATCATGTCCTTGTTGCGGAAGTGGTGGTAGAGCGACATGGCCTCGACGCCGAGCCGCTCGGCGAGCCTGCGCATGCTCGGCGCACCGGTGCCGGCCTCGTCCGCCAGCGCGACCGCTTCGCGAAGCACCATCTCCTTGCTGAGTGGGGGGCGGCGAGGCGTGTCGGCTGGCTCCGTGGCCACGAGGTCCTCCTGTCTAAGCGGATTGAACGGCTTGACAACCTTACACCGCAAGGTTGTACCTTACGGCGTAAGGATAGCGGCGGTGGCGAGCTGAGGAGAGGGTCGTGGAATCGGTCGGTTTGGACGGGGTCAGGAAGCCGGGCACCGGCAAGAGGGTGTGCATTGTCGGCGCGTCCGGGAAGCTCGGGCGCTACATGTTGCAGCACGCGTTGGACCGCGGGTACGAGATCGTGGGCGTGTGCCGGGAGCAGAGCGTAAACAAGCTCGCTGAGTTCGAGGGACGGATCAGGGTGATCCCCGGAGCGACCGACGACCATACGGTCATCGCACGGGCGGTGAACGGATGTGACGCCGTACTCACGGTGCTGGTGCCGTGGGGGGTGAACCAGTATGCCTCCGGTACGGCCCAGGCTGTGCTCGACCACGGCCCTCCAGGCGCCCGTTTGATCTTCTCCTGCGGCTGGCACATCACCCGCGACGGGAAGGACGTGTACACCCGGAAGTTCAAGATGTACGCGGCCGTGTTCGGGCGGCTGGCGAAGCTTGCCCGTGTCGTGGACGTGGACGACCAGGTGGAGGCGTGCCGCAGAATCTTCGCCAGTGACACCAGTTGGACGGTCGTGCGTGGCAGCGACCTGGAGGAGGGCGAGAGCCAGGGCCTGCCGGTGTGGAGCCGGCACGTGGGTGACCCTGTCCTCGCGAGCAACCTGACCCGTCGCGTGGACTACGCCCGTTTCATGGTCGAGGCGGTGGAGAACGACGGCCTCGTCCACGAGGCCCCGGCCATCGTCGGCCGGCTGACCCCATCGGCCCTCGCCCACGCCGACGGCCCGGCGTGAGCGTCCGGCTCGCGTCCGCCCTGCAGTCACGGATGGGCCTCGCCGAAGCGAGGTGAAGGCGGTCCACGCGGCTGAACCAAGGCAGCGCCCCTCGGCGCGCCTGATACCAGGACCACGGTGGCGATGAAGCGTGCACCCCGCCGATGGTGGGCAGGTGCTGACGCGTCGTTCGGTGAGAGGTCAGCCCGCCGCCCTGACCCGGAGGACCGGGCTGTCCGTCGCGGACGCCCGGTCCCCGGAAGGCTCCCCGCTATTCCAGGGGAGCAGGCCCAGCGCTCGAAGTGTTGCCTGTCCTCGAACGCCATCGGGATGACCTTTTCCTGTTGTCAGGGCGCTCCGGCGCCTCGTCGGCGGCGAGGAGTCGTCCCCGGGACTACTTCGAGAACGCCGCGGCGTACGTTTCGTAGCGGTCCTGGTCGTGGATCGTGAGCTGTGCCAGAGCAAACACGGGCATCGCGGCATGTTGCCAGCCGGTGATCGTGCCCTCCGTGGCGCTGTTTGTTGTCGGTGACGGTGCCGGCTGAACTGCTACTGCGCCATTGAGCTGATCGGCCGTCAGGCAGGTGTCGCGCCCAGCCGTACCGCCGCGGCGTACACGTCGACGAGACCGGTTCCCTTGTCGACTGCGGTGGTGTAAGGCCCGACGGCCTGGTACGCCGCGCCGTCCGTGAACTTGTACGCCGTGGCCTTGAGCGCGTCCTCGACCTGGGCCGGGGTCGCGTCCGGTGCGACCTGGAACAGCTGGGTGACGATGCCCACGACATGCGGGGTTGCCATCGAGGTACCGCTGATCGTGTTGAACGTGCCGAGATCCAGGAGCCCGGGGCCGTTGCGCGGGTCCAGACCGGTCGAGCAGATCACCAGGTACGGCCGGCAGGCCGAGGTGATGTTCGATCCGGGTGCCGAGACGTCCGGGTAGGTCTCCGGGTGCCCCGCCGCCCCGCGGCTGGAGAACGTCGACACGCTACCGTCGCGGGTGCCGGTGCCGTGGTCGTCGTAGGAGGCGACCATGATGATTCCCGGAGTGGGGTCCTGCCCCGGAGGGTTGGTGGCACTGTTGTCCGGGCCGTCGTTGCCGGCCGCCCAGACGGTGACGACACCCTCGGCGGCCAACGCCCGTTGCAACTTGGTGGTCGCCGAGTTCGGATCGAACGCCCCACCGCCACCGGGGCCGTACGAGTTGTTGCTCACCTTGATCGGCGGGCAGCCCGCGCACGGATTCAGGTGATGCTCGAGCACCCAGTTCAGCGCGCTGTCCGCACCGAAGATGCTCAGCCCCGCGCCGACCGACAGGCTGATCAGCGTGGCGTCAGGGGCAGCGCCGTGCAGCCGGGTGCCGTCGGTGAGCGTCGTGTTCCGCCCGGCGACGATCCCCGCGACGTGCGTGCCGTGCCCGCCGGCCGACAGCGTGTCGGTGTCGTTGGCCGCGGTCAGGTCGAGGAAGCACGAGTCGTTGGGCAGCGGGAGCGGCAGACCCAGATCGGTGAGCGGGCCGCAGATGTTCTTCAGATTGAGCTTCACTGCGCTGGAACCGTCCGCGTTGCGGAAGAACGGGTGCGTGCCGTCCACGCCCGTGTCGATGATCGCCGCCGACACGCCACGGCCGCCGACCGGCCGTCCCTGTCCGTCGCGCAGCTCAGCGCGCGCCTGCTCGCCTCGGGTGGCGACGTTCGAGGTCGACAGGTATGGCCGCAGCGGCTGGTCACCTTCGACGTACGTGACACCGGCATGACCGCGAACGGCCGCGATCTGCTCGGCGGTGCCGCGCGCAACCGCGACGCCGATCTTGTTCCAGGTGGTGATGAGTGTGAGGCCGGTGTCGGCGGCCGCCTGCCGGGCCGCGCCGATGCTCGTACCGTGCACAAACACCGGAATCGTGCCGGAGGCTGTCGTCAGCGTCCGCGCCAGGGAACTGGATATCGGGGCGAGCGGGTTGCTCGCCTGCGCCGGCGCGACCGGCGCGACGAGCGCGGCGGCAAGGACGCCGGCGAGCAGGACGGGGGTGGTTCGAGGCATGAGGGGCCTCCTCTGGGAGCCTATGTGACGCCTATCTATGGCCTACATCGGCGATCACCAAACTTATGCAACACGGGTACGTCCTAAGGGCGCGAATGCGTACGGAGCCACCGGCTCGCACTTCACCGTTGTCGACACCGAGATCGACGGCGAGGTCCTCGTCCGCACCGACTACCTCGGGCTGGCCGCCACATACCTCGAGCTCATGCGCTCCGACTGCCACCTGCCGATCCCGGCCTGGCAGCCGGGCCAGCGCATCGGAGTCATGGCCATCGGCACTGTCCTACGGTCGGCCAGCCCGGATCTGCGGGAGGGCGACCTGGTCCAGTCGATGAGCGGCTGGAGTACGCATTCCGCCGGGCCGGCCGCCTCGTATGTCAAGCTGGACCACGACGCCTATCCGGATCCGAGTTACCACCTCGGCCAGGGACCGACCGCGTACTACGGCATGGCAGACGTGGCCAAGGTCGGCCGTGGCGATGTCGTGTTCGTGTCCGGCGCGGCCGGCGGCGTCGGCTCACTGGCCGCCCAGATCGCCCGCAATCTGGGCGCCTCGAAGGTCATCGGCAGCGCGGGCAGCCAAGCCAAGGCGGATTAGTCCACGAGCTCGGTATCGACGCCGCATTCGACTACCACCAGGACCCGGTCGCAGCACTGAAGGAACTGGCACCCGAGGGAATCACGGTCTTCTTCGACACCGTCGGGGGCACGCTCTACAAGGCCGCGCTCGAGGCCGCCTCGCCGGGAGCGCGGTTCGCGTTGTGCGGATCGCTGTCCACCCAACTGAGTGCGGCAGCCCAGCGATTCCCCGAACCCGACCAGACTGCCGCCGCAGCCAAGGGGATCGAGCTGCTGCCATTCTCCTGCTACCACACGCCCGACCAGATCGCCGCATGGCACACCCACTTCAGGGCCTGGCTCGACCGGGACAGCTTCGTCTTCCCGCAGACGATCGTCCAGGCCGGCATCGACGCCGTACCCGACGCCTTCCTGTCGCTGTTGCGAGGCGACTACCGCGGCAACGTCTCGGTGCGGCTGGCATGACGCCGCTGTCGCATCGCGCCCTCAACCGGGCACTGCTGCAGCGCCAATTCCTCCTGGAACGCACCGACCAGGCGCCGCTTAGCGTGATCCGGCGTCTGGTCGCCCTGCAGGCACAGGAACCGAACTGGCCCTACCTCGGGCTGCGGAGCCGGATCCGCGGGTTCACCCACACCGACCTGACCACCCTGCTGGCCGACGGGCAGGTCGTACGCTCCAGCCTCCTGCGCAGCACCCAGCACATCGCCGCAGCCGGCGATTTCCGTCGGCTGCGGCCACTCCTGCAACCCGTCCTCGACCGCACCGCCAACTCGCCGTACTTCCGGCGCAACCGTAACCGACTGCCCACCGAGACGCTGGTGGCCGACGGACGTGCGCTGCTGGCCGACGGACCGCTCGCCCGTAAAGAACTCGCTCGACGCGTCGCCGCCCGCCACCCGGGCCGCGACGGCCGGATCCTCGCCGGCGAATTCGAACTACGCACCCCGCTCATCCACGATCCCACCACCGCATCCTGGGGCAGCTGGGGCAACCGATCTTCCATCACCGTCACCGCCCTTGCGGCCGACACCATCGAACCCACGGCGATCCACGAACTGATCCGCCGCTACCTCGCCGCCTTCGGACCCGCCACGGTGGCCGACGTCCAGGCATGGAGCGGGCTAACCGGCTCAACCAAGTCGTCGCGAACATGGGCGTCGAACTACGCCACTACACCGGGCCCGACGGCCAGACCCTGCTCGACCTGCCCGACACGCACCTACCTGACCCGCACATCCCAGCGCCCGTGCGACTGCTACCCGCGTACGACAACGCCCTGCTGGGCCACGCCGACCGCACCCGCATCATCAGCGACGAAGACCGCAAGCAGATCATGCCCGGCCGGGCCCTGGTACACCCCACCATCCTCATCGACGGCTTCGCCCGTGGAACCTGGTCGTTCACCGGAGACGACATACGACTCGTCCCATTTCGGCCTCTCACGGCCTCCGAACAGCAAGCCGTCAACGACGAAGCGAACCAGATGCTGCCCTTCCTCAAGCACCGACGAGCGTCATCGCCCGCGCCGCAGCGTAATCCCTGGCGACTGGGAGGGGTTCGGGCTGGTCGCGGTCGTGCCATTTTGGGTGTGCCCCAGAATTCGAGCCTCCCTCTAGTGAGGGAGATGAATCCCCTCGGGATGGGAGGCGTCACGGCGCCTTGGCGACGATCTTGGTGATGTGAGAGTTCACGGCAGCCCTCGTTGGGCGTACGGCACGTTCGCGTGGCTGATCCTCTTCGTCGTGTCCCACGTGGTAGCGATGTTCCTCCCCGGTGACGATCCGACCGGCGACGGACCTTGGGGCCGAAGGGCGTACGTGATCTTCAACATGGCTCTCATCCTCATGTCGGCCGTCGGGGCGGCTGTTGTTGTAGCCACCGTCCGGCCATGGGGACGACGTGTCCCTCGGGGGGTGCTCCTCACGCCGCTGTGGTTTGGCAGCGCGCTACTCGTCGTGCGAGGGGTTCCCGGGATGGTCGAAAACCTGCTGATGGCAACCGGCATCCGCCGAGGCGGCTTTGTGGGGGCGGAAGACATCTCCACGGCTGAGCTCTGGGCCGGCCTTGGGATCAACACCTATTTCTTCGTTGGCGCAGTGCTGCTCGTCGTGACCACGGTCTCCTACTTCCGCCGATCACGGGGAGACAGCCACGGCTGATTGCCACACCTCCCACAGCCAGGTCATCCGCAACTGCCGCAGTCCGTGTGTGCTGACCAATCAAGAGCGGTCACGGTCGATAGCTGGCCACTGAGTCGAGCGGGCATCCTGAACTGTCGAGAAGAGTGCATCCCACCTCGAGGCGTTGCCACCGTTCCGGTACCCCTGGGCGTCACTCTCCAGCGTTCAGGGACGGACGGGCCGACTGTGCGGAGCGGTATGCGCGTGCGACCGTGGACGAGGTGGCGGCCAGCTGCGGACGGGTCGGCAACCAGACGGTCTGAATGCCGAGTTGCTCGTTCATCGCGGCGAGCTGGTACTCGTGGCGAAGGTCCGCGGCTGTACGTAGGCCGCGGACGATGACCGTGGCGCCGCGGCGCAGGCAGTAGGCGGTGGTCAGGCCGGTCCAGGTGTCCACCTCGACGTTGCCCCAGGCTGCCGGGATGGCGTCGCGCACGCGTGCGGCCCTGACAGTGGCCTCGGCGGTTGGTTGCTTGTCGGCGTTCACGGCCAGCAACACGATGACCTGGTCGAACATCACCCGGGCGCGGGCCACGAGGTCGCGGTGCCCCGGGGTGAACGGATCGAACGTACCGGGATAGATCGCCAGCGAGCCGTGTGCCGGCACCACTGCAGGAGTTGACGTAGCCGTCACCGCGTCTCCAACCACATGGCCACGATCATGCCAGCAGTGCAGGTGCCGACCCGACTTTGGGCCTTGCCGTCACCGCCGACCACCGCAGACATCCTGATCTGCCGCGAGACGTGCGCCGGCAGGGCGCCGTGTGCTCGCCGCTGGCGACTGGCGTGCGGGCAGGATTGGCTACGAGTCTTGGACGAGGAAGCACCCGTGCCGGCCGTCGGTGGAGATGAACGCGAACGCCACCGGTGCGGCACCGAGGTTGAGGTGGAACGGCTTCCAGTTCGTCTCGAGGCGCAGCAGGGGCCGCCACGGCCCGCTCTTGGGCCAGTCGTGCTCGTTGAGCAGCAGTGCCGTCCCGCCGATCTTGTCCTGGTCCAGTGCCTGGAAGTAGTGGTCCCGTTCGTGTGGTGGCAGCGCCGTATAGGCGTCGTACGGTAGGTGCTCGGAGTCCTCGCCGCGGATCAGTTCGACGGTGTACTCCGCTGGCGATCCATCGTCGTGGTAGAGGGTTGGGCCGTTGGTCAGTGGGCTGGTCGGCCCGTCGAAGACGCCGCCGGGCTGGATGATGACGGCGTTCTCGCCGCCGTCGGGGAAGATGACGTCCGGGTCGAAGTCCTCCACCTCGCTGCCGTGGTCGCCATGGGTGAGGAACACGTAGGCCAGCCGCCCAGGGCCGGCTCCGGCGAGCTCGGGCTCCAATGCGATCTGGCAGACAAACCGCATCGGGGTGTCCCAGCCCTGGCTGACCGGCCACTGCGGTCCGGCAAGCCAGACGGGCTGACCGCCGAACTTGGTGACCGGCTCGGTCACCGGCGCCTCGGCCCGGTGATAGTTCGCGATCCGCCATACGGCAGCCATGGCGGCGACCGTAGCAGACGGCCAGTGCGACGAGCCCTATACCGGCTGGTGTAGCCCGTCCAAGACGGTGCGTTGGGCGGGGGTCAGGCGAAGCCCCTCGGCGGCGAGGTTCTCCTCGAGATGCCTCACTCGGGCGGTACCAGGAATCGGAAGCATCACCGGCGAATGGCTGAGGAGCCAGGCGAGCGCGATCTGGGTGGAGGTGGCACCGAGCTCGGACGCCACCGCGGCGATTGCCGCCGTCGTTCCTGATGCACCTGCCGCGACAGGCCGCCACGGCATAAACGCGATGCCGGCCCACTCGCAGGCCTTGAGGACGGCCTCATGCTCGCGGTCGAGCACGTTGTATCGGTTCTGCACGCTCGCCACATCAATGATCTGACGTGCCTGGTCGAGCTCGGTGACGGTGACCTCTGACAATCCGATCCGACCAATCTTGCCTTCAGTCCTCAGGTCCTTCAGGGTGCCGAGCTGCTCAGCGAGTGGCGTCTCCGGGTCGATGCGGTGCAGCTGAAGCAGCTCGATCCGTTCGACGCGCAGTCGGCGCAACGCCTGCTCGACTTGCGCGCGTAGGACATCTGGCCGCCCGTCCAGTTTCCACTCGCTCGCAGGACCTGATCGTGCGACGCCGACCTTGGTTGTGATGAGCAGCCCATCCGGATAGGGGTACAGGGCCTCGGCGAGGAGTTCCTCATTAGCTCCACCGCCATACAGGTAGGCAGTGTCGATCAGCGTGACGCCCAGCTCGACGGCACGCCGGACCACCGCTATTGACGACTCGCGAGCAGCACCTGCCTCGGTCGGCAGATGCATGGCACCGAACCCCAGCCGCCGCACCTGCAGGGCTCCGTCGATGCGGAAACTCGTCGATGTCACGCTTCTCCCCCGTGGAGAGGCAACGCTATCAGCGCGCTCACGGCCATGGTTGTCCGCAGCAAGGGGCGCATCCGACGGGGCCGCACTGATCTGCCGCCGACAAGGCGCGGCGTCCCTCGGCGCGCACATCACCCAGCCGTACCTACCGTCGGGTCGCTCGCTGCGTAGCGGCGTTACCCGCGCGCCTATCCTTGCCGCGTTCGGCGGGGGCGGCGGTTGGGAAGGGCAGCGGGCAGTATCGGCGCATGTCGTCCGAGCTGCTGCGAATACGAGATCTGGTGCCGGATTTTCAGGCGTACGCCGATGACTGCGGGACGTTGGACCGTACGCGTTGGCCGGGGCTTTGGCGGTCTCGCTACCTTGACCGTCACCCGCGGATCTTCAGAGAGCTGGACCGGGAGGGGGAGTGGTCACGTCCTGACGACCTCGCCGCCATTCTGGGCCGGCTGCACGAGGACACCACTGACCTCATGGCCCGCTCCGCAGCGGTGCGCGCGCTCCTGCCGATCGGGGTCGCGGCGGTCGCGGAACTTCTTGGTTGGACGGGGGAGGGCGGCCCGGTTGACTGCATCGTGCTGGTGGGGTTGCAGCGGGCCAATGGCTGGGCCGACGCCCTCGACGGTCGGTACGCCTTGTTCCTCGCGGTAGAGCAGCTGGGCGTGGCCGACGACGACCGCCTGCTCGTTCTTCACGAGGTGGCGCATGTGGTGCACGACCGGCTCGCCGGGATTCGCGATTGGCCGCCGCACGGGCTGGCGAGCTGTCTGCTCACCGAGGGGCTGGCCACTCAGGTCTCGGTGGAGACGGCACCCGGGCGCGCGGACGAGGAGTATCTCTGGTTCGGCCGTCCGGGTTATCGGGCATGGCTTGACGAGTGCCGGTGGCGGTGGTCGGAGATCTTGGAGCGGATCGGGAATGACCTCGACGGGATCGACCCCGCGCGGCATGCGCCATACTTCCTCATGCGGGACTCGCCGCTGGCCGGCGACCTGCCCAAGCGCTGCGGCTACCTGGTCGGACTCGAGGTGGTCCGCCGGCTGCGGAAGGATCATCCGCTGCCCGAGATCGCCCGATGGAACCTGGACCGCGTTGGCACAGAGGTACGGCAAGCCCTGGAACAACTCGCCGCGCACTGAGCGCTCGTCCTGGTCGCGCTCGGCCACCTCGAAACCCGCGCCGCAGATCGCGCACGTGGTGTGTGGCCGGCCGACGGGTGGCGACGCGCGGAGGTGCCGATGAGCGGGTGTCGGCTGGTCGAACGCTATCCGACCGTTGCGGTTAAGCCCTCGTCTCCGCGGCCGTCTGCGATGAGCGCTTCGATTCTCGCCGCTACCTCTGGTAGTCCGCCATCGCCGAGACGTCGGCCGGACCGCAGTTCGATGAGGTGGCGGACGACCGTAAGGTGCTCGGTGAGGTCTGCGGGGCCTGGGGGGTAGGCGGCCTGTTGCATTTCCCAGACGGCGGCGGACATTCCAGTGACCACGTGGCCGAGCTGGGTACCCGCCGTGTGGGAGAACTCCACCACGTCGATGCCGGCCTCATGCGCTGCATCAAGGGCACGTAGCAGACCGAGTTGGGCGTCGTACCACACCCCGAAGAGAGCAAGGTCCCAGACCGCAGCTGCCTCCGGCGTTTCTCCGACAAAGCGGGGCCTGCTCAGCAGGCCGAGGGAGGTCTTGTGTTGCTCGAACGCGTGCCGAGAGCCGCTATACAAGATCGTTGCGGCATCGGTGCCGATCATCTCGGGCGAGGCCTGAATCCCCGCGTCGATGTAGTGCGCGCCCAGGGTGGCGACCCGTTGGGCGGCCAGCCGCGCTTCGTTGGCGGTACCCGTGTACATTCCGACAATCGTCTGCCCGGACAGGTCCATGTCGAGCTGGGTGAGGCACTGCTCTACCGCTGCGTAGTCCTTGAGGGTCAGGAAGACGAGGGTGCTGGATGACACCGCCTCCCGGACGGACCGCGCTGGTAGCGCTCCCGCGGCCACCAGATCGGTTGCACGACTTTCGGTACGGTTCCACACCGTAACGTCGTACCCGCCTCCCAGCAGTCGATGTACAAGCGCACTACCGATGGCCCCCGTGCCAATCACCGCGACCCTAGGTGCTGACTTCTTGTCATCGCACATGGCGCGATCCTCAAACATCAACCTTGCTTGAGGTCAAGCCGACGGCTCCATCACGACGCACTGAGGTCTTCTCGGCAACGTGACGGTTGCGGTGTGTGACGGGGTGCGGGTGCCGCTCGTGGCCTAAGTCTGCGGTGCCAGGGTGCGTAGGACGTCGAACTCGTTGCCCTCGGGGTCTGCCATGACCACCCAGTTTCGGTCTGAGCCCTGGCCCACATCCGTCCTGGTGGCGCCGAGGCCGAGTAACCTGGTCACCTCGTCCTCGGTGCTGCCGTCGATTGGGCTGACGTCGAGGTGAAGCCGGTTCTTCACCGTCTTGCCCTCAGGTACCTGGACGAACAGCAGGGTGGGCGGCATCTGACGGGCCCGAACATCCTCGACGGTCGGCACCCACGAGCCGATCTCGACCTTGCCCTCGCTCCGGTCGATCACCTTGAAGTCCAGGACCTCGCACCAGAAGGCCGCGAGTCTCTCCGGATCGTGGCAGTCAACGGTCAACTCGGTGAACCTACTTGTCATGACTCTCCCAGATAGTGCGGACGGGGCTCAGAGTATTGGCCAGGCCGCCCGTCCGACAGGTCTGCGAAGATCACGTTCCGGAGCCCAGGGGCTTCACGCGTCGACCAATATCACCTGCACCGCAACACTCGCCGTCGGCCGGGAGACCGCCGAGACTCTCGCCCAACTCTTGCGCGAGCACCGCGAACGGCTCGGCACCCGCAGGGGGACCCGCGCTCCGGGCGTCTTCAAGCAGGGTGTCCTGGTGCTGCGGTGGTTCGTCGACGGGATCCGGCTGGCCCAACTCGCCTGGGACAACGGGTGCCCACCGCGTACCGCTACTTGCACGACGGGCTGACCGTGCTCGCCGACCACGCCCCGGATCTGTCTACCGCGCTGGAACGAGCGGTGGCCGCCGGCTACACCCATGCCGGCAACCTGAACTGCCGATGACAGTGCGGTGCCGACCGTCAGAAGCTGAACGACCTGATGCGGGTATTGGGCCGATCTGATGGCCGTTACCCGGGCGGTCGTCCGCGCGCTCGGCGTCGCGAAATGTGTAGTCGCGACCTGGCGTTCGAGGCTCGGACGAAGCGAGAGGCCCGTCGCTGGCGCGATAGGTTGCGGAATGCGTCGGCAGGGCACCCCGGGTTCGGCCGCCGCTGGGCGGGCTTTCGATCGGGATCCCGGCTACCCCAACTGGTCGCGGCGGCGCGTCAGGTAGGCGGTCTCGGCGGTGTTGCCGGCCAGGTCGATGGCTTTGTCGTAGGCCGCGCGTGACTCCTGGCTGCGGCCCAGCCGGCGCAGCAGGTCGGCGCGGGTGGCGTGGTAGGCGTGGTAGTCGGCCAGCTTGTGCTCAAGCCGGTCGACGGCCGCCAGTGCCACCTGCGGGCCGTCGAGCTCGGCGACTGCGATGGCCCGGTTGAGGGTGATGATCGGGGAGGGGTCGAGGCGGACGAGCTGGTCGTAGAGGGCGAGGACCTGCGACCAGTCGGTGTCGCGCATGTCGCGGGCGGAGGTGTGTACGGCGTTGATCGCGGCGAGGATCTGGTAGCTGCCCGGAGCGACCCCGGCGGCGGCAGCGGCGAGGCGCTCGCGGACCAGCCGGTGGCCCTCGGCGATCAGCGCCTTGTCCCAGGCCCCGCGGTCCTGCTCGTCGAGGGCGACCAGCTCGCCGCTGGCCGAGATCCGGGCGGGGCGGCGGGCCTCGATGAGGAGCATCAGCGCCAGCAGCCCGGCCACCTCGCCGTCGTCCGGCAGGAGGACACGGATCAGGCGGGTGAGCCGGATCGCCTCGGCGGTCAGGTCGTGACGTAGGGGATCGGTGTCGGGGCCGCTGGCCAGGTAGCCCTCGTTGAACACGAGGTAGAGGACGGCGAGCACGCCGGAGACCCGGGCTGGGAGATCCTCGGCGGACGGCACACGATAGGGGATGCGAGCCGCTTTGATCTTGGCCTTCGCGCGGGTGATCCGCTGCCCCATGGCACTCTCGGCCACCAGGAAGGCGCGGGCGATCTCGGGCACGGTCAGACCGCCGACCATGCGCAGCGTCAACGCCACGCGGGCTTCCATCGCCAGCGCCGGGTGACAGCAGGTGAAGATCAGCCGGAGCCGGTCGTCGTCGATGGCGCCGAGAGGCTCGGGCGGGTCGTCGTTGTACACCAATTGAGCCTCCTTCTGCTTGTCGTCGCGCTTGTTCTCGCGCCGGATCCGGTCGATGGCCTTGCGGTTGGCGGTGGTGGTCAGCCAGGCGCCGGGATTGGGGGGTATGCCGTCGGCCGGCCATCGCTCGACGGCGGTAGCGAACGCCTCGGCGGCCGATTCCTCGGCGATGTCGAGGTCACCGAAGCGCTTGGTCAGGGCGGCGACCACCCGGGCCCACTCCTCGTGGTGGGCCCGGCTGATCGCCTCGCGGACGTCGATCACGCGGACAGGAACGGCCGCACCTCGATCTTCCGGTTGCAGGCATTCGACCCCTCAGCGGCGAGCTTGAGCGCCATGTCCAGGTCGGGTGCCTCGATGATCCAGAAGCCGGCGAGGTACTCCTTGGACTCCAGGAAGGGCCCGTCGGTGAACAGCGCCTGCCCGTCGCGGTTGTCGATGACGGTGGCCGTGTTGGGCGAGGCGAGGCCGCCGGCGAAGACCCAGTGCCCCTCGGCCTGGAGCCGGTCGTTGAACGCGTCGATGGCAGCGTCCTCCTTCGGGGTGGCCGGGCCGGTGCCGTCGTCGATCACGGAAATCAGGTACTGCATCTGAAGATCATCTCCTGTGGTGTGAAGGCAGTGTGGTGTACCGGTCAGGGACTTCAAGCCGTGGCGTACGACGGGCGCCCGGCAGGCCGGTAGACCTGGATCGTTACGCCCTTTGAGTCGACGCGTGACTCGACCAGGTCGAGCGCAAGATCCGGGCCGGCGTCCGGGAACAACCGCGCGCCTTGGCCGAGAACCACGGGTACGACAATCAGAGTCATCTCGTCGACCAGATTGTTCTCCAGCAGCCACCGGATCAGGGTGCCACTGCCGTGCACCTGCAGCTCACCTCCCGGCTTGGCCTTCAGGTCTGCGATGGCGGTCGCCAGGTCGTCGGACAGGACGGTGGTGCCCGACCACGCCGGATCGGCGAGTGTGCTCGATGCCACGTACTTGGGCCGGGTGTTCAGCGCCCGCATGACGGGCTCCCAGCCAGGGACATCCTGTTCCGTCCCGGACCCCCACGAGCTGGCGAACAGCTCGTAGGTCCGCCGGCCGAGCAGGAACGCGTCGGCGCGCTGGTAGGTCTGGTTGATGAACGCGTGGGTCTCGTTGTCGCCCTTGCCCAGGGCCCATCCGCCGCGCTCGAATCCGTTCCTGCGGTCCTCATCCGACGCGCCGCCGTTTCCCTGCATCACTCCATCGATGGTGACCTGGGTCATGGTCGTCAGCTTCATGATCGCGGTTCCTTACCTTGGCGCCGCCCCTCGTGGGCGGCCTCACCCCTGCTACGAACACCACCGCCCCGATCCGACACCGCCTCCCGGGTTTCTAAAAGAACTTTTCCGGGACGCCGGTCGTCAGCGATCCCGGCAGACGCTGCCACACGCGGTGCTGGTGGTCGACCACTTCCACGTCGTGCAACTGGCCAACCGGGCCGTTACCGAGGTCCGCGACCGAACCACCCTCACCCAACGAGGACGTCGCGGCCGAGGCACCGATCCCGAATGGCGACTCCGCAACCGGCTGACCCGCTCCGCCGCCTCGCCACCACGATCTGCCCAGGGACGTTGGTCAACCTGGTGATGGGCGGTTTGCCGCATGTTGCGGTGTGGGGCCGGTGGTGATTGTAGTGATGCAGCCAGGCGGGCGGGGCGTTGGTTTGGGGCCGATAGGGGCGGGTCTTCTTCGGGGTGATGCCGAGTTCGGTGCGCTCGGCGCTGTGTTGTCAGTCCCCCGGAAGGACGTACCACCAGCCGTCGCCGAGGTTCTTTCCGCCGGTAACCCGGGCGGGCTCGCCGAAGAGGTCGACGACCAGGTCCGGTCGGGGCCGGGCGTCGAGGTAGACGTATCCGCCAGCGTCGTCGGGGATACCGAGCCACTGGGGCAGAAACACCACCGGCTTGCCGTCCTGACGGCCGACGACCGCTGCCCGGCCGTTGGTGGCCAGGTCCCGAAGGTGCAGCGGCAGGAGTTGGCCGTAGTACTCGCCGGAGGTTCCGAGCCGCCCCTCCCGGACACCGTCGGCCACCGCGTTGAACGCCCACCGGTGCGACGCCCAGTACGACCTGGGATGGAACAGCCCCCAGTTGGTGAACCAAGCGCAGATCACGACGAGCAGCACCGCGGTGGCGAGCGCCGCCGGAGCGCCAGCGGGCGCGCGGCACGTAAGTCGCACCGTCAACGCGAGGGCGGTCAGCCATACCAAGAGCTCGAACGGGGGAATGACGAACAGTAGCAGTGAGGCGTTCGGCAGGTTTACCAGTTCGGCCAACGCCACCCCGAGCCAGGCCGCCAGTACGCCGATCCAGCCGTATCGCCGTACCGGTTGCTCCGCTGTGGCTGTGACCGTCCCCGCGTCTGACACGACGACATCATGCCCGACGATGTAGCGCTCACAGGCGAGCCCAAAAGGGCATCCGCACGCGATGCCGACGCCCTCATGATCCGATCCCACTGGAGCGCTCGGACCAGGGCTTCCTGCTCGGCTACGTCTACGGCAGCTCCGACAATTCTTTGTTCCCGGCTCCAGCGTCCCTGATCAGCTTAGCGATCCTGAGTCGGATTGAGTTTCCGGGATCGTGTTCCACCGTGGTGGGGTTGCGTGGGCGTGGAGGTGGAATCCTGCGCCCAGTGCGGCTCCTCGTGGCGCCTGCCGGCGGCGACGGTTCGTCGGCGCGGCGGTGGCCGGCGGTGGTGGGTGTGCTGATCGTGTTCACGCTCTGGTGTCGGTGGGCTGCGCGGGGCAGCTTCCGGTCCGTTGGTGCGTGTCCCGGGGGGCGTGGGGCCTGTTGCAAGGACCTCGAGCGGTTTCGCCCCGCCCGACGCGGAGCCCCTTTCTGAAGGTGATCTGTTGGAAGACCACGTCATACTTGGGCTCCGCGCCGGGCCTTGGTTCAGGACGACTGCGGTCTTGGCAAGCCGATCACTGTGCCTTCGCGGCGGGAGTCGGCGCCGCCGTACTGCTTGCCGGTCTTCGGATCGACTACTACTGCCTGCACCGAACCGATGTCGGCGCCGGTGCTGACCGTGTAGCCGAGTGTGCGCAGACCGTCAACGGTGTCCTGAGGGAATCCGTTCTCGAGCGAGACCGAACTTGCCGCGCTGGTCACCGACACGCGAGGCGCATCGATTGCTTCCTGGATCGTCATCTTGTGGTCGATGAGATTGAGCGCGACGTTGAACACCGAGTTGATGATCGTGGAGCCCCCGGGCGAGCCGAAGGCAACCAGCGGCTTGCCGTCGGGCGTGAGGATCAGGGTCGGCGTCATGCTGCTGCGTGGGCGCTTGCCCGGCTGCACGTCGTTGAACCCGGGCCCACCAGTGTAGGGGTTGACTGTCGGTGTCAGGTTGAAGTCGGTCAGCTCGTTGTTGAGCAGGAATCCGAAGTTGCGGAACGAGGCACCGGTGTCCCGGTAGCCGGCGAACACGCCGATGCCGTGCCCCGACTCGATCGTATTGGTGTAGGACACCAGGTTGCCCCACTTGTCGATCACTGAGAAGTGCGTGGTCGTCTCGCCGGGCCCGGTGACCGGTTCGGCCGTCGGGATCAACGTGCCGGCTTCTACGTCCGGGTTCTCGAACGGACGCGGGTCTCCCGGCGACGGGTTCGGCGTGATCCGCGCGCCCGGCACGATCGCGGCCCCGCGGAGCGCGACGTAGTTCGGGTGCAGCAGCCCCCGGTTCGGCTCCGGCACGAAGTCGCTGTCGCCCATCCATACCGACCGGTCGGCGAACGCGAGCCGCATCGCATCGGCCATCACGTTCACGGTCTTCGTGGAGCCGAAGCCGAAGCCCTGGCTTTCATCCCCGATCGGAAGGCGCTCGAGCATCTTCAGCATCTGGGTCACGGTCAAGCCGCCTGACGACGGTGACGACATCGCCCGGATCTTGTAGCCGCGATACGTGCTCTCCACGGGTGTGCGCAGCGTCGCCTGGTAGTTCTCCAGGTCGGCGAAGGTCATGCTGCCGCCCTTGCCGTTGGGCGCTTGCGGCCGGTTGAACTTCTGGCCCTCGACGATGCCCTTGGCGATGTCGCAGCCCTTCTCCGGCATGTACAGGTAGAAGCAGTCGCCGCCGTTGGTGGCGATCAGGCGGAAGGTTTCGGCAAGGGGCTTGTTCTGCACCAGCGAGCCGACCGCCGGGGGTGCGCCGCCTGGGCAGAAGTACGCTTCGGTCTCCGGCGAGTTTCGCGCGCGGCTGCTGCAGCTGGCTTCCGAATAGCGCGGGGTGGCGGCGAAGCCGCCGTCGGCGAGCTTGATGGCCGGCTGCAGGGTGCGAGCGAGCGACAGGTTGCCGTAGCGCTCCAGCGCCATTTCGGTGCCGCGCACCATTCCCGGCACGCCGACGGCCACGCCCTGCAGCGAAGGGTTCGGCACGCCCACGAACATGTCGGGTGTCGCACCGGCCGGCGCGCGCTCGCGGGAGTCGATGGCGACCGTCTCGCCGGTCTCCGCCTGGTGGATCATCATGAAGCCGCCGCCGCCGATGCCGGCCGATTGCGGCTCCACCACGTTCAGCGCGTAGGCGATCGCCACCGCGGCGTCCACCGCGTTGCCACCGTCTTCGAGGATCTGCGCGCCGGCTTCGGCGGCGTAGGGGTTGGCCACCGCCACGACGCCCTGACGGAACGCCTTACCCGACCACGGCGGCGGGTTGCCCTGCGCCTGCGACGGCAGGGACACGGTGGATTGGATGCCTAGCGATCGATCCATGCTGCCCGTATCGGCGATTGCCATCGAGCCGGGGCTTGTGCCCACCAGCAGACCTGCCAGCAGGACGCAGCCGAGGGCTCTTCGAGAGTGAGTCATGTCCTTCCCTTCATTGATGAACGTTTGGTTCGGTGTCACTGGCCGGCCTGCTGTTCAGCGCTGCGGATCACCGGCTCTGCGTATTCGACACCGGGCCGCGCCTGCTCGGTGGAGAGGCTTCCGGCCCGCTCGAACGCCGTCAACTGGTTGATGAACGCACGAAGCTGATTCGGTCCCGCATCACGTTGTCTCGGATAACTGCGCGCTCGCGGCATCGAGCTTCGCGTTCAGCGATTGCGCGTTCGCCGCGGCGACTGGCAGTTCACCGACGAGCCCCGCCAGCACCGCAACACCTTCCGACAGCGCCAGGTGCACGGGAGTCACTCGGACGGCGTCTGCGGCAGTCGAACCAGGTGAGCCGGGAGATCTCGACACCACCACGTCCCCCAATCCGCCTGGCTGAAGTGGTGGACGCCGGATGGATTCCACCCTGCACCGTCGTGGCGCTGATGGCGCACCAGTTGTACGGGCCATCTTGGCGTTGTCCCTTCCGGCTAGAACGACTCATGCTCGCTCGGCGCCCAGACGGCTTTCGGGCTTCGACGTCGCCCACCGACTGGACTGATCCGTGACCGCAACCTCCACCGGGTCCAAGACGCACGAGCCGGCTGGGTCGGATACGCGGGCCGGCTGGACTGGAGGCGAGCGTATGCGCGCTCAATGCCGTTGAGCGGTCACGCGAACCGGACTTGAGCATCTCTTGAGGAGCCGTGACAGACCCGTATGGACGGTAGGCCTGGCCAGGGCGGACGACGCGGGGCGGGCATGGAGCCGGCCAACCCCAGACCTCGCTCTACCTCATCCGCGCTGAACGCCACCCAGTAGGCAGCAGACTCTGTCTGCTGCACCCTTCGACTTGACATTGCTATGGCTAGCGGTTATCTATTGTCGATCTACGGAGGGTGTGTTGGGTGCAGGACGTGGTGCTGGCCATGCTGGCGAAGGAGCCGGCGTACGGGTACGACCTGCGCAGCCGTTTGCGTGGCGCGCTCGGCCCGCTCGGCGAGGCGATGAACGCCGGGCAGATCTACGTGACGCTGGCCCGGCTGGCCAAGGCGGGGCTGGTGACCTCGCAGCACGCCGAGGGATTGCCGGACCGGCCCGACCGCCGGGTCTACGCGTTGACCCCGGCCGGGCAGCAGCGGGTCGCCGCCTGGCTGACCGAGGTGAGCTGGCCGAGGCCCGACCTCACCGAGTTCCACCTCAAGCTGGTGGCCGCCGCTGCCGCCCGGCTGGCCGATCCGGTGGCTCTGGTCGACGCGCAGCGGCGTGAGGTGCTGCGTCGGCTGCGGGATGCCCAGCGGGCTGCGTTGGAGCGGTCGGTGGATCCGGTCGTCGGGCTGTTGTTGGAAGGGGTCGTGCTGCGGCTGCGGGCCGACCTGGAGTGGCTGGAGGCGTGCGAACGCATGTGGACCGAACGCGACCGGACCGCAGGGACGGCGAACCCGTGAGCGAGCGCACCGAGCGAAGCGAGGGCCGCGAGGCCATGCCCGGTGGTGCAGCATGACATCGGCGCTGCTGAAGGCACGAGGGGTAAGCAGGCGGTACGGCTGGGGGAGCGCCCTGGTGCGCGCGGTCGACGAGATCGACCTGGAGGTGCCCGCGGGGCAGACTCTGGCGATCATGGGTCCCAGCGGCTGCGGCAAGTCGACCCTGTTGCACCTGCTCGGCGGGCTGCAACGCCCTACAGACGGCGAGATCTGGCTGGCCGAGCACCGGATCGACACCATGAGCGAGCGCGGCTTGGCCCGGCTGCGGCGGCATCACATCGGCTACGTCTTCCAGTCGTTCCACCTCATGGACGAGCTCACCGCCGTCGAGAACGTCGAGCTGGCCGCGTTGCTGGCCGGGCAGTCTCCCCGCCGGGCCCGGCAACGTGCCCTGCATCTGTT
The DNA here is from genome assembly GCF_040642675.1 of Micromonospora sp. NPDC047738. Classification (NCBI taxonomy): domain Bacteria; kingdom Bacillati; phylum Actinomycetota; class Actinomycetes; order Micromonosporales; family Micromonosporaceae; genus Micromonospora; species Micromonospora sp. NPDC047738. Next base: position 40,250 of record NZ_JBEYSO010000032.1, read on the forward strand.
GGACCGGGTCGGGCTCGCCGACCGCGCCAGGCACCTGCCCTCGGCATTGTCCGGCGGGCAGCGGCAGCGGGTCGCGATCGCCCGCGCGTTGAGCAACGAGCCGCTGGTCGTGTTGGCCGACGAGCCCACCGGGAACCTGGACAGCGCCGCCACCGTGGAGGTGCTGCGGCTGTTCGAGGAGCTGCGTCTCGCGGGCCAGACTCTGGTGGTGGTCACCCACGACGCGCGCATCGCCGCAGTCGCCGACCGGGTGATCTCCATGCGGGACGGGTCGTTCGCCGACGACAACCGCCTCACCGGCACCACCACCTCCGGCACGGGCACGGTCTACGGCGGGCGGCGCTGACATGGCCGGGCGTCTGCTACTCGTGTGCCGGCTGCTGCTGCGGGACCTGCGCCGGCGGCGCACCGAGACCGTACTGCTGCTGCTCGCCATCAGCGCCGCGACCGGCACGCTGACCCTCGGCCTCGCCCTGGACAATGCTCTCGCCCAGCCGTACGAGCGGACCCGGGCCGCCACCGCGGGCCCCGACGTGGTGGCGATGCCGGGAGCGACGGGCCCGGAGGCTCTGGCCGCCCTCGCACCGCTGGCCACCGCGCCCGGTGTCACCGCACACAGCGGACCGTACCCGATCGCCTATCTGACGCTGACCGCACACGGCACGACCGTGCCCGCGGTCGTCCAGGGCCGGGACAACTCCCCAGCGGCGCTCGACCGGCCCGCGGTGACCGCCGGCACCTGGGTACGCCCCGGCGGCGTGGTCATCGAGCCCACCTTCGCCAACGCCCTCGGCGTGCACATCGGCGACACCGTCGACATCAACGGCCACCCCCTGCGGGTGGTCGGGACCGCGGTCACCGCCGCCAGAGCCGTCTACCCGCGCGCCGACTGGCGCATCGATGCGGGCAGCCCCCTGACCGAAAGCGCCGGCCTGGTCTGGGCCGACAGTAGCCAGATCGGCGCGCTGGCCGGCACGCGGCCGCTGTCATACACCCTGAACCTGAGATACGCGGACCCGCGGGCCAGCACCTCATTCACCCACAAGCGCGAAGGCGGGATCGAATACACCAGCTGGACAGGGATCGCCGACACGGACGGCAAGCTCGTCAAACAGGCACGCCTGGCCCTGCTGGTCGGCAGCTGGCTGCTCACCGCCCTCGCGGTGGCCAGCGTCGCCAACATCGTCGCCGGCCGCGTCGTCGATGAACGCCGCCGGGTAGGACTACTCAAGGCCGTCGGCGCCGGACCAGCCATGATCGCCGCCGTCCACCTCGCCGAATACCTCGTCATCGGGCTCGCCGCCGCCGGCGCCGGCCTGACCGCCGGCTGGCTCGCCGCACCCGAACTGACCAACCCCGGCGCCGGACTCCTCGGCTCCACCAGCACCCACCCGCCCGCGCTACGCACCGTGCTCGCCGCCACCGTCCTCGCCCTCGCCATCGCCGCCGCGGCGACGCTGGCACCCGTGCTACGCGCCGCCACCACCGACACCGTCCACGCGCTGGCCGACGCCGCCACACCACCGCGCCGCCGCGGGTGGCGCGTCTGGCTGTCCCGCCGAATGCCCACCGCCCTGCTGATCGGGGTACGCATCAACGCCCGCCGCCCCCGCCGCGCCCGCCTCGTCATGGTGAACACCCTGATCACCACGACCGGGCTCGCCGCCTTGCTCATGGGCCTGGCGCAGGACCCGCGGGTCAAGCTCGGCGAATCCAAGCTGGCCAACCCCCAGAGCACGCGAACCCTCGAGGCCATGTTCCTCGTCATCGTGGTGCTGTGCGTCCTCGCCCTCATCAACGCCATCGTGAGCACCTGGACCGCGGTCCTCGACGCCCGCCACCCCCTGGCCGTCGCCCGCACGCTCGGCGCCACACCCGCACAGGTAACCGCGGGCATGGCGGTAGCGCAGCTTCTTCCCGCGATACCCGGCGTCGCCCTCGGGCTCCCGGCCGGCATCGGGCTGTATCTGGTCGCCAGTCCAGGCGACCAGCAGTACGCCCCCGCCTCCTGGATGCTCGCCGTGGCACTCACGGTCCTGCTCGCCGTCGCCGCACTCACCGCCATCCCCGCCCTGGCCGCCACCCGGCGCCCGGTCGCGGACGCCCTCCGATCCACGCCGACCTGACCGGCCGCCAACGGCCTGCAGCCCGCATACGGCACCACGACGAGCGAAACCGCCGAGCAAGACAGCAATCGCAGCTGACGCAGCAACCACACAAGAAGTTGCACGGATCTGGCCGATCGGGCGTCACGGCCAGTGACAAAGTCGGCGGTCAGCCGGCGTAGCGGGGCTCGCTGATCCGGCGGCGGAATTCCGCGTGAGCGGTCTGGAAGACGTCGTTGAGCCGCTCGAGCTCAGACTCGGTCGGTTCTCGCCGCAGACCGACGTCGATCTTGAAGTCGCCCTCGACGATCGTCACATCGAGGCGGTCGAGCAGGTCAGCGGGAAGTCTGGTGATGACGAACTCGCGGAACGCGTCGGCGATCGTGCCCGCCATGTCGCCGCACCCGCAGGTGCGGCCATCCAGGACCGCACCGAGGTGGCTGCGGCCGATGATCGCGTCCGGGTGTACGGGATCCATGACGGTCAGGCCCTCCTCAAGGACCGTGCGGGCCTCCGACAGCCGTGCCTCATGCTGAAGGAACAGACCGAGGGCGATGCAGGCCCGCCCGACCGTGTCATGGTCTGCGCCCCGGCGCGCCTGGTTCACTGCCTCGGTCAGCCGTTGCTCCGCCGGGCCCACCTGGCCGGCCTCCTTCAACGCGAGACCCCAGTTGCGCAGCACCTGACTCCGCAGCTCCGGGCGACCGATGCGCTCCGCCCTCGCGTACGCCGACGCGTACGTGCGCAGCGCCGCCTCGGCATCGCCGGCTTCGTCCTGGGCCATCGCCAAGCCGAGCGCTGCCATCAGCGCCTCCTCCTGCCGGCCCTGGCGGTCGTACGAAGCGAGCACGCGCTCGATCGCATCAACCCGCCCCGCCTGGTCACCGAGATCACGGCCGAGGTTCGCCAGCGCGGACAAGGCGTTCAGCGTCGCCTGGTGGTCAATGCCGAGCCGCTCCTCCAATGCGGTAACCAGGGAGGTGAGCAGGGGCTTGGATGCCGGATCGCCGTGGTCCAGCATCTGGGTGACGACTCGCCCGACCTGCTCGACGACCTCGTCCGGCAGTTGGTGCAGGCCCACGAACAGCGGCTCGCGGGTGCCACCGGCGTGCACAATCGCTGCTCGCAGCGCCAACGCGGAGGCCACCCGCTCGTGCCCGTTGCGCCACAGGTTGGCCACCGCCTCCTCGAAGACCTGCCGGGCACCCGTCACGTCACCGCGCTGCCGCAGCAGGTCCGCCAGCGGTTCGAGGCCGAACGCGTACCCGGCATGCTCGCGACCGTAGAAGGCGAGCCGCTCCTGAACACCCTGGCGTAACTCCGTCTCGGCCTCGTCGAGTCGTCCGGCCATGCGCAGCGCCAGGCCCAGATTGAGTCGGTAGGTCAACTGGTCCTTGCGGGACTCGTGATCCCGCGGCGTCGCGGAAACGGCGCGGCGGTAGCACTCGATCGCGCGGTCGCGTTGATCGGCGTTGAGCAGCACATTGCCGAGGTCGCACTGGGCCGACGCCCATTCCGGGCTGCCGTGACCGTGTTTGTCCGTGGCGGTCTGCAGCTCGCGCGTCATGAGGTTCTCCGCGTCGCCCATCCGGCCCTCCCGCAACAGCGCGAAGGCCACCTCGACCGGACTGAGGGGTGTCGTCACGACCCGCAAGTTTAGGGCCCGCCTACGGACCTTCGCGCACCGCTGAGAACACCTCGAGCGAAGCCCGCCCGACCCGGTCAACCAATCACAATCAGACATCCGCACCTGCCGCAGAGGAGTGCGGTGATCAGCTGGCTGCGTGTTCCCACGGGCGCTCGATCCACGGATTGTTGTCGAGGTAGGCCGTGAGTCTGGGGAACTGCTGCCTCGTGCGGCTCTCGTCGGTGAGGTCGGCCGGAGTGCCGCCGGGCGCGTCGGGTCCGGAGGGCCCATCGATTGCGAAGGGCGCCCCGGTTGCAGCGATGTGCGCCTCGATCGGGAGGCCGCAGAACCAGTCGATCCGAGCGTTGTGCCGGTCGGGCGCCAACTCGACAAGGCTGTCAGGGTCGTCCAGGACACGCTGCATGGTGTGCCGCCCGTGCGACACGATCCAGTCCTGGACGGCGAGGAAGTCATCATCGTCGAAGGGGCCCAGCAGCAGTGTCGCGGCGTCATGGATTGGCCAGCGGTAGAGCTCGTCCTGTGCCTGGAACCAGAGCTCCTCAAACTGTTCAATCTCGTTCGGCGCCAAGGCGCGAAGGCGACGGAGGAGCACCTGGGCGACGCGTTCGGTGTCACTGCCCCCATCTGCCCGGGCACCTTCGACGATGCGCCAGAAGGCCGCCCACTGCACCGCCAGACCGTACCAAGTCGGTCCTGTGCCGGTCGGATGTCGCCGCGACGAGACTCGCGAGGGACTTGTCGGTAGGACTGAGCCGACGTGCTCCAAGACCAGGCATCCGGAGCTGCTCCGGCGTCCTGATCGATCAAAGGAGGTCACGGTCCGTAACTGACCACTGGGTCGAGCGGGCACCCTGAACTGCCGAAGAGCGAGCACGTCGTTCCGCCCGCCCCGCCGAGAAAACCCATTGCGTGTGGCCGGCACCAGATGTCTGGTTGATCGGGCATCAATCACAGGAGGAACCATGACGCCCGTGTCGCTGCCCACTCCCACGCTGCACACCCCTCGCCTTCGACTGCGTCCCTTCGACGACGCGGATGCGAACGACCTCTTCGCGCTGCACAGCAGCGCCTACGTGCTGCGCTACTGGGACGCGCCACCGTGGAGCGAACGTGTGCGCGCCGAGCGGTTCATCACGGCTTGCCGGCAGATGGCAGAGGGGGGCACCGGGGCGCGGCTGGCCGTGGATCGTGTCTCCGACGGGGCGTTCATCGGCTGGTGCAGTCTGACCCGGTGGAATCCGGACTACCGCAGCGCATCGCTGGGCTACTGCTTCGACGATGCAGCGTGGGGCCACGGCTACGCGACGGAGGCCGCGCGCGCTTTGCTGCGGTGGGCATTCGAGACGCTGGACCTGAATCGCGTTCAGGCTGAAACCGATACACGCAACGTGGCATCTGCCCGTGTGCTGGAGAAGCTCGGGTTCGTGCGTGAAGGGACGTTGCGCGAAGACTGCGTCGTGAACGGCGAGGTCTCTGACTCGTGGGTCTACGGGCTGATCAGGCGAGAGTGGCGGCCGTCGTCCGAGCCGGTTCCGGGGGTTACGGGGAAGAGCGCGGCCAGGTGTCTAGGCTGAATGATCAGGGCGAAGGACCGCGCTCGTGGAAGCATCACCGTTGATCGATGAGTTGTCCGCACGCTTGGGTGGCGTGTCGGATCAGGTGGAACGGGAGGCGCCGGGCCTGTTGCGGGCGTTGGCGCGGGCGCCGCGAGACCCACAGGGACGGATCCATCCGCTACCGGGCCTGCTGGCGATCGCGGCCGCGGCCGTGGCCGCCGGGCAGAGCACGGCCACCGAGATTGCCGAGTGGGCTGCGGACTTCCCGATGCGGTACTGGCCCGGTTGGGTGCGGCCCGGCGGCAATCCGCCCCACCGGAACCCGTCATGCCGGGTCCGAGGCCCGCAGCCGTGGCCACCGCTGCTCGGTCCAGGCCCGCAACAGCCACTCCAACGGTCCGTACCGGAACCGGGCCATCCACGCCGCGCTGGCGGCGAGCTGCACACAGTAGATCGCGACCGCGATGAGTACGACGACCGGGGGTGCGACGGCACCGGCGAGGCCCAGTCCGACACCGGTGAAGACCAGCACGCAGAGCACCGACTGACCCAGGTAGTTCGACAGGGACATCCGTCCGGCCGGCGCGAGTACGGCGACGACCCGCCGCCCCCGGTCGGTCTGGAAGAACTGGAGCAGGGTGGCGGCGTACGCAGCGGCGAGCAGCGGCGCGGTGAGCACGCCCGCCGTCAGCCCGGTCAGGTTGGCGGTACCCCCGCCCGATGCGAAGATCACCGCACCGGCCAGGCCGACCGGATAGCCCAGCTGCTGCACCCGGCGCAGGAGCTGCCGGTTCCCGACGACGTCGGTGAGTAGCCGGCGCCGCCCGGCCGCGTAACCGAAGAGGAAGGCCGAGAGGGCGAGCGGCCCCTGCACGAGGAGCGTGCCGAACATCGTCGGCAGCTGGCGTACGTGCTCGGTGATCACCGAGCCGATCCCGCCCTGTAGTGCCTCGGTGGACCGCTGCCCCGCCGCGAGTGCGGTCGCCGGATCAGTGACCAGCTGGGTCCCGCCCGTGGCGGCGAGCGCGAGGACGAAGCCGATCCCGCCGGTCAGCAGTACGGCGGCGCGCACCGCGGTCCTGACGCTGACTCCCCGCATGGCGAGCAGGACCAGACCGAGCAATGCGTACGTGGTCAGGATGTCGCCCTGGAACAGCAGTACCGCGTGCAGGATGCCGAACACGAGGAGCCCGGCCAGCCGTCGCAGGAACCGTGGGGCGAGGTCGATGCCGCGCCGCGCGGCGGAATCGAGCTGGAGCGTGAAGCTGTAGCCGAACAGAAAGGAGAAGAGCAGGTACGCCTTCATCGTGAGGAGCAGCTCGACTAGCCATCGGACCGCCTGGTCACCCCACGAGTCGTGCGCGGGATCCGGAACGAGCTGGAAGGAATAGCCGGAGGCGAAGAAGGCGATGTTGACGATCAGGATGAGGAGCAGCGCCACGGCGCGCAACGCGTCGACGTCGACGATCCGGGGGAGCGTCCCGGACGACGCTCGCTTTCCGACGGGCGGGTCTTCGATGGAGAAATTCACGTGACTACCTCCGGAACGGACAGGAATCATGTTCGATGACTTTCCTGCGACCCTATGAAGCGGTCTGTCCAGATGACAGCCGGTGAGCGTGAAGATTGCCGGTGGCGCAGGCTCTACCCCAGCAGTGGTGCAGGCCCTACCCCAGGGCTCTCGCAAGGTAGCTGTAGGCCGGTTTCGAGAGTGTCAAGTTAACGGCTGATCTTGGTTGTTGAGGTGGTCAGCGGTTGGCCGGGGCGAGCCGGCCTTCGAAGGCGATCTGAAACGCGTTCAGAGGACCGTTCCAGCGCATCGTCCGCCGCCGACGGCCGGCGCCGGTCGGGTCGAGGCTCATCAACGCTTTTTCCCCGAGCGACGTTGCGGGAAGACTGCGTCGTGAACGGCGAGGTCTCTGACGGGTCTACGGGCTGATCAGGCGAGGGTGGCGGCCGTCGTCCGAGCCGGTACCCGCCCGCTGAGTCCTTCCTTCCTCCCTCGACGTCGCCCGGCATCCGGGTGCTCCGCTCCGCTGCGTCGAGGGCCCGGCACCGGGCACTCTCATGGCCACGTTGAGGTAGGGACACAATCGCGGCTACTTCGGCTGTCGACGGCGCCTTCAACTTCGAATCCCACAGGATCACGGGGCAGACAGGAGCTGGACGATCTGCTGCCGTGCCCGATCGAGGTCGGCACCGAGTTTGACCAGCAACTGAGTCGCGACGCCTTCGCCCTCGCGGATCAGGCCCAACAGGATGTGCTCGGTGCCGATGTGGTTGTGGCCGAGCTGCTGCGCCTCACGCAGCGACAGCTCGAGGACCTTCTTGGCGCGTGGGGTGAGGGGGATGGGCCCGCTCGGCGCCTGCTGGCCCTGGCCACTGATCTCATCAACCTGCTGGCGGACACACTCGAGAGAGATGCCGAGGCCCTGTAGCGCCTTGGCGGCCACACCCTCGCCCTCGTGCATGAGGCCGAGCAGAATGTGCTCTGTGCCGATGTAGTTGTGGTTGAGCATTCTGGCTTCTTCCTGAGCGGCGTCGGCGACAAGATCTGCCGCCGGCTGCGCGGGTCCCATGATCCGGCGCTGACGGAAGGCAGCGGGGGCACGTCGCGGGTGGTCTTGGTCGCGAGGAGGATCTGCGAGACGATCGTCGTCACCCTTCCCGCCTGCAATCGTCCGCGCCGTCCTGCTCACCTCCTTCGCGAGGTAGCCGGCCCATAGCGCGGCGCGGGCGGCCGTCGGGGCCAACAGCCAGCGACGAATGTTGCTGGCGTCGCTGTGGGGGTCTAACCCGGGGATGAGGTTGACCACCCCGAGCAGGGCCGCAACAAGTGCCGCAGCGACTAGCGCGACACGCATCAGCGCCGTATCCGACGTGGTGCCCGTCCTCGTCGCTGCGGCACCGAGCACCCCCGCGGTGACCAGATTCGTCATCGGACCACCCAGGTGCAACAACACCATCCGCAGCGGCAACGCAGTCGCCGACGGCACCGGCCGCACCAACACGGCACTGCGCCAACCAGTAAAGGGCGCGATACGAACCGCGACAACCGGCAAACGCAACAGCAACGCGATGATGAGATGCCCGCACTCGTGCAAGACGATGTGAACCCACAGCGACAGGCATGCTAGGCCGACGACGATGAACGCACGCGTCAACGACTCCGTAACCAACAGGGCGCACACCACCGCGTCGACCACAACGAAGGCCCCGGCGAAGAACCCGGCGACCACGCGCCGTCGGAGGGAGAACACGGGCAGATGGTACGGCCCGACAACCCCCACCCCGCGCGGCGTGACCACCCCCCATCCGTAGGCTGTGCGCGACGCCGTGGAAGCTCGTCGATCGAATGCTTCGTCAGACGTGGGTACTGAACGTCCTCTTCGCGCCGGTCGCTCACGCGGCCACCGGCTTGCCTCGCTCGCTCCATCTGTTGAACATCTGCTCTTGCCGCCGAGCGGGCGTCAGGGGCCGCACCTGCGAGACTGACAAGTCAGCCGACCGCCCGTGCCGATGAGGGGCCGCTCGGTCGAGCTAGGGCCACAACCTCAAGGAGCGGCTCAGTCCGCAGGCGACGGCCGAGCTCGGCGGGTCACGGTCTGGTCGAGTTTCTCAGGGCCGGTTGTGCACGAACCACGCGTCACCGGCGGGCAAGGCAACGGCGACCTCCCACCGGCTCAGGTCGAGGTTCGAAGCGAGCGCCTTGAGCTGGCCGGCCGCGGTCCATGCCTCGTCACCCGGTGCCGGGCGACGACCCACCTGGAACTGCAGCATGGTGCCCCACGACGCGACCAGGCGGGCGTCCCACCGGTGACGCCACTGCGCCAACACCTCGGCGAGCCTCCGCTGATACTCCCGGGTGGGCGCACCGAAGAAGTCCACCCAGTACCCCGAGCTGCGGACGTCGCTGGTGGGCAGCAACATGAGTAGGACGCTGTTGGGCGTGTACCAGTAATCGGTCTGCGTCACGAACCGCACTCTGCTAAGCACCCGGGCGTGCAGGTCAGCGTCGGCGAGCAGCCGGTCGTACAGCGCCCGCTCCAGCGCCGGGCGCGGAGTCGGCAGCGCCACATCTGACACCAAGGCCGCCAGGTCGACGCCGGCAATGCCACGCGCGTAGTACTCGACCTCGTCCTCGTCGACCTCGTCGTCCTCGCTGTAGTGGCGGTAGGTCAGCCAGGGTTCGGAAGACTCGGCGGCCTGGGCGAATGCGCGCAGCTCCGACTCCGGCGGGCCTGGCTCGGGCTCGGGCCGGATCCTCCGCGTGTCGTCGAAGTCGTCGGTGACCATGACGGGCCGCCGTCCAATGGCCGGCACCAATGCGTCGGCAGCCTGCCAGGCCTCGTGCAGGCGATTGGGGTCGATGTCGGCGACGAGGATGGTACCCGACGGGCCGTGTCCGATCGGAAGGCCGGCCAGTGGCGTGCCGACGAACGCTGCTTCGATCTGGTCGAGGTCGTTTCGCACGGTGAAAGTGTCTCCGATCATCGACGCGACGCGGCGTGGAGGTGGTCCGGGTGCACATCAGGATCCGGAGAGCAACGCATGCAGCATCCCCAAGGTCTGGTCGAGAGGTTCCTCGCCGTGATCGGATGGCTATTACCGCCCTGATGCCACCCGCAGAATCCTTCTTGACCAGACCCTGACCCGTGAAGCTCGGTAATTCCCTGACATGCCAACCAGCTGGCGAACGACTGGTCGTTCCTATCTGGTGCACCCTAAGTAGCCGCGATCCGAGCGTACGGTTGCGGAGCGACTGTGCCGGCGACATCTGAACCTGCCGAAGAACTGGCTCCGAGTCGGGCTGGAGGCGCCCAGGTTCGAGCGCCAGCGATTCCCGTCGGCCGACTCAGCTACCGGCTGCCCGGCTTGGTCTGAAACCACAGGATCACGGTCGCGGCGAAGACCAGCAACACAAAGAACGAGCACGGGCACAGCAAGAGCCACGCCATTCCTTCCATGGCGCACAGCTTCCCTGATCAGCTTTGCGATCCTGTGTCGGATGCGGTTTCCGGGATCGTTTCCCATCGTGGTGGGCTCGCGTGGGCGTTCAGGTGGAATCCTGCGCCCAGTGCGGCTCCTCGTGGCTGGTGGCCGGTGGCGGTGGGTGTGCTGGTCGTGGTCACGCTGTCGGTGGGCTGCGCGGGGCAGCCTCCGGTTCGTTGGTGCATGTCTCTCCGGACGCTTGCCCGCTTGGTTGTGGGGCCGGGCGGGGAGGGTGCCCTACGTCGCGTGGGCGCGGGCGTGGTGGCTTGTGCCGGGTGGGGCTGGTCTTCGACCGGTCCCTCCGACTGGTCTTGGAGGTGCTGGGGGTGACGACGGCTGCGGCTTCGAGCGTGTCCAGGGCCGCGCGGATCACCATCTGCCCGCTGGTCTTGTCGAGTTGTCGGGATGTCACCCTCGCCTTTCAGACTGGCGGAGCATCGCGTCTTGTTCGGGGTCGGGCATGAGTTCCCGGACCTCTTGCGCACAGCGGCAACCGGCGGCAATCTTGGCAGCCCAGGCCAGCGCCTCCTCGCGTGAGGCCACGTCGACGACCGAGAACCCGCCAATGACTTCCTTGGTCTCTGGGTAAGGGCCGTCGGTGACCGTCCCGTCCGTGGCCACGACGCTCGCCCTCTGGCGTTCGAGTCCGGCGCCGAACACCCACACGTCGGCGTTCACGGCCTCCTGGACCACCGCGTGCGAGGCCTTGCCCACGTCAGCCCACTCCTCGTCGGGGATGTGGTCCATCGCGCCGTCATTGAACGAGATCAAGTACCGGGTCATCCCACGACTCCCTTGTCCCGGCGGCCCTCTCCGGCCGCCTCACCTGTTCTACGAACGACTCGCCCCGGATCCGACGCTATGCCAAAAGAATTTCTCACGGGACCCCGCCGCTCAGCGCCTGCGGGCGTCATGTCGCCCTTGTTCGCGGGGATCATTGCCGCCGGCACCGGCTACGAATAGTCCCACACACGCATCTGGCCGCCGACCGGGCGCCGCGCTCCGTGACAGGCGCGCGATGTGGTCGAACCATCGGTGGTGCCGCGATCCCGCCGCCATGATCTTCTAGCCAGGGAACTCCGCGATGCCGAAAGCATCGCGAGGATTCCGCCACTGAACGAACCAGGGCTCTCTTCAAGTGCGGTCGCGACTCGATCGGCGCTGGCGGAGGCCAACGCAGCGGAGGAAGTCGTGACGCTCCTCGTCGCGGGCCTGCCTGACCCGGCAGCGTCTTCCTGATCCGACGCATTGATTGCGCTGCGGCGCGCCCGCGATCGTCACGCTCCGTGCGTTGCTCTGGCGACCCGATCTGCGGAATCGGTGCGCGATCGTGCCGATGTGCGCGCACCGTCGCGCCGGTGTGGCGGAACCCTGCCGATGGCCACGGGTGCTTCACCGGCTAGGTGGGCTGCGTGTCCCACCAGCGTGCAAGATCGATGCCCGGCGCTTCCGGGCTAGCGAAGTGGAACGGGACACCGACATGCTGGGCGACGGCCTGCCCCTGCTCGGTCGCCTGCCGCGCCTCCGGCCAGGGCGGCACCTGGTCGTTGAACAGGCGGATGTCACCGCTGTGCCGCAGCACCGTCAGCGGCACCTCGTCGAAGCGGTCGTGGTGCCGGCCCGGCCGCCGCACGATCGCGACCAGGTCGACGGACCAGCCATGCGTGTCACCGTCCCACAGTGCTTCGACGGCGACGACCGGTGCGGTGATGGCGGCCGCCTTTTCGATCAGCTTCGCCGTCGTCGGTGGCACTGGCTCCGCCTCGACGAGGCCCCGCCGGTCCAGTTCAGCGCGGCGCTCGATCAGCAGATCCTGCGCCTGGCACAGATCGGGCGGCGGCTCCAGTCCGCCTTCCCGACGCAGGAGGACGACAGCCGCGATCAGCCGACGCGCACACAGGAACTCGTCGATCCGGTCCCGTACCTGCGGGCTCAGCGCGTCCCACCAGGCGCCGTGCACAGACATGCCGCCATTGTCGCCGATCATGCCGGCGGCAATTCATGAGCGGAAACTCGATCAAGACAGCAGCAATCGCTTGCTCCTCACGCGGCGTCATGCCACATAGTCGGTGGCGTGGAGGAGCACCTGACCGTGGGGCGTGTGGCGGAGTTGGCTGGCGTCAGCGTCCGCACACTGCATCACTATGACGAGATCGGCCTCCTGGAGCCGTCCACGCGGACTGCGGCTGGGCACCGGGCCTACTCCGCAGGCGATGTAGAGCGACTCCGGGAGGTGCTCGCCTACCGGCGGCTCGGCTTCGGATTGCGGGAGATCGCGGATCTGGTTGACGATCCGACCACCGACGCAGTCGCGCACCTGTGCCGGCTGCGTGGCCTGCTGATGGACCAGCGCGACCGCGCTGCTGCCATGGTGACGGCCATAGACAGGGAACTGGAGGCACGAGCAATGGGAATCAGGACGACGCCAGAGGAGCAACTGAAAGTGTTCGGCGCGCAGTTGTACGACGCCATCGGATCCGCTTACCCAGCGACGCGGCGCACCGAGCCACGGATCGCCGCGCGCATCTGGGATGCGCTGGGGGACGCACGAACGGTGCTGAACGTCGGGGCTGGCACCGGCTCCTACGAACCACCCGACCGCGAGGTCACGGCGGTAGAGCCGTCGGCGGTCATGCGGGCGCAGCGTCCCGTGGGCGCGGCGCCGTGTGTGGCCGCCGCGGCGGAGAGTCTGCCGTTCGAGGACCAGTCCTTTGACGCCGCGATGGCGGTCAGCACCGTCCATCACTGGCCGGACCCGGTCGCCGGGCTGCGTGAGATGCGGCGTGTGGCCCGCCGCGTGGTGGTGTTCACCTACGACGCCGCTGACACCGGCTGGCGTCAGCGGTTCTGGCTCACCCGCGACTACTTACCTGAGTTCGCAGACCTCCTCGTCGGCTGGCCGTCCTTGGCCGACCTGACCCGCGCGATCGGAGGACGCGCGGAGCCGGTGCTCGTCCCGTGGGACTGCGCTGACGGCTTCTTCGAGGCATACTGGCGCCGGCCTGAGGCGTACCTGGACGAACATGTACGCCGCGCGGTTTCGGTATGGACCAGAGTCGGACCGCAGGCTGAGCAACGCGCAGTCAGCACACTCCGCGAAGATCTTTCCTCAGGCCGGTGGGCCGAGCGCAACCGCGACATCGTCGCCCTCGACACGGCAGAGCTCGGCCTCCGCCTGCTCGTAGCGTGAACCACCGTGTGCGAGAACGCCGCCAGGAAGCTGACCGGCGGGATCCTTAGATACTGCCGCGGCGGCGCTTGGCCTCCGTGGCGCGCTTGACCTGCAGTCCCTGCTGTACGGGTCGAGGTTGGACCTGTCGGTCCAGTTCATGGGCTGCATGAGGGAGCGACGCGCAGAGCCGGTGCACGCTCATAGTGGCAGAGCGGACCTACGCAGCGTCACAGTCGTCTGCGCGATCGGCGCCCGGACGTAGCAGATGAGCGGATGCTGGTGGCGCCACCGGCCTGCGGCGTTGGGCCTGTTGCCGTTGCGTGGCGTGGTGGGGTCTGTCGACAACCCCGTCAGGTTCAGTTCAAGGGGTGAGTCGCCTGCACGAAGGTGACCCGGCCGAACCTGTGGTCGGCGTGCGCGACCTCCCGGGCGTCGCCGAACCCGGCGTCGGCCAGGAGCGTGACGATGCCATCGCCGTGGTTACGGGCCACGACCGGGCTGTGCGCCACCCGGGAACGCATGAGCCGGGTCAGGTGCCAGAGGGCGTGGACAGGGCTGTGGCCATGGCGGTGTGTGGGGTGCCCGGCGTCCTCGACGTTGGATGCTGGGCCGCCGAAGTCGACGACGGTGACCCTTCCTCCCGGCCGGAGAGCACGCAGCGCGTCGCGCGCGAACCCGATCCGACCGTCGTCATCGACGTGGTGCAGGGCCAACGACGAGACCACATGGTCGAGCGAGGCGTCCTCGGCGGGGATCCGGTCGGCATATCCCTGAACGAGGGTAAGAGCGACGCTGCGGCGGCACGCCTTGCGCGCTGCCCTGCGCAGGGCGTCTGCGTCGGGGTCGAGGCCGGTCACCCGCGCGCTCGGCTGGGCCGCGAGCACGGCGAACGACAGGTTGCCCGTGCCACAGCCGACGTCGACCACCGTCTGGCCGGGCTCGATGCCGGCGAGCTCGACAGCACGTTCGTGCAGTGCGCGGACGCCGGCCACCCGGGTGAAGGCGTCGTAGAAGGGGAGAAGCCAGGTCTTTCCCGCGCCCGGCAGGAACGGGCGGTCCCGCTCCTGCGGAGTTCGCTGGTCGAGGATGCGGACGTGGGTCGAAGCTGCCATGGATGCCTCCTGTGCACGCGGTCGCGGGTCTGCCTCGCTGGCCCCTGACGGACCCGGTGTCGTCACCTCCAAGTCTTGGATATTCTGCGGTTACCAAGCAGGATTTAACGTGGGAACCATGGGACATTCTTCGGTCAGTGACTCGCCGGGAGTCCCGTCGAGGCTGCGCACGGTACGACCCGACGGGACGCCGGTCTACCGCTACCGGCAGCGCCCCGGCCTGCCTCCTGTCTCAGTGACCCGCTTCGACACCGAAGCCGCCCACCCCAGCCTCCCGCCGGAGCACCGGCACGCCCACGACTTCTTCGTCCTGGTCTATGTCGAGAAGGGCATGGGCTCGTTCACCGTCGACGGCGCCGAACGGCCGATGCGCGCTGGCGAGGTCCACGCTGTATCGCCCGGGCAGGTCATCGGCGTCGCGGCCGCGGCCGAGTTCGCCCGCGGCCGCGCGTGGTCGGTCGCGTTCACACCGGACGCCGTCCCCGCCCTGACCTCGGTCTCCCCACTGGCCTGGGCACACCATCCCCTCCTCGCCCTGTTCGCCTTCAGCGCGGGGCACGGTCGGATCGCAGAGCCCGACCAGGCGACCTGGTCGGCGTGGCTGGCGGACCTGGCCGAGGAACTCGCCGACCCAGGCCGTCTCGGCGCCCGCGAGGCCGTCGCCGCACTGCTCACCCGGCTTCTGGTCGCGGCCGCGCGACTGGCACCCAGCGCTCCAGCCACGCCGGACCCACTCGTCGAGCGGGTCTTCGCCGAGATCGAGGCAACGTTCCGCGAACCGGTCTCCGCCGCCGATGTCGCCCGCACGCTCGGCTACACCCCGGGGCACCTCACGACCGTGCTCCGCCGGCGCACCGGCCGCCCCCTGCTCGAATGGATCACCGAACGGCGCATGACCGAGGTCCGGCGAATGCTGCGCGAGACTGACCTGTCGCTCGACGCCGTGGCCGCCCGAACCGGCCTGCGCGACGCCACCTATCTCGTCCGCCGCTTCCGCGACCGCTACGGCATCACCCCCCAGCGATGGCGCCGCACCCAGCGAGCATGGTCATGGCAATGACCTATCCGCGGATGCCGCGATCCGCACGTCACGCAGCGTGACTCGATGCCGCTGGGCTGCCGTTCGAAACTGCCGAGAAGCCGACGCCGGCTCGGAAGCCATTACGCTGCTACAGGTAAGCCACGACCTCTCTCTACTTCTGGCCTTTCGGTATCGGCCGGCGATCCTGAGCGGCTAGGAGCCGAGGTAGTGCAGGATCGCCAAGACCCGGCGGCTGTAACCGGTCACGTGGGACAGGTCGAGCTTGTCGAAGATGGTGTTGATGTGTTTCTCGACCGCGCTCTGCGACACATGTAGGCGTTCGGCGATCGCGGCGTTGGTGTGTCCCTGGGCCATGTGGTGCAGCACGTCGCGCTCGCGAGGGGTGAGGCGGTTGAGCGGATCGGTGTGACTGGTGGCGGACACGAGTTGCCGGACGACCTCGGGGTCGAGCGCCGTTGCACCGGCGGCGACGCGGTCGAGTGCGTCGAGGAAGTCTTCGACCTGGGCGACGCGGTCCTTCAGGACGTAGCCGACGCCTTCGGACCGGTCGGCGAGGAGTTTGGCGGCGTAGCGTTTTTCGACGTACTGGGAGAGAACGAGTATGGCGATGTGGGGCCAGCGGCCGCGGATCTCCAGCGCGGCCCGCAGTCCGTCGTCGGTGTTGGTGGGCGGCATGCGGACGTCGGTGATGACGACGTCGGGGTGGTGCTGTTCGACGGCGGTGACGAGCTGGTCGGCGTCCGCGACCGCGGCCACCACCTGGTGTCCCTCGTCGGCGAGGAGGCGGGCCAGCCCTTCGCGCAGCAGGGTGGAGTCTTCGGCGAGCACTACACGCACGGCAGCTCCGCCCGGATTGTCGTGGGGCCGCCCGCTGGGCTCTGCAGGTCGAACTGTCCGTCGAGGGCGGTGACCCGGCGAGCGAGCCCCTGTAGGCCGCTGCCGTGTGGGTCGGCACCGCCGACGCCGTCGTCGCGCACGTGCATCTCGATTCTTGTACCCCGCGCCTCGATCTCGATGGTGATCAGGGTAGCTCGGGCGTGTTTGGTGGCGTTGGTGATCGCTTCGCAGGCGACGAAGTACAGCACGGTCTCGATCGGTCGGGCGGGCCGGACCGGTACGTTGTAGCTGATTTTGACGGGCGTCGCCGATCGTTGCGCCACCATGCTCAGCACCTCGTCCAGGCTGGTGTGGTCGAGCGCGGAGGGGTAAACCCGCCAGGCAACGTCCCGCAGGTCGTCGACGGCGCGCTGGACGTCCTCGTGCGCCTGCACGAGAAGTTCGCGCGCCTTGTCGGGGTCGCGGCTGCGTCGCGCCCGCCCGAGCAGCATGCCGAGTGCGACGAGGTGTTGCTGCAGCCCGTCGTGGAGGTCGCGCTCGATGCGCTGGCGCTCCACGTCGACCGCGGCGATGACGCCGGCCCGGCTGACGGCCAGTTCGCTGATCCGCCGCTCCAACGCCTGGCGCGTGTTGGATTCGAGCAGGCTGCGGGCCAGCCACCGGTCCAGCGTGGCCACGCTGGCTATCGCCTGCAGATTCACGACCAGCAGGGCTGCCCCGATGAGGCCCTGCAGCAGGAAGCCGGCCATGGTCATGGTGCCCGCCACGAAGGAGCGCACCACGATGGCAGCAAGCACCGCGCCGACCACGAGCAGGCCGGCGGTGATCACGCCGAGCACCGCCGGTAGGAGCCGGGCGGCGAGATAGCCGAGCACACGCGGTCCGCTCGCCCGAACCCGTGGCGGGGTTGGTGCCGAGGCGGTGACGGCCAGGCGTTGCCGCTCCCACTCGCCGAAGCGCCGGGCGTACCGGACGGTGGTGGTGCCGATGCGTCGGCGAGCAGCTGGCGCTGGCGAGACCGCGATCACGACGAGCCCGGCGAGGAGCAGGAACAGCAACTCGGCCGCAGCGGTGAGGACGCCGACCGCCACGCCCGCCACCGGTCGGCTCCACCGGACCATGGCGCCCATCCACGACCGCCGGCCGTGCGTCGCGCGTTCTGCCACCTGGCCGTCCCTCCACAGCTCATGATGTCTCGGACCGATGGCGGCCGGTCACGAGCACGCGTGCCCCGCCGCCCACCCAACCTAGCTACCGGTCACCGGCAGCCATGATGACCTGCGTGTCGGCGTCGCTGCCGCGCGGTGTGACATCGGTTTTACGACGGCCGGCGAGGAATCGCGGGGCCCACCAGTTCGCTTCGCCGAGCAGCCGCATGAGGGACGGCAGGACGACCGCGCGGATGATGGTGGCGTCGATCAGGATCGCAGCGGCCAGCCCCACGCCGAGTTGTTTGAACTCGACGATCGACAGGGTGGCGAAGATGCCGAAGACGGCGACCATGATGATCGCGGCGCTGCTGACCGTGGACGCTGACGAGACGATGCCCTGCTCGATTGCCTGCCGGGTCGGTACGCCGCGCTGAACCGCCTCGCGGATGCGGCTCACGACGAACACGTGGTAGTCCATCGAGAGCCCGAAGAGGATGACGAACAACATCAGCGGCAGCCACGACACGATCGCGCCGTTGGAGGTGAACCCGAGCAGGTCCTCCGCCCAGCTGTGCTGAAACACCAGTACCAGCAGCCCGTACGAGGCGGCCACGGAGATCGTGTTGAGCAGGATCGAGGTCAACGCCACCACCAGCGACCGGAACGTGACGAGCATGACCAGGAAGGTCATGCCGAACACGAACGCGACAACCGGCGGCAGCGCCCCCGCCATTCGGTCGCGGAAGTCGGCATCGCTCGCGGTACGGCCGGCCACCGCCCACTGCGTATCCGGGACCGTGCCGACCGTCTGCGGCAGCAGTTCGCTGCGCAGCCGGCGCAGCGACTGGGTCGCCTCGCTGCTGTCGCTGGCGCCCGCCACGTGGACGGTGGCCAGGAAGACGGTACCGTCGCCGGACCTGCGCACGGTCGGGGGGCGATCTTGGGCGAACCGGCTATCCCCCTTGATCCGCGTGGAAAGCTTGGCGAGTTCTCGCTCTACCGCCGGTCCGTCGGCGACATCAGTGCGGATCGAGATGAGGTGGCTGGTTCCCAGCTTGTTGCTCGGAAACGCTTGGGCGAGACGATCGTAGGTGCGCAGGATCGGGATCGAGCGGGGCAGGTCGGTGGCGGTCGGCCGCTTGAGGTTCATTTCCAGTGCCGGGACGGCGACGATAACCAGTGCTCCGACAGAGAGTACGAACGTCGCCAGCGGCGCGCGTAGCGCTGGTCGCAGGACCGCCATCCAGAAGCGGCTATGCTCCGCCCGCTGGATTCGTCGACCGAGGAAGGGCACTCGTGGCCGGTCCACCCAACGCCCGAGGGTGACCAGGATCGCGGGTAGGACGGTGAGGGATCCGATCACCGCCACCCCGACGACCAGGATGGAGCCGGTTGCCATCGAGCTGAACGTGTTGTCGCTGACCAGGAACAGGCTGGCCATGGCGACCATGACGGCGACGCCGGAGACCAGTACCGCGTGCCCCGAGGTGGCAGCTGCGATCTTGATCGCGCTGCGATGGTCGCGCCCGCAGGCTCGTTCCTCCCGCTCGCGGCGTAGGTAGAACAGCGAGTAGTCGACGCCGACGGCCATGCCGATCAGCAGGATGATGCTGCTGACCAGTTCCCCGGCCGGGAAGATATGCGAGGCGAACTGGGCCAGCCCCATGGCACCGGCCACGGCTGACAACGCCAGCACGACGGGCACTCCGGCGGCGATCAACGCGCCGAAGCTGAACAGCAGGATCACCAGCGCGACCGGCACGCTGATCAGCTCCGCCTTGACGAAATCCGCCGCCAGCGTCTCGGTCAGCGCCTTCGCCAAGGACGCCGACCCCACCTGCTCCACCCGCAGGCCGGGGTACCGCTGCTGGACCTGAGTCGTGGCCTCCAGCAGCGGTCCGACCCGCGCGTCGGCGTCGTCCGCCAAGCCGGTCATCTCGACCTCGACCAACACCGCGTCGCGGTTGGGCGAGGTGACCGGGTCAGCGACCTTCGCCACCTCGGGCAGCGCGCGCATCCGCGCCAACAGGTCGGCCGCCACAGCCCGAGCCTGTTGGAGATCGAGATCGCCGGTCCGCGCCGTGATCAGGACACTCTCCGCCGCCGGGGCCTGCGGGAACGCGCCGGCCTGCTCGATGCGGTCCGCGCGGGCCAGTTCTCCGTGCAGGCTGTCCTGCGTGGTGGCCTTCACCGTGCCGACCAGGCTGCCACCGACCAGGCTGGCCGCCACGAAACACAGCCAGACCGTGATCGCGAGCCAGGGATGGTTGGCGCTCCATCGGCCGGCCCGCATGGTAAACGGCGCGCGCACTACATGCCGACGGCGGCGCCCCGCCGGTGCGCGGTTATCGAGGCCTGGCGTCATCGGCTCTCCCCCGATCGGCGCGGGGTTCCGTACACGGTGCCGCGTACGGCCGGGGCCGACTTGTCGGCCCCGGAGCGCCCGTACGGCTCGGCGCATGTGCCCGACCTGTACGGTTCGGGCTTGTTCGGTGCCAGGTCCTTCTCCATCGCCGACCCCCGCCGGCGCACATTGATCACGCGGGAAACGACGAAGTACCCCACAGCGAGCGCGCAGACCGCGATGACGAGGTTCTGGAACGTCCCGACATACGACTCGACGGCATGCCAGTTCTCCCCGAGCAGGTAGCCAGCCATCACGAACACGATGTTCCAGATCAGACTGCCCAGCGTGGTGTAGAGCAGAAACGTGGCGAACCGCATTCGCTCCACACCGGCCGGAATGGAGATGAGGCTGCGGAAGATCGGGATCATCCGACCGAAGAAGACCGTCTTCACCCCGTGCCGGGCGAACCACGCCTCCGTCCGGTCAATGTCGCTCAGCCTCACCAGCGGCAGCCGCGCCGCGATTGCGCGGACCCGGTCCCGCCCGAGCGCGACGCCGACGCAGTACAGCGACACGGCGCCCACCACCGAACCAGCGGTGGTCCAAATGATCGCGGCGAACAGGTTCATCTTGCCCTGACTGGCGGTGAACCCCGCCAGCGGCAGGATCACCTCGCTCGGGATCGGCGGGAACAGATTCTCCAACGCGACCGCCAAGCCGGCCCCGGGGGCACCGAGCCGCTCCATCAGATCGGTCACCAACCCGACCAGACCGCCCTGGGACGGATCAGACTCCTGGGCCAACAGGCCAACGTGCATCGACACCTGACACAAACGGATCATGCCGAAGACGCTATGAACTCACCACGGCCCGGACCATGAGGTCAACCACCGACCTCAGCAGGCCGACCTCAACCGCCCGGAGTGCGGAAAACCGCACCTCCCACCGACACCCCTAAAGTGAGGCCGCACCTCTCAGCGGGGCAGCGGCCACCACATGGACATCAAGGTGCGAAGTTCGACCATGCGCCGCGTGATCAACATGGCAGCGGGCCGAGCACAGCGCTCGCCGTCGCTCCTGTGCAGCGGTCTGGAATGCTTTGCCCATGCCTTCCTACCCGCCTACCTTCGCCGACCAGATCGTCGCACAGCCAGCCCGTGCCCAGTTCGAGGCGTTCCTCGACGAGCACCGCGGCGCGCTCAATGGCTGCTTGGACGGGCTGACAGAGAAACAGGCGCGCCGATCGTTGGTGGCCTCCCGGACCACGCTGCTGGGTCTTGTGAAGCACGCGACTTTCGTCGAGAAGGTCTGGTTTGACGAGGCCGTCACGTGCCGGTCGCGCGCTGAGATCGGCATCCCTGCGACGTCAGAGGAGTCGTTCATCCTCGATGACGACGACACGATCGCCACCGTCCAGCACGCACATCGCGAAGCCTGCGAAGCATCACGCCATGCGACGTCATCCCTGGGTCTGGACGACATCCTTCACGGACACCGCCGGGGCCCGCTCCCGCTGCGGTGGGTGTATCTCCACGTGCTGCGCGAGCTCGCCCAGCACTGCGGGCACGCAGACATTCTTCGAGAGCAGCTCATCAACGACTAGTGCGCGGACGTCCGCTAAGTAGGCTCCCCTCCCTGCAAAGACATCGCCGGGAGCGGGGTTCTAAGCTGGGTCTCGGCGGGTCCGGGAAGTGACTTCTCCGAAGAGCCGGCTTGGGGATGCGAGTTGGTCACGCTGGAGTCAGTAGTCGTTCCCCGGCGTCCTCCCGGGCCCGTCGCCGCGGCTACGGCGTCGTTGATCATGCGCCGGTAGACGATGTCAGGCAGGCGCCGTTTCAGAGACCGCATCGCCTCGATCGATGTCTTTCCGGAAGCTGCGTAGCACCGGATGGGGGTACGGCTCCGAGTCGCGATCTCCTACCGGCCGGTGGCACCGTCGATAAGCTCTCGCAGGATGTCGGCGTGACCGGCATGCCGGATGGTCTCGCTCGTCATGTGGGCGAGCACCCAGCGAAGCGTACGAGGCGTGTCACCGACGGGTTGCGCGGTGAGGACGTCGGGGCCAGCGGCTGCGATGATGTGGGCGTCGCTCTCGGCGATCGCGGTCCGGTAGCCGACGATGATCTGATCCGGGGACCGGTCCGGCTCGACCACCATGTCGGAGTCGACGTCGGCGTAGCGCGGGTCGCCGGCGAACGTGTAGCCGAACCAGTACCGTTCGGCGTCGGTCAGGTGCTGGACCAGGCCCAGCAGTGTGGTGTCGGAGACGACCAAGCGGCGTCGCAGCTGCTCCTCGTTCAGCCCGGCGACTTTCTTCAGCATGCATGATCGAGCGAAGGACAAAAAGGCGAGGGTGGTGTCGAGCTCGCCACCGTCGTTGCGCGGCACGGCTTCGCGTTGGGATTCGATCATGCCCGGACCTTACGTGCGTGTCGTCCGGGCGAGCCGGGCGGGGACGTCATCCGACCGGTACCGACCAGGCGCCCGCTCATCGACACGACCGCGCATCGAACGCCACCGCACGTTCGTCACCGCCCTGGCTTCTGGTCGGCGGCCGGATCCAGGGGTCGACCTGGATCGGCGCGATCACAGGCGAAGATCGACGGGCGATTGGAGATGGCGCGGAGCGCGGCAAGCGGCACACGTCACCACCAGAGCCACTGGGCACCGCGGCGGTGCTGCTGGGTGGTCGGGATGGTCTCGACAACCCCGTTTCCGCGATGTTCTTTCCCGGCGTTACGGCAAGCGACCTTCGCGGCCTGACGCTCCCGGCTGGTCCAGACGGCGTTGATGAACCAGTGCGGCGGGCCGCCACCACCGGCCAGCCACCGCAGGCCGCTCCGCGGATGATGCGGACCGTCTTTGTCCGTACGAGACATGGCTGCCCCCTTTCGAGGCCGCGAACGCGGCCACCTAACGGGGGTGGAACGGGGCGCTGATCCTTGTCCGTGAGGCCATTACCGCAGGATAGGCCATTGCATCCACAGGACGGCGACCGAAGTTCAACGAGCCGCACGACCAGCGCAGATGGTGCACCTGATCATCATCGAAAATCGCGAATCAACAGTGGTGACCTTGGTCTCCCTACCCTCAGGGTGCACCTTGACCTCAACCAACCTTCAGCTTGAAGACTGGCCAGGACGCCGTCTCACGTGAAGGGTGCAACAGATGCGCGCAATCCAGGTGGCCGTGTTCGGCGGTCCGGAGGTGCTGTCCCCCGCGGAGCTGCCCGACCCGGTGCCCGGCCCCGGCCAGGTCGTCGTCGGCATGGCTGCGGCGGACGTCATTCTTCTCGATACCCTGCTGCGCAGCGGCTGGGGCCAGGACTTCTTCCCGCGGACGTTGCCGTACGTCCCAGGTGGCGGAGGAGCGGGCGCGGTGGTGGAGACCGGCGAAGGGGTGGACCCGGCATGGATCGGTCGGCGTGTGGTCGTCCGGACCAGCACCGGTTACGCCGACCGGGTTGTCGCGGATGTCGAGGAGATCATGCCGGTGCCCGACGGGCTGGCCATCGAGGCGGCGGCCGCGCTGGTGCACGACGGCGTGACCGCGCTCAGCCTGGACCGGCTGGGCACGCCGGAGAAGGGAGAATGGGTGCTGGTTTCAGCGGCTGCCGGCGGAGCCGGATCGCTGCTGGTGCAGCTGGCCGTCGACGCCGGAGCCCGGGTGGTCGCCGCCGCATCCAGCGACGTCAAACTGGCGCTGGCCGGCGAGCTGGGCGCGGAGGTTGCCGTCGATTACACGCGGTCGGACTGGATCCGCCGGGTGCGGGAGGTGACTGGCGGCGGCGCCGCGTTGGTCTACGACGGGGCGGGTGGCCCGCTCGGCACGGCAGCCTTGGAAGCGGTGGCCGACGGCGGCCGGTTCGTCACCTACGGCACGGCCGACGGCTTCGCCGCACCGGACCCTGAGTCGGCCGCGCGCCGCGGCATACGGGTGCTCGCTCCGCTACTGGACGGCCCACCGAACCAGGAGACCGTGCGCGAACTGCTGGGTCTTGCGCTGGAACGGGCCGCGGAGGGACGGCTGCGGCCGACGATCGGCGCCACCTACCCGCTGGACCAGGCCACTGACGCCCACCGCGCACTTGCCGCGCGCACGACGGTGGGCAAGTCACTGTTGCTGGTCAGCGGCCAAACGGCCAGCGCCGGGCCGTCCGACTCAACCTGTTGACCAGCAACAACTCCCAAGTGACACGCGGTCGTAGGGCGTGCCTCCCGACACAACACCCCAGGTCACCCCCCACACAGACCTCCGAATCAGTCAACCGTGGGCCAAGTCGGGCCTGACAAACAACGACCCTCTCCGAGCCGTACGTCCACCAGGCGTCGCTCCGGGAACGGTAGTAGGTGCCACGCCGCCGGCGTTACTGGCAAGGGCGGCTACTGCGCGGTGCTTTGTCTCGGCCCCACTGCACCTGGAACTCCACCGGGGTGTCAAAATCTTCGTTGTTGGCATTTACGTTCGGGTATAGCCGCTTCAGCAGCACGAAACGGATCCAAACGCCGTCGCGTTGCGGTACCACGATCGATTCCCCGATCTGGGAACCTTTCACGCTGCAGCTGATCTCGGGGGTTACCACGTAGAAGAAGATGCCATCCTGGTTGACCCCTGTCAGTCCGATCACGACGGAACCGTCGGTCGTCGGGACGTCGCGGCGCCAGCTTGCGGTTACCTTCTGCGTACGCGGAAGGGTGGTGCTCGTCATCGTCGGCGCCTCTGGGGTGCGACTGCTCGTGGCAGGGCCCGCTGAGACGCCGGGAGGGGTGGAGCCGATCACCTGCGGTCTCCTCGGGTCGAGGTCGAGCGCGAAGGCGCTCGCGAGCCCGGCAGCGGCGACCACCAGACCTGCGGCTACCGACCACGGGAGAATCCGGCGCCGTCGAGGCTGCTCGTACGTCCTTGCCGGAGTCTCGGCTAGGGCGCCCGTGGCAGGGTTGCGGACCAGTGCGATCCGGTTGCCGCCGTTGCGGCTGCGGCGCTGCGGAATCGGCTGGCCCCGGCTTCGCAGCTCGGATTCGACCTGGTGAAATAGGGTGTCCATGTCGAGCGGATCGGGGCCGCCGGGTACGCCGTTCTCCAGAGCGCTCAGCAGCGCCGCGGTGAAGGCGGTGTACCTGTTTCCCGGTGGGGCCAGGGCCAGTGTCGTCTCAGCGGTGGCAGTCATCAGGTACGTGCCGTCGATGACGGCGTGATCGGCCAGCGGCCCCGGTGCGGCCATAAAGCCCGACATCGCCCGCCCGCTGAAACAGCAGTCCAGAATCACCACCTTCGCCCGGCAGCGCCGCGCGGTCGTAACCACCTCCCTGCGTACCTGGGCGAAGCGCACCGCATGATGCAGCGCGTTCGCAGCACCGCCGACCAGCGCGAGCTCCAGCTCGCCGTTGTCCAGCAACCCGTGGCCCGCGAAGTACACCACCAGCGCATCGGTGGCCTCCGCGGCCGCTTCGTGGATCGGATCGAGGATGTCCTGAGCAGTGACCGGATCCACGACCAGGCGGCAGTTCTCCGCGGGCAACCCCCACCGGTCGGCGTCGGTGAGCACGGCGGACAGGGCGGCTACGTTGGCCGCGGCGGCAGGGATGGCCGGCATCCGGGTGTACGCCGAGACACCGATCAGCACGGCCCGCGACCTCGCCGGATCGGGCAGGTAGGCGGCCGTGGTCACTGCGTGGCCTGATCCGATCCGCCGTTCTCCCCAGCCAGGAACTGCCGGATCACGTCGGCGTTCCCGGCGTCGCCGCTCGGCAGGGTCAGGGTGGCACCGTCCGCCCGCGTGATCGTGACGGTCCCGGGACGTGAGCGGGAACGACGCCATGCCTCGACGGCCAGCGCAAGACTCGAGATCGCCGTCGCCTGCCCGAGCACCACATCGATGATCTCCAGTGCGCCGAGTTTCCCCGGGTCGGCCGGACCGGGCCGTACCTCAGCGCCTCGGATCAGGCTGGCGTCGACGCGCAGCCAGTCAAAGAGCTCAGCCGAAGCTGCGGCATCGTCCATACTGATCCGTATCTGCATGCCGCCTCCTTCTCCGCTCGCCGACCATCAGTGACCATCCTTGACATCCTCCCGGTCCTGAAGGTGCCGGGATTCTCACGGTCGCCCGTGAGGTTTCCTGTTTCATCGCCGACTGCCTTGCCGGGAGGATCTTCCCTTGGGGTCTTACAGCAGCTCCGCAGGCGTTTTACCTCTCCGCCAGCCCGGCGGCGAGGATGTTTGTCGCGGCGTTGATGTCCCGGTCGTGCTCGGCCCCGCAACCCGGGCACGTCCAGATGCGCTCGTTGAGGGCGAGGGTGGTGTTGATCCGCCCGCACCCGGAGCAGGTTTTGGACGTGGGCAGCCACCGGTCGACGGGGATCACCTCACGCCCGTACCAGTCGGCTTTGTACTCCAACATGCTGCGGAACTGACCCCAGGCCGCGTCGGAGATGACGCGGGCCAGGCGGCGGTTACGGAGCATGTTACGCACGCTGAGATCTTCGATCGCGACCGTTTGGGTCTCACGGACGAGTCGGGTGGTCAGCTTGTGCAGGTGGTCCCGACGCCGGTCGGCGATACGGGCATGGATCCGGGCCACTCTGAGCCGGGCTTTGGCCCGGTTCGCGGAGCCCTTCTGTTTGCGGGCCAGGTTCCGCTGCGCCTTGGCCAGCTTGCGCCGGTCGGCCTGCCCGTAACGCGGGTTGGCCACCTTGCCTTCCTCGTCGCTGATTCCGGGGATCGGGTGAGACAGGGTGAGCAGACTGGTGATGCCCGCGTCCACACCCACCTCGGCCGCGGCGGGCGGCAGCGGCTTCACGGCCGGGTCCTCCACCAGGATGGATACGAACCAGCGCCCGGCGGCGTCCCGGGACACGGTGACCGTGGAGGGTTCCGCCCCTTCTGGCAACGGTCGGGACCACACGATGTTCAGCGGGGCGTTCATCTTGGCCAGGGTGAGCCGGCCGTCCCGCCAGCGGAACGCGGAGCGGGTGTACTCCGCCGACGCCCCGCGACTTGCGCTTGGACTTGAACCGCGGGTACCGGGACCGCTTGTCCCAGAACGCCACGAACCCCGCCTGCAGATGCCGCAGCGTCTGCTGCAACGGCACCGACGACACCTCGTTCAGGAACGC
>NZ_JBEYSO010000033.1:0-58813 GCF_040642675.1 Micromonospora sp. NPDC047738
CATCGACCGACGCAGCTACAAAGCCACCACAAGCATCGACATCATCAGTCCCGACCCTTGACAGCTCCCAACCCGCCCTAACTGAACGGCGTTGGGCCTAGATCCGTAGAGTCCGAGAATGTGACCAGCCAAGACAGCACCGCGCGTCCGCAGGCCACTCCGAAGGTGGCAGCGGGCGCGCTCTTCGTTGACGAGCAGAATCGGATGATGCTCGTTCGGCCCACGTACAAGTCGCGCCCGGCTGCCGGCTATGTCGGGCTCCACTTGATGCGCGACGGATTGATGTCGGATGGTGGGTGTCAGGAGTGGGAGGGCGAGGGTACCGGCGAGGACAGAAGGCGCATGATGCGTTCGTCTAGCGCGTCGCCAATTGACGGTTCAGGTCCGGCGAAGGCAGCGGCTTGGAGGGGTTTCGGAAAGATTCGCCGGATGCTGTCCGGGTACACGCCTTCCCCGTCTTTCGGTTTTTGATAGGTGACAGGCGGTCCCAGCTGCACGGCGATCGGCATCGACACGCCGCCGAGCGAGCTGAGGTCGGCATCAGGTCCCTTCGCTACATCTGCCTCGCTCAGGTACTTGCAGAACACGTGCGTGTAGATCGTGCGGACCTCGTCAACGGTGTCAGCCGAGTCCGGCGCCACCCCGAACACCGAGGCGGCGCAGACCGGCCATCGATCATCTGGCTCGCTGCCTGGCTGCGCGTCAAAGGTCGGGTCGTGCTTGATTGCGTCCACCACCCGCGATGCGAGCTGCTCCCGGAATTGCTTGGGCAGCTTCCGGGGGTTGGGCACTGACAGCCACCGCAGGACGAAGACGCCGGAGGCCACCAGGAGCAGCGGCACGAGCACCAGCGCCCACCGTCGGGTATGCTTCCCATTCACGGGCGTGACCCTAAACCACGCCCGGGGGCCTTCGGGAGCCTCGCTGTGCCGACCACAGGCCGCCGGCTGCCGGCGGCTGCCGGCGATGTCGGGCTCCACTTGATGCGTGACGGATTGCCTTCAGATGATCCGTTACACATCCGGCTAGACGATCTTGGGATGTTCCTGGTTCAAGGCTACTGGTCTTCAGTCCCAGAGGTTGAACAGCAGCTCGCCGACGGTGGTCGGCTTCCAGTAGCTGATCTGGTCGTGTTCCTCGGCGTCGAGAGCGCTCAGGTCGACCTGTGACAGCGGGGTTCGTAGCTGCTCGACGGTGAGGACCTGGGCGTCGGTCAGGTTGGTGATGCCGTCGACGAGGCCAGGATGGTCGACGAAGGCGATGGTGACGTCGCCGCTGGCTTGGGGACGGGCGAAGGCGATGAACGGCAGAGCGGAATGCCGCAGCACCGCGATGTGGTGCTGAGCGTGGGTGATGTCGATCGTGTGGAAGTTCGGCGTGACGCCAGCAGGAGTGACGCCGGTGACGGTCGCGCCGATGGTGCGGGCGGCCTGGTGGCAGACGGCGGTGAAGGACCTGAGGTCCGCTTGGTCGTCGGGTGGTGGGTTGAAGCCGGTGGCTCCGGGCGACAGCTTCATGCTCGGGCTCCGTTGTCGTCGCGGTCGGTGCAGGCTATCCGAGGCTGCCGTGGAGGTTCGGGCTTTCGGACCTTGAACCGCGCGATGGGCTTGGTGGTCGTGCGAGGCACTTCCGTGAGGAGCTGGTCGCCGTCGTGGACGCGGAAGGTGGTATCGGCGTCTTCGACGGTGACGGTTCGACCAGCGTGGCCGATGCCGACGTGGATTTTCTGACCGGCGATGACGAGGACGCCGCGGCTGCTGACGCGTCGTTCGACCCGTAGTGGTGTTGGGGATGGTTGCGGTGCTGGTCCGGCGGGGCGGGCGTCTCGGATGCGGGCCTGCTCTTGTGGGGTGAGCGGGTTGGGCAGGCTGCGTAGCAGGGTCCGGTCGGTGTCGAGCAGGTGCAGGACGCCGCGGTCGAGGCGGATGGTGACGCGTCGGCCGGCGAGGTGGTAGCCGATGGGATGTTGCCGTCCGGCGAGGCTGACCAGGCCGATGGGGTTGACGAGCCGGTCGACCTCGACGGGAGCTCCGGGTTTGATCGGGCCGGCGGTGACCGGGGGCGGCCCGGCGGGGTGGCCGCCGTCGGCGAGGAGTTGATGCAGGTGGGTGGGGGTGAGGCGGGAGGGCACGGTCTTGAGTCGGACGCCGTCGAGGAGCAGGTGGACCACGGTGGTGTCGGCCCAAAGCCGGATCGTGAGTCCGGCCCGGGCTGGGCCGAGCCAGAACTGTTGCCCGCAGACGGCGAGGTTGCCGGAGGCGGGAACGGTGCGGGTGATCTCGACGGCCAGGTTGACCGGGTCGACGCCGTTGGCTGACAGCACCAGCGGGGCGGGCAGGGCCGGCGGGTCCTGCGACTCAGCCGGCGGTGCGGGGCGGGGTGCGGGCACGGCGGGCGCCAGGGCGGGCGGCAGCCGCAGCGGCAGTTGCCCGTGGGTGGGGTGGACGGTGAACCGGTCGGCTGGGAACGCCATGTCCAGGGACTGGTGAGGCCGGTTGGTGTTGTACTCGGCGCGGAAGGCGTCTACGGCGGTCTGCACGGCCTCCAGGTCGGGCCAGACCTCGATGTCGTCGAGGAGTTCGCGTTGCAGGGTCTGGTGGAACCGCTCGACCTTGCCTGTGGTTGTCGGGGTGCGGGGTTTGGTGTTGCGGGCCACGATGCCGTTCTCCCGGCAGATCCGTTCGAACATCACCTCGGCCGGGCGGGGCCGGCTGAACCGGCCGGTGAACTGCTTGCCGTTATCGGTCAGCACTTCCTCGGGGATCCCGAACTGTTGCAGCGCTTCGGCGAAGGCCAGGCAGACGGCCCGGCCGGTGGCCCGCCGGACCACGGTGGCGATGACGCAGAACCGGGAGTGGTCGTCCACGCCGGTGACGACCTTGGCTTCGGCGCCGCCGGCCAGCTTGATTCCGCCGACGATGTCCAACTGCCACAGCTCCATCGGCCGATCCCGTTCCCAACGCCGGTAATCCTCCCGCCGACGTCGACGAGGGACCGGGTCAATGAGCCCGTGTCGTACCAGGACCCGGTAGATGGTGCTCAGCGACGGCACCGGACCAGGACAGCCGAGGCGTCCCAACTCGAACTGCAGCCGGCGCTGACCCCACCGCGGATGCCCACGGCGCAGTTCGCAGATCGCCGCTTCGACCTCCGGGCTGGTCTGTGCCGGATGGGCATGCGGGCGATGAGAGCGATCCGCCAACCCGTCCAGGCCCTCATCGCGATACCAGCCCAACCAGCGGTGCACCGCCTGCCGCGACACGCCGAACCGTTCGGCGACCTCGGTAACCGGCACCCCGGCCTGAACTTCCAGCACTGCGCGATACCGCTGCTCGGTCACGTTCAACTCCACCAGCACTCTGCGGAGTGTCACGCATCATGTGAAGCCAACCTGTAACGCATCATCCGGAGTCGGACAGGCGGCTGCCGGCGAGTTGGTTCAAAGTTTCTGTATGTCTTCAAGGCGGCCCTTGACGGGCCGCACGCGCCGCCGCCTGGGCGCGCGCCGGCCGCTGCCGCTGTCGCTCTGCGGCCGTCACGCCGGATGCCCGGCGGCTGGCGCGGACAGTGGGAAGTCCGGTGGGCCGCCGCAGAACGACAGATCGTTGACGAGTGAGGGGTGGGCCGGCAGCCGGCCGGGCCGCGCGGCCACGTGCCCGCGCGGCGTAAGGGAGCGCACGCCGGCCGCGTCGGCGAGCTGGCGGCGGTCGCGGGGTTGCGGCTAGTGCGCCTCCGGCGGGGGCGCTCCGGCTCCAGGATGGCCGGGGCTCCGTCGGCGGGTCGCGGTCCGTGGGTGGTTGCGGTAGCGCCATCCCACCGCCGACGACCCGGGGCGAGCCGAGCAGACCGCCGCCGGGACCGCCAGCGTCCGTCCGTGCGTCAAGGCCGTCTTGACGTGGCGGCCCCGACGGCGGCCCGCTCCCACAAGGGCGGGTCGACGGCGACGGGATGGCGAGGTTCCGCTGGCTGGGTCAATGCCTCACCAACACGCATGCGACACGGGGCGGGTCGAGCATCCACCCGGCCTCCCAGCTATTGATGGGGTCGCCAGATCTTGTCGGCGGCTGCGGGGTGGCGGCTGCGCCGATCGTTTGGGCAAGGGCCGTCAGAGTGGGTCGAGGCGGCGCTTGAGCAGGCAGAACTCGTTGCCTTCTGGATCGGCGAGGACGTGCCAGGACGCATCCGCAGGCTGACCGATGTCGACGAGTTTGGCCCCGGCGGCCAGGAGGCGCTCGAGCTCGGCGTCCTGATCGCGGTCGGTGGGGTTGACGTCGATGTGCAGCCGGGCATGCCCGTTCTTCGGCTCGTCGTTGCGGATGAGGAAGATCGTCGGCTGCGGGCCGCCGAACCCTTCGCGCGGGCCTATCTCGATGTAGACCCCCTCTTCGCGATCGAGCACTATGAAGTCCAGGATCTCGCACCAGAACCGCGCCAGCACCTCGGGGTCGCGGCACTTGAGCACGAGCTCACTGATACGGCATGCCATTGACGAAACCTACTCTCAGCAAGGGAACTGCCGGGGCGGCCGCACGCGGATATCATGGGCTCCCTGCAGTGCGAACAAGCTCGCGATCGTACCGGGCGAGGCGAGCAGGGCTGGACGAGGGTGCCCGTCGGGCCGACCCCTGACGGTCGTCAATCAGCAGGAAGTCAGCGAGACGCGCGACAACAGCCGTCAACCGTTGGTACGGGACAGCAAAGTCCCGGACGACAACACCAGTCGTCGGCATTGATCAGCAAGCATCAACTGTGTGGAGCCGCCTTTGCAAGGCAGGGGTTGCTTGGCCTCTGTCGTTAGACTCTGATCATGTTGCTGCTTTCGAAACGGCGTTGGGTGCTTGCACATTTTAGTCTGATTTTGGCGTTACTGGCAGTTTCCTTGGCAACTGAACCATTCGCCGTGACTTCCGGGCCGGCGATTATAGGTTTAAACCTGGCTGCACTTGGCCTCATTGTCTTAGGGCA
This sequence comes from Micromonospora sp. NPDC047738, assembly GCF_040642675.1. Classification (NCBI taxonomy): domain Bacteria; kingdom Bacillati; phylum Actinomycetota; class Actinomycetes; order Micromonosporales; family Micromonosporaceae; genus Micromonospora; species Micromonospora sp. NPDC047738. Next base: position 4,966 of record NZ_JBEYSO010000033.1, read on the forward strand.
GCCATGGGCTTCGTTCGTTGGGTTCCTGTCTACTGAAGTGGGCGAATTCTCCGGCGCTCAGGAGCTGATCCTCTATGGCCTTCCGTTCTTGAACCTTGCTCTCCATATCGTGGTGTCGGAGGGGTTGGCGCGAACGAAAAGGCGTAATGCATCCGGGTAGGTCCGAGCGTAGGACCCCGCGCAAGATCAGCGGGCACAGATCCGGCACAACTGGGGTGACAATGGGTACAAAACGTCACAAGGGGTTCAAGCCTCAGCCCCACCTGAGCCCGTGCCCGATCCGTGCCCGATACAGCGGTCAACACCGGCCAGCGGAGGTCCGTTGCAGAGCCTGGCCGTGTTGCCCGTGCGTCCATGACCCTCCAGCACCAGGCCCGGGGCCGCGACTCAACCGATTCCCAAGCTGACAGTGCGTGTTCCCGTCACCGCTCGGAGGCTCCGGCAAGTGACAGAGCTGGCTCTGGAGCGCAACCGACGGAACAATCGCAGGCCATGGACGAGTCCCTACTTTGGGTGTGGATCGCGGTCGCGTTCATCGCTTCGGTGTTCTTGCTGAATCTGTGGGATGTGCGATCCTTGCGCCGCGACAGCCACCCGGTGAGCATGTGGAGGCTCTACGGCAGTGGCCTGCTGCTGTTGGCGGTCTTCCCATGGGCCGTTTGGGAAACCATCACCGAACTGCAGTTGCCGTAGGGCGCCGGGCCTTGCTGCCGACAGCAGCGGGCCGGAAGGAGGGCAGCGGTGGAGGCCCGGGTGCGCCGGCTCCGGGTGGGTCGACGAGGACCAGGTCCAAGCCGTCACCAAGCCGCCGGAGGCTGATCGTGGACCAACGACGACCAATGGTCAGCTAGTTAGGCCACGCCGGTCAGACGGAGGCGAGGAATGTCCGCACCCGCTCCATGAGCAGCGCGGACGCCTCCGGGTCGTACGCGTCGAGCGAGGAGTCGGCGAAGAGGTGCTGGTCGCCGGGATAGACGAACAGCTCGGCGTTCGCCGTGGAGCCGGCGAGCTCGCGTGCGGCCGGCAGGTCCTCGTCGAAGAACTCGTCGCCCTCCTTGCCGTGGATCTGCACCGGCACGCCCTCGGGCCACGCCTCTCCGAATTCCGCGACCGGGAGGCAGGAGTACATGAGCAGTGCCCCGCGGGCACCGGGCCGGGTCTGCGCGAGCCGCTGGGCGATCGTCACGCCGAAGGAGAATCCGCCGTAGACCAGTTCGGGGCCGAGTTCGTCGGCTGCGGCGATGCCGCGCTCCCGGATCGCGTCGAACCCCGTATCGCGTGCGAATCCGAAACCCTCCTCGATGCTGCCGAACGTGCGGCCGTCGAACAGGTCCGGCGTGTGCACGGTGTGCCCGGCCTGTCGCAGGCTGTCGGCGAAGCTCCGGACCCCGTCGGTCAGGCCTTGGATGTGGTGGTACAGCAGCACGTCGGTCACGGCGTTGAACTCCTTGCGAACGATCGAGATTTCTGGAACGTTCCGCGATGCTAGTCTGTTATGCCATGGCCGACAACCCCCCCGACTACGAGCTAGCCGATCGGATGGCGCTGACCAGACCGGACCAGGTGAAGGCCATCGGCCACCCGCTCCGCACCGCGATCCTGCAGCTCCTCCACGAGCGGGCCGCGACCGTGACCGAGTTAGCGGAGGCGGTCGAGCGCCCCAAGAGCACGGTCGCGCACCACGTGGACGTGCTCACCCGCAACGGCCTGCTCCAGGTGGTGCGCACGCGGAAGGTGCGGGCGATCGAGGAGCGCTTCTACGGGCGCACCGCGCGCATGTTCTACGTGGCAGCGGAGCCATCACCTGCTGGCGAACAGATGCCGGTCGACTTCAACGACTTCGAGGTGGCTGCACGCGAGTCCGCGAAGGCGTTCGAGCAGGGAAAGCTTTGGGGTTTCATCCGGCATGCGCGGATCTCGGAGGATCAGGCCTCTCAGTTCTGGGAGCGGATGGCGGAACTGGTTGATGAGTTCGACCGGATGCCGAGGTCCGGCGAAACCATGTACGGGTTCGCGATCGGCGTCTATCCCACCGACCACCCGACCCTGCCAGCAGCGGAGTGATGCACCTACTCGAGAATCGAGAGCGGCTGAAAGCAGCGAGAAGGCATCGATCGTGCCCGCTCAAGGCGAGACGTGACGACAGCAGACGGGGTGGTAGCCGAGCTGAACCACACGGGACGACAGCCGATGGCAGCAGGCAATGCGACGCAACGGCGTTCATACCGAAGAGGTCTGGGCAGGGCCAACTATCTGGTTAGTCGGACGTTGGGCATGATGAGTTCGTGGACGACCTGACGCGAGCAGACTTGGAGATCGTCCTTCCACGTGAGGGCTTCGCGCCCGACAGCTACCGGCTGCCCGGCGGCATCGGAGCCAACGAATGCTACGTGCTCGACCTCGGCCCGGCGGGTTGGGAGGTGTATTACTCCGAACGCGGGGTGAAGGGCAGCCTCCGAGTCTTCCGGACAGAGGGTGAGGCTTGCGCCTACTTCCTCGAACTCTTGCGGCGCGACCTCACAACGCGGCGGCAACGGTAGACCCGCACCTGACGGCAGCCATCGCGTGTCCGACGCGTGCCCGTTCGGTTCGTCAGGCAACAACGGAGCTTGCGCGGACCGCCCGGCACAGAGAGCTACCGCTACCCCTGGTCAACCGCCCCGTCGGGGAGGCTGAGGGTGCAGATCAAAGCACCTTCCAACCGACCGTCTGGGAGGTGCCGAAGTCCTGGGGGTGATGTGACCGTGAGTATTGATCGCTTGGTCTTGGCAGTCGAAGATGGGGCCCGATCGACGGCATACGCGAGATGATCGAACACTGGATGCGCCGCCAGCAGGTCAACCGCGAAGTCCGGCACCGGGACGGTACGCCGATCCGCCCGTGACTTCGGGTAGGGCTCGATCGTGACCGTGCCCGCAACCTCGACGGCGACCCGGACGACCTCCACCGTCTTCGTGGTCAGGTCGAGCGATTCCCAGCGGAGCTCAGTGCACTCGCCCCACCGCAGGCCGGTACCGCCGGCCAACGCGACCAGGGCACGGTATCGATCCGGGACCGCCGGTAGGAGTCGGCCGATCAGGTCAGCGCGGGTCAGGACATGTCCATCGGTGTCCTTCTTCCGCCGCGATGGCACCTTCACGCCCTCGCACGGATTGGCGCCGATCAGCCGGTCGCGGACGGCCGCCCGGAGAATCGGATTCGTGTCAACGAGTTACGAACCACGGCGCTGTGAGGTCCAGGGCTGCTCCGCTCGCCGTCGGATGGCAAGCTCGTGTCTCGTGATCGATGATTTCGCTAAGGACTATCTGCACGGCCAGCTCAGGTCGATACGTCAGACGCTGATCTGGAAGCTCGGTGGGGACGCCGTGAGAAATCCGGATCTCGTGGAGCTTCGCCCGTGAGGGCGGTCATCGTCGCGGCCGCGGTCGCGTTCATCATCTCCCTGTTCGGCACACCGGTGGCGATTCGCGTCTTCACCGCGCTCAAGGCCGGCCAGCCGATCCGATCCATCGGGCTCGCCAGCAACCAGGGCAAGAAGGGCACGCCCACGATGGGCGGCGTCGTCTTCATCGTGGCGACCGTCTTCGCCTACGTCGCCGGGCACCTTGCCCTGACCACCCTGCCCGAGCGGCAGATCGCACAGGAGGGGCCGACCATGACGGCCCTGGTGCTGCTCGGGCTGTTCGTCTTCTGCGGCGCGGTCGGCTTCTTCGACGACTTCCTCAAGGTGCGCCGGCGCAACTCCGACGGACTGTCCGCCAAAGGCAAGCTGCTCGGCCAGGCGATCGTCGGCGGCGGGTTCGGCATCGCCGCGCTCTACGTGCCGAGCACCAACGGCCAGACCGTGGCCAGCGAGCACATCTCGCTCATCCGCGACATCAGCTGGCTGAACGTCGGCAAGGTCGGCGCGGTCATGGTCTTCGTCTTCGTGATCATGGCGATGTCGAACGGCGTGAACCTCACCGACGGCCTCGACGGCCTGGCCACCGGCGCGTCGATCCTGGTGCTCGGCGCGTACGCGCTGATCGGCTTCTGGCAGTACCGGCACTGGTGCGCCGACGACGCGTACGCCCGCGTGAACGACTACTGCTACCAGGTCCGGGACCCCCTGGAGATCGCCATGATCGCGGCGGCGGCGGCCGCCGCCTGCGTGGGCTTCCTGTGGTGGAACACGTCCCCGGCGCGGATCTTCATGGGTGACGTGGGCTCGCTCGGGCTCGGCGGCCTGATCGGCGGGCTCGCGGTGGCAACCCGCACCACGCTGCTTTCGATCATGATCGGCGGGCTCTTCGTCATCATCACGACGACCTGGGTGATCCAGATCGTCTCGTTCCGGACCACCGGTAGACGTGTCTTCCGGATGGTGCCGTTGCACCACCACTTCGAGTTGGCCGGATGGAGCGAGGTCAATATTGTGGTCCGGTTTTGGATCGTGGCCGGCGTCTGCGTGGCGGTCGGCCTGGGCCTGTTCTACTCGGATTTCTTGGCGGTCGTTGGATAAGAATCGCGCGACAAGCCTGTGTCGTGCCACCGACGGTGATCCGCCGGGCAGCCCGGTTCCCCACCGGGGTGCCAGCGTCTGGCAGCAGCATTGCCTAAGCCGGTCGTGGCCAGAGCCCTCGATCGCTGTGTCAGTAAGAAGTCAGCAAGAGGGCTGGCGTCATCCATCACGGGGCGACCTCCGGCGGCGGCTGGAGGGCGCGCGACGACATCACGTGGTATCGGCTGTGAACTGGCGACAGGCGAGATCGACGTTCACACCGAAGAGGTCACTGGTTCGATCCCAGTATCGCCCACCGTAAGTATTCGCAGGTAGCGAGCCCGTCGCCGGAACCACCTGTAACGGGCTTCGCGTTTTGTCCCTTGAATTGGGAGCATTGGCAACCGGCTCGCGATCCTGACCTCGGGGAACGTGGCCCGGCCGGTGGCACTCTCCACCACCTTGGCGATCACGCGCCGCGTCATCCTCGCCGAATAGTCTTCCGGCGCAGGGATCACGAAGTTGATGCTGTTGGTGATCTTGGTGTCAGTCGTCAGTCGTCAGTCGCTGAGCGGAAGAGTTCTTGCAGACGGCTTCGTGGTCGTCGGCGTTGGTTGGGCCGGTGTTGAGCGAGTCGGACAATGTTGGTGCCGGCGGCGGTGAGGACGTGTTGGACGTGGGTCTTTGCGAGCCCGCGGTACCGGCAGCGGCGTAGGCCGTGCGCGTGGACGGTTTCTGAGACGGTGGCCTCGCACCCGGCGCGGAGGGCGTAGCGCCGTTTCCACTCGAGGGTCTGCTGTTGCGATCGAGCCCGGGTTTGGATCTTCTGCAGCGGTTCGGGTAGTAGGAGCAGGTGTCGACCTTTGCCGTCCACGTTGCCGGTACATTGCTGCCTGACCGTGCAGTTGCGGCAGTCCGCCCGCCGGAATAGCACCGACAGTCGCGGCTTACCGTCCGCCATCGTAGGTTTCCACCGCGGGCTGACCGTTCCTTGCGGACACGTCATGGTTTCGGCCTGCCAGTCGACGTGGAAGTCTTCCTTGGCGAAGCCGGGCCGTTCGACGGCGCGCGGGTCCTGGCGGACCGGCCCGACAACGGTTATCCCGTGAGCGGTCGACGCCCGGTGCACCGTTTCGGGCGTGACGTAGCCGCTGTCGAGGAGGTGCTCCGCCGGCGTGATGCGCTGCTCGGCCAGCGCGGTATGGATCGCCTCGACGACGTTGACGTCCTGCTCCGGCGCCGAGGTTGTCACGACGTGCACGATCAGGTTCGGTCGCTCCTCGTCACAGGTCTCGGTCTGGTGATCCTTGTAGCCAACCCATTCGACCTTGCCCGGCTTGTGGCTGAACCGCGCCTGCGGATCATGCGGCGACACGACCTCCACGCGAGACCACGGCACTCGAGCGGGCTCCGCATCGTCATCGGCCATCGTGCCGCTGGAACGCCGCCGCGTGGTGCCCTCCCGGCTCTTGCGAGCTCGGGACAATTTCGCTTCCCGCCACCGCAGTTGTCCGGACTCGTCATACCAGTACTGCTGGACCCAGACCTGACGCAGCACCTCGACGGCGCCCACACCCGGCCCGGCCGCGGGCGCCGTCGAGCCGTAGACTGCCCGCAGCAAGGCGATGCCGTCAGCGCCGACCTGTTCGACGTACTGCCGTATCGCAGCCGCACCAGTCGGCTGACGCTCGTGACGCGCCGATCGGCCGTAACGCTCGACCCAGTCCGTCGGCATGACGCTCGCCAGCCACACCTCGTCCAGCTTGGCCAGGGCCTCCAGCGCGGCGCGCATCGTCTCCGCGACCAGCTCCACCCGACTGAGCCGACGCACCGCCGCGAGCACATGCGTGGAGTCCGTACGCTGCCAGCCCCGAGCCCGCACCAGCCCCGCCTCCGCCAGCCGATCGACCATCACCCCAAGAAGCCGATCAGCACGGTCACCCTCGGCAAGCCGGTCCCGGAACTCACTGAGCACCGAATGATCGAACCCGGGCTCGGTCAGCTCCATCCCCAATGCGTACTTCCAGTCGATCCTGCACGCCACCGCCCGAGCCGCCTGCCGATCGGTGAGGTTCTCCGCGTACTGCAACACCGACACCAACGCCACGCCACCCGTGCCGTCTCCACCGGAACAACCGAACCCGAACCACGGCCCATCGACATCGCGCTATTCCAGCATCGAGGTGCCTCCGGCTCGAGCAACGACGCGCTCAGACCGATCACGCAACCAAGATCACCAACAGCATCCGAAGTTCGAGCCAGAGCCATATCCCGATGACCGTTGACCTCACGTCTCCAGAGGGTCACCCTGGGCGCAGTGCGCCGTCACCATCATCGATGGACATCGCTCACTTCGGCTGAGGATCCCGCAACGCGAGTCGCCGCGATGGTACTTGCGCCCGAGCAGCGAAAAGCGAGATCATCACGCATGCTCGACCCCTCGCCCGACGGGACTTCACCGACGGTTTCTACGCCGGATTTCGTGGGTCGTGATCGGGAGATGGCGGCGCTCCGGGGCGCCTTGGCCCGGCCACCGGCGATCGTGCTGGTAGAGGGCGAGGCGGGGATCGGGAAGAGCCGACTGCTGCGAGAGTGGTTGGCCACGCCGCACCAGCGCACTGCCCTGGTCTCGGTGTGCCCACCGCTTCGAGAGTCGCTGACGTTGGGGCCGATCGTCGACGCGTTCCGTGGGATCGACCGGCCGGCGTCGCGATTGCGGCTCACCGATCTTGCGGGTGCGTTACGGCCCCTGTTCCCTGAATGGTCCTCGGACCTGCCGCCCGCATTGGAGCCCTTGGGCGATGCGAAGGCGGCACGGCATCGCCTGTTCCGCGCCCTGGACGAGATGCTCCGGGCTCTGCGGGTCGACGTTCTCGTGCTCGAGGACGCTCACTGGGCCGACGAGGTGACCTTGGAGTTCCTGCTGTTCGTCACCTCCCGACAGCAGTCGGACGGGCCAAGCCTCGTGATATCCTATCGGCCGGAGGAGGTGGACGCCGGATCGCTGTTGCTGCGGCTGACGTCCCGGCTGCCTGCTGGCGTGACCCAGCTGAGGATCGCCCTGGCGCCGATGCGACCCAACGACACGGCAGCGCTGGTGTCCTCGATGCTGGACGGCAACCCGATATCGCAGGAGTTCACGACGTTCATGCACGAGCGGACCGGTGGCGTTCCGCTGGCGCTGGAGGAGTCGGTTCGCCTCATGTGCGACCGTGCCGACCTTGTCTTCCGCGACGGGCAGTGGGTCCGGCTGAAGCTGCGCGAGCTGCAGGTGCCGCCAACGGTACGCGACTCCACCCGGGAGCGGGTGGGCCGTCTGTCGGCGACGGCGCAGCAGGTGTTGCGAGCTGCGGCGACGTTGGCTGAGCGGTCATCGGTGGCCACGATCGCGGTGACCGCCGGTCTGTCACCCGATGCGTGTCGAGGCGCTATCGCGGAGGCGGCCGATGCCGGCGTCCTGGACGGAGACGACCGCGGCCAGTGGCGATTCCGGCATGTGCTGGCCGCCACGGCTGTCTACGAAGCGATCCCGTTGACCGATCGCAGACACTTCCACCTGCTGGCCGGCCGGGCGTTGGAGGACATCCATCCGCCGCCTGTCGCACGCCTTGCCCGCCACTTCCGTGAGGCGGGCGAGACGGAGTCCTGGGCGCGGTACGCCGAGCAGGGCGCCGAGCTGGCCATGGCCTCGGGTGACCACACCAAGGCGGTCGCCTTGCTGGTCGATCTGTTGTCGTGGTCCGAGCTGCCGCCGTCGGATCGGGCACGAGTCGCGCGCATCGCCGGAGTAGCCGCACTGGGCCGTCGTGAACCGGTCGACGAGGTCTACCACCGCGTGATTCGTACCTTGCGCTCGGTGCTGGAGACCCCCGGTCTCTCCGCACGCCAGCAGGCCGAGATCCGCAACCCCCTGGGTCGGCTCCTGATCACCGGGGGTGAGGCGCAGGCCGCACTCAGCGAGCTCGAGCAGGCGGTGGCCAACCTCGACCATGATCCGGTCGAGGCGGCTCGGGCGATGACCTATCTTGGATGGGCCTATGCGGGACCGTGGCCGGCATCGACTCATCGGCGTTGGCTGGATCGCGCCGCTGAGCTCACCGCCGAATTCGATTCACCCGCAGAGCGGCTGAACCTGGCCGGCAACCGTGCCGCTGCGTTGCTCATGCTCGGCGAAGAGGAGGCCTGGGACGTCGTCGCCGACCTGCCCATCGACGGTGCGACCTCGGCGGAGCGTCTCGACGTGGCCCGCATCCACGCAAATGTCGGGACCGGCGCACTGATCTGGGGCCGGTACGCCGAGGCGGAGGCACATCTTGTCGTGGCCATGCGCCTTGCCGAGGCCGAGCAGGCGTCCCGGTTGCAATACAACGTCCGACTCGAACAGGCCAACCTGGCGTGGCTCACCGGCCGGTGGGAGGGTCTCGCGGAGCGAAGCGCGGCACTCGCCGATGCCGACCGAGACCGGCCGGCGCTCTACCTCGGCAGCATTCGGCTCGCGGCCCGGCTGGCAGCCGCGGCCGGACGGCGGCGCGCTGCGGAGGAGCAGTTCCGGCTGGTCCTCGAGGAGTCTGCCCGTCTCGGCGCAGCGGACGACACGATGGAGGCCGCCGCTGCGCTGGCCAGACTGTGGCTGACGGACGGAAACAGCGGCCGGGCGCTGCAGATCACGAACGAGCCGCTGGACACAGTCCGGAGAAAAGGCATCTGGGTCTGGGCGACGGACCTCGTCCCCGCCCGGATCGAGGCGCACCTCGCCGCGGGCGACCTTGAGGCCGCGACACGCCTGGGCGACCAGTTCGCCAGAGGACTGCGTGGCCGTACGGCGCCTGCGCCTCGCGCGGCGCTCACCGTATGCCGTGCCCTGCTGGTCGCCGCAGCCGGAGACCACGCTCGCGCGGCGACGGCATACGACCGGGCGGCGCGCGCCTGGAGCGCGTTGCCGCGCCCCTACGAGGCCATGCTCGCCCGCGAGCGTCAAGCCGAGGCGCTCATGGCGCAAGGTCAGATCGAACAGGGCCGTGAGCTGCTGGCCGCACAGTACGAGCAACTGTTCAGGCTCGGAGCCCGCGGCGATGCAGACCGTGTCGCACAGCGGCTTCGCGAACACGGCGCCGAGGTTCCGCGATTGTGGCGCGGCGGTCGACGGGGGTACGGCGACCGGCTCTCACCTCGTGAGCTCGACGTGGTCCGACTGGTTGTCGCCGGCAAGACGAACCGGGAGATCAGCCGGATTCTGGCCAAGTCGCCGGCCACGGTGGATCAACAGCTGCGTGCGGCGATGCGCAAGTTGAAGGTGTCCTCCCGGACCGCGCTCGCGGTCAAGGCGGTAGAGGCCGGAGTGTTCGCAGAAGAGGATTCCCTCGACGGCCCGTCGTGAAAATTGACGTATCCGCTGGATAGCTAAGGTCGCTCGTCCCCCCGAGCATGGCTCCATGATCCATGGACATAGGGCAGTGCATGCCTGAGCGACCTATCGCGCGTGACGACTCCGTCAGCGAGCACCAGCCACCACTCGAGCTGTCGCGCGGGCCGCGCGTCAGCGCCCGCGACTTCCGCGACGCTGGCGATGGCCGCGACGCCCGCGATGCCGGCGATGCCGGCGATGCCGGCGATGCCGGCGATGCCGGCGACCACAAGAGCCACGACCCCTACCAACCCCTGTAGGTCGGAGGACCCCCCACATGAGACCCAAAGCCCTCGTCGCTTCGGTGGCCGTAGCGGTCGGCCTGAGCATGATCCCGCCACCATCGGCGGCGTCGGCCGCTGAGCCGGATCCCGGTGCGGCCGCCAGCAAGATCGCGCCGGACCTGAAGGACCGCTTCCACACGGAGCCGGTCTCCGACTTCTGGATCACGTTCGACACCAAGGCCGACCTCGCGCCGGCGAAGAAGATCGCCGATTGGACCACTCGCGGTCAGTTCGTCTACGACGCGCTGACCGCAGCGGCGAAGGACTCCGTGGCATCCGTCTCCACCGAACTCGACGGGGCAGGCGTCAAATACACCTCCTACCCGATCGCCAACGCTGTGCTCGTCAAGGGCGGCACCGAGAAACTCGCCCTCGACGTGGCCTCGGTGCGGCAGGTCGCCGAGATCCACGCGACGCCGCAGGTCGCGCTGGTCGAGCCCGTGGACGAGAAGAGCCCGGCTGACCAGGCCATCCGCCCCGCAGCCCCGGCGGCCGCCGCCGAGGCGGACACCGTCTCGTGGGGTCTGGACGCCATCCACGCCCCCCAAGCCTGGGCCATGGGCGCCACCGGTGCGGGCATCACCGTGTCCAACCTCGACTCAGGTGTCCAGTTCGACCATCCGGCGCTGGTGGACTCCTACCGCGGCAACAAGGGCGACGGCACGTTCAACCACGACTACAACTGGATGGCCACCCGGGGCACGTGCGCGGGCGCGCCGTGCGACGACAACGGACACGGCACGCACACCATGGGCACCATGGTCGGTGACGACGGCACCAACCACGTCGGCGTCGCCCCGGACGCGCAGTGGATCGCGACGAACGGGTGCTGCGCGTCGAACGGCCCCGAATCGCTGCTCGAGTCCGGCTGGTGGCTGCTCGCCCCGACCGACGTCCACGGAAACAACCCGGACGTCTCCAAGCGCCCCCACGTCATCAACAACTCGTGGGGCCAGAGTGCGGAGCACAACTTCGACGACTTCTTCCAGGCCATCGACGAGGCCTGGAGCGCCGCGGGCATCTTCAGCGTCTGGTCATCGGGCAACACCTCGCCGTACGCGGCCTGCGACACTGTCTCCTCGCCCGGCTCCGCTGAGACTGCCTACTCCGTCGGCGCCTACGCGTCGAACGGCACGCTCGCGTCGTTCTCCCGCAAGGGCGAGGGTGAAGGCGGCCGGATCAAGCCCGAGATCTCCGCCCCCGGCGTGACCGTCCGGTCGTCCTACCCGAACAACAGCTACACCGAGATGTCCGGCACCTCGATGGCGGCCCCCCACGTCGCCGGCGCCGTCGCGGCGCTGTGGAGCTATGACCCGACCCTGATCGGGCAGGTCGAGGAGACCCGCCGCCTGCTCGCCGAGTCCGCCGTCGACGTCGACGACACCGAGTGCGGCGGCACCGCCGCCTTCAACAACAAGTACGGCGAGGGCCGGCTCGACCTCGTCCGCCTGCTCGAGCTCGCGCCGCGCCAGGGCGGCACCCTGACCGGGATCGTCACCGCCAACGGTGCCCCGGTCCCCGCCGCCGAGGTGACGATCAGCGGACCGTTCAGCCGGTCGATCGGGACCGACAAGGACGGCCGGTTCTCGATGAACCTTCCGGTCGGCGACTACCAGATCAGCACCAAGGTCTTCGGCTACCTGACCGCGACCGCGAGCGCCACGATCACCCTCGGCCGGAACACCTCGCTCGAGGTTCCCCTCACCGCCGCGGCGCGCCACGACATCAGCGGCAGGGTCGTCGACGACAAGAAGCAGCCCGTCCCGAACGCCGACGTCGCCGTCAAGGACACGCCGCTGGCCGCGGTACGCACGGATGCCAACGGCGCATTCACGATCGCCGCTGTCCCCGAGGGCGGGTACACGCTGAACATCAAGCCCAACGCCTGCTTCTCGCCCACGACCGTCCCGCTGACCGTCGGCGCGCAGAACGAGTCGCCCGAGATCCCGGTCGCGCTCGTCGTCGACGAGGGCGGCTACACCTGCTCCGTCTCCGAAGGCGAGTACCTGCGCGGCACCGACCCGGTCGCGTTCCCGAGCGGCGTCTGGGCCACGGTGAAGCTGCCGTTCCCGGTCGCGCTCTACAACGGGAGCCACGACACCCTGAATATCAGCCTGCGCGGCGTGATCTCCCCGGACGCCTCCACCGGTCCCGGCACCGGCGGTGCCGGCGCCTTCCCGTTCTATGTCCAGACCCCCGTCCAGACCACGGGCGGTGGCGTCTACACGGCGGCGACCAAGGTCAACGGCGAGGACGCCTTCGTCGTCGAGTTCCGCGATGTCCGGGTCTGGGCCTACCCGATCCGGTCGGAGTACACGCAGCCGGTCAGCTTCTCGGCCACCCTCACCCGCTCCGGCACCGTGATCTTCGGGTACGGCCACGGCATCGGCACCGACGACCCGGTGACCGCCGGCACCCGCGCCATCACCGGCATACAGGGCTGGGCCGGCGTCGACGGTATCCGGTTCTCCGACAACGCCCCGGTGCTGCACGACGGGATGATCGTCACCTACGACCTGCCTGACTTCGGGTACCTCGACGCGACCGTCGTCGACCAGAACGACGGGCAGCCGGTGGCCGGGGCCAAGGTCTCTTTCACGAACAAGAATGGGCTCGTCGAGGCCGTCACGACCAACGGGACGGGCATCGTGCATCGCCAGCTTCCGGTCGGCGACTACACCATGACGGTCGACGCGCCGAACTACACGACCGCGGCATACCCCTTCTCCCTCGACAAGCTCTACGCGAAGGCCAAGATCGACGCACGTCTGACCACGGGTGTCGCCGGCCTGAAGGCCGACGGCCTCGACGCGGTGCTGGGCACCGATCAGAAGGGCGTCGGCACGCTCACGCTGACCAACACCGGCTCGGCACCGCTGAAGTACGACCTGGGCGAGGCGGGGCGCCACCCGGAGCTCGACACGGCCGGAGCCACCGAGCGCACCGGGACGGGAGCCGACAGCACCATCGACCTCACCGCCTGGAACACGACGTCGACGGGCATGCAGCCGTCGTCCTTCGACGGCACGAGCACCAAGGTCGATGCCGCTGCAGCGCGAGCCGCCGACAAGATCGGCACGACCTCCGGCGGGGACGTCATCACCCGGATCGCCATCCCGGGCAAGATCGAGGAGAAGGAGCCCGCCGGCGTCGGGTACGACGGCGAGGTCTGGGTCCACGACTACGACGCCAGGACCAACACCGCCTACACGGTGACCGGCAAACCGACCGGCAAGGTCTTCGACGCCTCCTGGAACCCCGCCTACCGCGCGTTCGACCTGGAGCTCGACACTCGGACCGGCGACATGTGCCAGATCGAGGACAGCCCGCGCTCGGTGATCCACTGCTTCAACCGGGAGACCGGCAAGGAGACCAGGGTCATCAAGGGCACGTGGTCCACCGTGCAGCTGACCGGGCTCGCCTACAACCCGACGCTCGACGTCTTCTACGTGGGCGGCCGCCAGAACGGCTCCATCGGGACCGTCGCCGGCACCTCGTGGGAGAACCCGGGTGAGTTCCTCTCCTACTGCGCCGCGCCCAAGCCCGAGGTGATGGGGCTGGCCTACAACCCCGCGTCGAACACGCTCTGGTACAGCGATCTCGCCAGCAGCGGGCCGACCCGGCTGATCCAGGTCAACCCCAGCACCTGTCAGCTCGTCAACGCCTGGTGGTTCCCAGGCATGAAGGCGCGACAGGGCGGCGGCCTTGCCACCGACGTGACCGGCGCGCTCTGGGCCGTCGACCAGATCGCCGATGACGTCGTGCTCGTCGACGTCGAGGACGACCTGCTCACCGACCTGCCGTGGCTGTCGCTCTCCTCGACCGGCGGCACCCTGGCCCCGGGTGAGTCGACGACCGTCAAGGTCTCGGTCTCCTCGAAGGACGCCAAGCCAGGAGTCCTCGGCGCGAACATCGTGGTGAGGTCCGACTCCGGACGGCAGTCCAAGACCTATGTACCGGTGACGCTCACGACCACGAAGTACCAGGTCGGCGTCAACGCCGGCGGGGCTTCGTTCACCGACGGCTCTGGCTACACCTGGTCCGCCGACCAGGCCTCCGACGACGGGGCGTGGGGCTACGACGGGAAGACGAAGGTCACCTCCACGCAGGCCGGGATCGACGGCACCACGGACGACAAGCTGTTCCAGTCGCAGCGCACCACGCCGGTCAAGGACCTGACCTACACGTTCCCCGACGCGCCCAAGGGCACCTACGCGATCGATCTCGGGTTCGCAGAGATCGAGAAGGTGGCCAAGGGGAAGCGGGTGTTCGACGTCCTTGTGGACGGCTCCCTGACGGAGTACGCCTACGACGCGGCCGCGGCGGTGGGGCCGAACGCCGCCGACTGGCGCACTGCCGTCGTGAAACACGAGGGCGGTCCGCTGACCGTGGAGCTGCGGGGTTCGAAGGGCCTGCGCGCCCCGAGCATCGCCGCGCTGCGCGTGACGCTCGACCCGCGCGCAGACCAGGTTGAGCAGGAGCCCGTGCCCGAGGAGCCGAAGCCGGGCGAGGTGCCGGTGGCTCCCGCTGGTCGCTCGTACTCGTTGAAGGTGACCAGCGGGCTCTACCGCCAGGGCACCGAGAACTCCGGCTGGATCGGCGACGACCTCTGCGGAGTGCTGTGGTTCGACTCCAGCTTCCGCTTCCCCTTCTACGACACGTCCTGGGACGGCGTGTGCGTAAACACCAACGGCTCGTTGGTCTTCGACCGCGCCAGCACGCTGGGGAACAACACGGCACTGCCGTCGCGGAGCCCGATCGACGCGATCTATCCGCTCTGGGACGACCTCATCGTCGACGCCCAGGGAGGCATCTACCTGGGCACGACCGAGGTGGACGGGCTGGCCGCGCAGGTCATCGAGTGGCGCAACGTCACCTTCTACAGTGACCGGACGGCCCGCGTGAGCTTCTCGGTCACCCTGATCGCGGACGGACGGATCCAGATCGGGTACGGCGACGGGATCGGCGGCGAAAAGCCCGTGACCCGCGGGTCGTCGGCCACGGTCGGCGTGGAGAGCCTCAAGCGCAACCCCGCGACCCAGTACTCCTTCAACCAGCCTGTCCTCACGGCCGGCCTGGGGCTGCAGTACACCCTCCCGGCCGCGGGCACGATCGAGGGCACCGTCACCGACGCGAACGACAGCAAGCCGATCCCCGGTGCGGTCGTCACGCTGAAGTCGTCGACTGGCGACCGGGTCATCACGGCCGACGCCGCGGGCCGCTGGAAGGCTCAGGCGCTGGTCGGCGAGAACACCGTGCAGATCTGGGCGCCGAACTACGTCACGGCCAGCCGCCCGGTCACCATCGCCAAGAAGGACCAGGCCGAGGTGGTCGACACCGCGCTCACCACAGGCGTCGCGACCATCACCGGAGCAGACCTCGACTGGTTCCTCAGCTCCGACGAGGCGGCCAGCGCCGACGTGACCGTGACCAACACCGGCTCCGCGCCACTGCAGGTCCGGCTGAGCGAGCAACTCCGTACCAAGGGCGGACACGAGGCTGCCGACCTTCCGTGGCTGACGCTCACGGGTGAGGCCGCGACCGGCACGGTCGAGCTCGCGGTCGGTGAGTCCACCACGGTCACGGCGATCGTCGACAACACCGGGTTCCAGCCCGGCGTCCTTGTCGGTGACGTGCTCGTGGCGTCGAATGCCGGCAAGGGCGAGGCCCAGTACACGCCGGTCCGTCTGGCGACCTCGGCCTACTGGAAGGGCGTCGACGTGGGCGGGTCCGGGCACGTGGGTGCCGACGGCTTCGTCTGGTCGCCCGACCAGCCGCTGGGCTCAGGAGCGTGGGGGTACGTCGGAGGCGTCGTGCGCGCCACCAAGGCGGACATCGCCGGCACCGACGATGACGCGTTGTTCCGCGCCCAGCGGACCGGCAAGACGTTCGCCTACGTGTTCAAGAACGCGCCCGCCGGCACGTACCAGATCGGCCTCGACTTCGCGGAGATCGAGCAGGTCAAGGCCGGCATGCGTACCTTCGATGTGCTGGTCGACGGCAAGGCCGTGCTCCACGACCACGACGTACAGGCGAAGGCGGGTGCGCTGACCGCGGACGCGAACACGGTCACCGTCAAGCACACCGGCGGCGACCTGAAGGTCGAGCTCCGCAGCGAGACTGGTGAGCGCGACCCGATCCTCAACGCCCTGAAGGTCCAGGAGGACCCGCGCCTATGAGATAGCCGAACCAGCCCTCCAGCAGAGGTCAGAGCCTCCTCGGGACATCATCCCGGGGAGGCTCTGACCGCGACTACCGAGTTTGCAGCTTTGGCCGGTATTCGCGCACTTGGTTTAAAGAGTCCGAGTTCCTCGTCGGTGGCGACGTCCGGACGCCGAAGGCGCGTTGCCCGACGCGCCAGAGCCCTTCGCCTTGTTGCCGATCCGGGAGTTGCCTGTGCTCAGCGCTCGATAGCCCGAGCTCTCTTGCCGTGTGCGGGGCTTCGCTGACTTCCGGTTGGTAGATGATCTTGGTCGAGTAGTCACTGAGCAGGCCGCGCGCCGTGGCGCGTGGCTCTGCCCCAAGGTCGCCGACGGCCTCGAGATCGGAGAGGCGGTGGATGATCAGCAGGTTGGCGATGCCGAGTCCGCGGGAGGGCTTCCACTGGGACTGCTAGATCTCCAGCCGCAGTCCGGCCCATCGGTCGAGCCATCCCTTGACCTCCACGCGGCGCTGTACCTTTGCGCGGCCCGCTGCGTTGTTGAAGGCTGGAGAGGGGCGGACAACCATTCCCACAAGGTCAGCCAGCCCATGGCAGGACACCAGGCGAACAGAGTCACCCCGCAGAGTAACCGCGACGCATGTTGCCGTTTCGGGCCAGCGCGATATCGCGTCCAAGGCGGACGTGTAGGGCTCGTCGCCATTGCGCAGATGCATCCGTGCTTGATTACGAATCTCCCACGGCACCCCAGGCAGGGCCACCATGGCTTGGGCTTCGGCGCGTGCGTCCTCGCGTGGGTCCAGCTTCTCCGGGTCGAAGTAGGCGACATCCACGTCGCGCGCCGGCGAGACCGGGAGGTTGCTGATCGCGTCCCAGACGCGGTTGCGTACGAAGCCGGCACCGATCCACCAGTCCGGTAATCCAAGGTCGGCCGTAGCCCGAAGGACTCTCATTGCTCCCGGGTCTGACTCGATTACGCCCACAACGTCCTGCGCGCTCATGACCACCCAAGGGACCCTAGACCGGCGGACGTACGCACCGCTTGCGAGGCGGGGGCTGAGGGCAGAGCGAAGTCTGTCAGCGACGTGCTTCGGCGCGATCACCACCGCAGACATCCGCTCACTGCCGCTGATTGAGCGCGGTGTTCAGTTGGCTGCGCGTTCCCATGGGCGCTCGATCCACGGATTGTGGTCGAGGTTGGCCGTGAGTCTCGGGAACTGCTGCCTCGTCCGGCTCTCGTCGGTGAGGTCGGCCGGCGTTCGGACGGGTGCGTCGGGTCCGGAAGGGCCATCGATTGCGAAGGGAGTCCCGGTTGCGGTGATGTGCGCCTCGATCGGGAGGCCGCAGAACCAGTCGATCCGAGCGTTGTGCCGGTCGGGGCGCCAGCTCGACAAGGCTGTCGGGGTCGCTAAGGCGCCGGGCGACGCTGCGGTCGCGTGCCGGGGATCGGGAGCACGTGGGGAGCAGTCGGGTGCACTGAACGGCGTGGAACTGCGTCCAACAGCACGCAACGGCGCTCAACCGCACCCGCCTCACCTGCGGCTTCTCGTTGGTGTGAGGCTCCTGGAGCGGTGTAGCCGGACGCGAGTTCGTTCATCGCTTGGCGGGGTGGCGGCCCTATCGCCCTCGGTGTGCCTGCCGGCTCCTAGCCACCCTTGACCCAGGTCAGCATTTCCCGCCAGTGGGCAGGAGACGGTGTGTGAGCGGCGTTCTCGCTGATGCGGACCTCGGCGTCGGGCATCCGTGCGGCGATCAGTGGCGCGTCGGCAACAGCTCTGCCGGGATCGCGTCGACCAGCCCAGATGAGGACGCGGCAGGGCACGTCTCGAAGGTGGAATCCCCACGGACGAATGTCTGTGGCCAGCCAGTCGCTGACCAGGCCGGCGGCGCCTTGGCGGGCGCCTTCGAGGTTGGACTCCTCATTTGGCTGCATCCAGGTGTCCTGGCCAGTCGCAAGCAGTTCTCGGTGCTGTTTGAGGGGATCTTCGGCGTACCAGGCGGCAGCGCGAGTCACGTAGGGGCGGCCGAGTCCCGGGATGTTGCGAACCGTCCAAGCTTGAAGCCGCTGCCAGCCGCGTACCGTCCGTAGCTCCCGGTATGGGCCGGTGAAACCGGCGGCGACGACGCCGGTAAGGCGTTGCGGGAACCGGGCACCACAGGCCACCGCGTACGGTGCGCCACCGGAGAACCCGACCACTCCGAAGCGCTCGATTCCCAGAGATGCCATCAGCGCACCGACCGCATCGGCGACGCCGAGCAGTGTTGGCCGGCGCGCAGGTGTCGACCGACCGTATCCAGGCCGGTCCACGGTCATCAGGCGAACGCCCACCAACGCCGCGTCCTCTGGGCGGCTGAGCCGAGAACCTGGCGTGCCATGCAGGTACACCACGGGCACACCGGCCGGATCGCCGTACTCCGCCCAACCCAGAACCCGATTGTCCGGTAGTGCGAAATCCATGTCGCTTCTCCGCTTCCAACAGGAAACCGTGGTCGCGTCCACCAGCATTCGGCGGAGTGTCACGCATCATGTGACGCCAACCCGTCACGGATCAAGCGGAGTACGACAAGCCGTACCTCCCTTCGGGCAAGCCCTATCCCAGCCGGTGTCGGCGGTACTGCGGACAGGATGACCTGGCTACTAACGGGCCAGGCAGGCGAGCGATGCGTAGCCGGACCGGTCCTCGGCGAGCAGCCAGGCTAACAACCCGACGTGCGCGAGGAAGCGTACGCCGCCGATTCAGCACGATCGACGTGGTCAGCGCGAAGCTGCGATCATCCACCGGCGGTGCTCCACGAACCGGCGTTGCCGCGCCATCCGGTATCCGGCGACTGCGGTGGCGAGCCACCGGACCGCCAGCATGGTGTTGCTGCCCTGGGATGAAACCGACCCTGCTGATCGGTGCGACGCCCAACACGGCGACGCCCCACTGGGAAGATCCCGCCGAAGCAGTAGGCCCGACCCATCCACCGCTGCACGGCCGGGTAGCGCCGGCCGCGGCCAGACCTGGAAACAGCCGGCGATCAACGCCACGGAGCCGACCGCGATGTGTGCCACCAGCAGCGGGGTAAGCCGTGCGGGCCGTCGGGTCAGCGGTGCGGGGTCCTGCCCTCGCCTTGCTGCTGGCCCTACCTCGGGTCGGCATCGCTCGGCCAGGGGAAGGGGCCACGACGGCGCCGGTGTCATCGGCGGCAACGGCCGGGCTGACCTGCTGCCCTGCATGATCACGACGATTGACGGAGCCGTACCGCGACCTTCTCGACAACTGCACCATGACGGCCTGCTCGTGCCGTCTTTAGTGTCGTGCCACGTGCGCTCTTCGGCCGCGCGGTGCCCAAGCTGCGCTGAGGGTCGCCAAGGGAGAACTGCCAAAGGGAGAAATATGGTGAAAACGAAGCCCCTCGTGGCGGGTGCCGTCGCTCTGGTGACGGCTGTGGCAGTGCAGCTGGGTGGAGCTGGCGCGGCATCCGCCGCCGAGCCGCCAGGATCGAGCCCGTCGGACAACTCCGCCCATGGCGGCGCGGTCCTCGACGACATCCACAACGTGCCGACGACCGCCGTCGCGAAGAACGTCACGTTCATCGACAACGTCAGGGGAGTCAGCGGCTACTCGGCGCTGAACTTCATCAAGTACGACAAGTACGGCTACGACTTCATGTTCGCCAACGGCACCGGCGGTCTCGCCGTCTGGTCGCTGGAGGACCCCAAGCACCCGGCCCTGGTCTCGAAGATCACGGCGGCCGAGCTGCGCCTGCCCGGGGACACCCAGGACAGGTTCTGGGAAGGCGAGAACATGACCGTCGACCCGAAGCGCAAGTTGGTCTTCCTCATTCGGGACCCGCGCGGCTTCGGCGGCACCGTCAGGACCGGTCAGTCCGGCGTCTACATCGTCGATGTCAAGAATCCGTGGAAGCCGGAGATCGTCACCTTCCACCCGATTCCGGCCGGGCACACGTCCACCTGCATCAACGACTGCAAGTACCTGTGGTCGGTCGGTCCGGCCAACACGGGGACGCCGGGCCACGACCCCTCGTGGAACGGCGTGCCGGTGCGGGTGACCGACATCCACGACATCAAGCACCCGTACACCTTCGACCGGGCGGTCGACCTCGATCGGCTCGACGGGGTCACCGACTACGTGCACAGTGTCGACGTCGACAAGGACGGCATCGCCTGGGTCTCCGGTGAGGGTGGCGTACGCGGCTACTGGACCGAGGGCAACCACTACGACCCGGTGCAGAAGCGCAACCGCGTCGCGACGGCGTACGACCCGGTGCCGTACGCGGGCGGGACCGTCACTCCCATCAACCCGGCGGGCACCGCCTTCTACGACTTCTTCGACCACAACGCCTACCACCCCACCGAGAAGGTCGGCTCCTTCGGCAAGGGCGAGCTGCTCTACATCACCAACGAGAACGTCACGTCCTGCGCGCAGGCGGGCGAGTTCAAGATCGCCTCGTTGAAGGGCAGCTACGACGGCGAGAGTTGGCGTTCCACGCCGGAGAACCCGTTCCGGCTGGAACTGATCAGCCACTGGTCGCCGTGGGGCAAGGAAGGGTCGTCCACCACCGGTAGCTGCTCCGCGCACTGGTTCACGGTGAACGGCAACATTGTGGCGCAGGGGTGGTACGGGCAGGGCACCCGCTTCCTCGACGTGTCGGATCCGAGGAACCCGACCCAGGTCGGCTACTTCCGCGTGCCGTCGGGGCAGGGCGTGACCGGCGGTTCGGCGTCGGCCGTCTACTGGCACAACGGGCTGGTCTACGTCGCGGACTACAACCGGGGCGTCGACGTCCTGCGGTTCGACGGCGAGCTGGCCGGCGCGCCGGACGACAAGATCTGTTGGAACTCGTGCGACAAGTAACCGTCTGAGCGAGAGCACCGGCCCGAGCGTGGCGACCCGCTGCGCCCGGGCCGGCTTTCGGTGGTGACGGACATGGAGGTAGAACGGTGCGACGCAGAGGTGCCGTGCGCGTGGCCGCGCTGGGCGCGACCGCGCTGGTGGTGAGCGGTCTGCTCGCCGGGTGCTTTGCCTCTGACGAGGGCGGGGGCGCCCCGAGGACGCGGGGCGAGATCACGTTCGGGGTGCTAGCCCCGCTGTCAGGCGACCTGGCTGAGCGGGGGCAGGACCTCGTCGACGGGGCGCAGCTGGCTGCCGCTGAGCTCAACGACCAGGGCGGGGTGCTGGGGCGGCAGGTGAAGGTGGCCGTCGAGGACGGCGGCTGCGCGCCGGCGAGCGGCGAGCAGGGGGCGAGTGGGCTGGCCGCCAAGAAGGTCGTGGGGGTGGTCGGCGGGCTGTGTGAGGACGCGGCGGTGGCGGCGGCGAACGCCGTGGCCGCGGCTGGCACGCCGTTCCTGGTCTCCTCCGCCCGCGCCGACCGGCTGATCGAGGCCGGGGTGCCGTCGGTGTTCCCGATGGAGGGGACGGTCTATCAGGAGGCGCTGGCCGCGGTGCACTGGATGGGCTACCGCAGCCCGCAGCGGGTGGCGGTGCTCGATGACGGCTCGCCGGCCGCACAGCGGCTGTCCGGCCTGGTGACCGACCGGGTCAAGGCAGACGGCCTGCCGGTGAGCAGGCAGAGCGCCGAAGCGAAGGGTCCTGATCTCGCGAAGCTTGCCAGCACCGTCACCGCTGCCAAGGCGGACTTCGTCTACTGGGCGGGGCCTGCGGAACCAGGTGGACGACTGGTGAGCGCACTCCGTCAGGCCGGCTACGCCGGCCATTTCATGGCCTCCTCCGAGTCGGACAGCCCCGAGTTTCTGCAGGCGGCCGGCGCGGCGGCCGAGGACGCGTACCTCACCATGGCGGCGAGCCCACGACTCCTCCCGGCAGCGGCGGACTGGGCTGCCCGCTTCAAGGACCGCTACCGACGGGAGCCGGGCCGCGACGCCATGCAGGCCTACGACGCGCTCCGCGCGCTGGCGCAGGCAGTGCGCCAGGCGGGGGACACGGCACCCGCGAAGGTTGTCGACAACCTCCCGCGGCTCGAAAACTTCACCACCTTCACCGGAACGCTCCGCTTCGCCGCCGATCACTCCCTGACGTACGACAACTTCATCATCGCCCAGGTCCGGGGCGGCAAGCTCATCCTGGCCAGCAAGCTGCGTACGGACTAGGTCGGATGACGTACCGCATGCACCCCGTACGCCATCGCTGGGCCCGGCTGGTCACGCGGCTGGCGGTCGTCGTCCTCCTCGCGACCGGCGGCCTGGTCACGGACCTCGCGTCCACCGCGACCACACATCCGGCGTACGCCCACGCCTACCTGCTGGAGACCTCGCCGGTCGACGGCGAGGTGCTGGCCTCGCCCCCGGCGGAGGTCCGGCTCCGCTTCGACGACGCGGTCAGCTTCAACGAGCGGTCGATCCAGCTGCTCGACACGAACGCGAAGAAGCTGGCGATCGGCATCGCTGGTCACGTGGACGGGAAGGCCAACACGGCGCGGGTCAGCCTGCCCACGGATCTGACCGAGGGAACCTACGTCCTGGCCTGGCGGGTCACCTCCGCGGACTCGCACGTGGTGTCGGGTGCGTTCAGCTTCAGCATCGGACACCCGAGCGCTACGGCCGCCCCGGTGGAGCAGGACGCCCACCGTGCCGTCCTCGTCGTCGACGCGGTCGGCCGCGCCCTGGCCTTTCTCGGTCTGGCCCTCGCCCTCGGTGGCGCACTGTTCGTGGCCGTGCTCTGGCCCGCCGGCCGTACCGACCGCCGGGGCCGGCGCATCGTGTGGTCAGGATTCGCCGTGCTGACCGCCGGCACCGTGGTGGTCCTGCTCGTACAGGGGCCGTACGCCGCCGGCACGTCGCTGGCCGGAGTGTTCGACCCGGACCTGCTCGGCGCGGCGCTGTCCACCCGGTTGGGCTACGCGCTGCTGGCGCGGCTGGTGATCGTGCTCGCCCTCGGCGTGGCCTTCGGGATCGCCGTACGCCCCGGCTCTCCCGCTGCCACGACCGGGACGGCCGGCGCCGGCGCCACCCGCCGGGTCGTGCTGCCCGCGGTCGCCGCGGTCGGCGCCGTCGCCCTGACGCTGACCTGGGCGCTGGCGGATCACGCGCAGACCGGCGTGCAGACCTGGCTGGCCGTGCCGGCGACCAGCCTGCACCTACTCGCCATGGGCCTGTGGCTGGGCGGCCTGATCACGCTCGCGGCCTGCGTACTCGTCCCGGCCGGGAGGCGGGAGACCAGCCAAGTCATCACCCTGGAGCCCGCGCTGCCCAGGTTCTCCCGGCTCGCGCAGGGCTGCTTCGCGGTGATCGCGGTGACCGGCGTCTATCTGTCCTGGCGGCAGGTGGGGACGTGGGCCGCGCTCGGCGCGACCGACTTCGGTCGGCTGCTGCTCGGCAAGCTCGCCGTCGTGCTCGCCGTGGTGGGTCTCGCCGCCGGGGCGCGGCGGTTCGTGCGGCGGCGCGGCCGCGAACCCCTCGGCCTCGACGCCGCCCCCTCGGCCGCGGTGCGCCGGCTGCGCGGCTCGGTCGTGGGCGAGATCCTGCTCGGGGTCGCGGTCGTGTCGATCACGGCCGTCCTCGTCAACACCGCCCCGGCCCGCACCAGCTACGCGCCGCCGGTGCACACCACCGTCCCCATTCCCGCCGCCGCGGCCGGCTCGGCCGCCGGGCTGCGGGACGCCTCGGTCGAGGTGAGGATCGAGCCGGCGAGGTCGGGCAGCAACGTGGCCGACATCTACCTCACCGGTCCGGACGGCTCGCTGGTCGCGGTACCCGAGATCTCCGGTCGGCTCGAATCACCCGACCGCGAGGTCCCGGCACTGCCCGTCACCGTCACCGCGGCCGAACCCGGCCACTACGTGGCGAACTCGATGTCCATCCCGTTCCCCGGGGTGTGGGTGCTGCGGCTGGACATCCGAGTCTCCGACTTCGACGAGACACCCGTGCGCGTCCAGTTCACGGCACGCTGAAAGGTTGGTGACACACATGCGAGGCGCTGACCAGAAGGCGTCCCGGAGCCGATCGACCGCGGTGGCCGCCGGCTTGCTCGCCCTCGGCGTCCTGGCCGGCTGCTCCAGCGGGAGCCCGGAACCCTTGACCAAGCCGCCCTACACCGTGGACTCCATCCGCTTCGGCCTCGTCAGCCCCAGTGACCTGGGCGAAGGCGCGACCGAGATCAAGGACAACGGCCACTCCTCGCACGTCGTCTACACGCCCCCGAACAGCATCCCGACCTGCCCGTACGTCCAGCGTTCGGAGGACGTCGAGGTCAGTGTGGAGCCAGCGATCGAGCCGGTGGGCGGGAATCCGACCGGACGGATCATCGTCGCACCACAGCTCGCGGGGCCGTCGTCCCTGCCAGTGGTCACCCAGGGCGCGGTGGTCTTCGAAAGCCCCTCACTCGCTGACAGCACGATGAACACCGTCGTTGCCGAGGCCACCAAGTGCCCGGCGACGTTCGGCGTGCTCGGCGGACCGCCGTCCGTGGTGGGCGAGTACAAGGTCGGCAGCCGATCGATCGAAATCAACGGATGGAAAGGGTACGCCCAGCATCTTGTACACACCTCGCCGCCCGACGTGAACCCGGACACCTACGACGACCTGGTCACCGTCGTGGTGCACAAGGAGAACGCCATCGTCTATGTCGGCTACGCCCAGATCAAGGCCGTGGGCAAGCGCGCCGACTCCGACGAGAAGGTCAAGGCGTTGATGAAGACCACGCTGGGCCGCCTCGGCTAGCGCGAATATCACCGATTGAAAGTGGAGGAAGGGTGAGAGTCATACCCGTTGGAAGAGCCAGGAGGGGCAGAGCTCTCCTGAGGGGCGCGACCGTGCTTGCGATGGCGGCCGCGCTGCAGATGTCGAGCGTCGGCGCGGCCCACGCGGACCCGTCCGGTCCGGTCCGCCCCGGCACGGTCGGGTCGGCCGAGGCCGAGGCGACCAGCCTGCAGAACCAGGCGGACGCGGCCGCGAAGGACGCCGCCAGGGCAGCCGCCGGCCTGGACGAGGCCAAGGCCAGGGCGGAGGAGGCGGCGCAGAAGGCCGCCGACGCCGCGGCCACGGCCGAGCAGTCGGGCAAGATCTCCGACAAGAACAAGG
Organism: Micromonospora sp. NPDC047738; assembly: GCF_040642675.1. Classification (NCBI taxonomy): domain Bacteria; kingdom Bacillati; phylum Actinomycetota; class Actinomycetes; order Micromonosporales; family Micromonosporaceae; genus Micromonospora; species Micromonospora sp. NPDC047738. The sequence goes on from NZ_JBEYSO010000033.1 coordinate 30,337, forward strand.
CGGATGCCGCCGCCGCCCAGGCCGCGCAGGCATCCGCGCAGGCAGCGCAGGCGCAGCTGGAGTACAACGAGAAGGCGGCCGCGGCGGCGCAGGCCGCTGCGGCCGCTGCGGAGGCGGCGACCAACGCCGAGCGTGAGGCCGCGTCGCTCGCCGGCATCACGGACGGCACCGCCACCGAGGGGACGCAGACCCTGCCGGACACCGGGGTGTTCCCGGACAACGCGACGCACAGCGACAACGTCGAGGTCGTCGGTCACGTGCGCGGCCTGCTGTCGAACAACGGGAGCTGTCCCGCGTTCAAGGCGACGAAGTGCCCGGCGTTCTCGTCGCTGAACTTCGTGCACTACGAGAAGCTCGGCTACGACGTCATGGTCGCCAACGGCACCGGCGGCCTGGCCGTCTGGTCGCTGAAGGACCCCGAGCACCCGGAGTACATCGCCGCCGTCACCGTCGACCAGCTCAAGCAGCCGGGCGAGACCATGACCCAGTTCTGGGAGGGCGAGAACCTCACGGTCGACAGCCGGCGCAAGCTCGTCTTCCTGACCCGCGACTCGGGCACCAAGGGCCTGTTCATCATCGACATCAAGGACCCGTGGCACCCGAAGCTGCTGGGCTTCCACCGGGTCCCGCTCGGCCACACCGCGACGTGCATCAACGACTGCCGGTTCATCTGGTCGGTGGGGTCGGGTGTGCGCGGTGTGAGCTCCCCCGTCTACGTGACCGACGTGCGGGACGTCAACCACCCGTTCACCTACAGCCAGGCCGTCGTCTCCGACGTCCGGCGCACCGGTGTGACGAGCGGCTCCACGCACAGCGTCGACGTCGACTTCGACGGCGTCGTCTGGGTCTCGGGCAGCGGCGGCGTCCGCGGCTACTGGACCGACGGCAAGCACTTCGACCCGGCCACGCAGACCAAGCGCTACGCGACGGCCTACGACCCGATTCCGTACGCGGGTGGGAGCGTCAGCGGCTCGGAGAGTGCCTTCCTGCACAACGCCTACCGCTTCCCGAACGCCCTGGGCGACCGCCCGAAGGGCGACGTGGTGCTCATCACCAACGAGAACAACAACCAGAACTGCGCGAAGGCCGGCGTGTTCATCCTGGCGTCGCTGGAGGGGACGCACGACGCCGAGGGGATCACCTCCACGCCGGAGAACCCGGTCAAGATGACGCGGCTCGCCACCTACAGCCCCGGCGGCAAGCCCGGCCACTACGTCGACCCGACGGGCAAGGCGGGTGACTGCTCCGCACACTGGTTCACGGTGAACGGCAACATCGTCGCCGCCGGCTTCTACGAGCAGGGCGTCCGGTTCCTGGACATCTCCGACCCGAGCAACCCGCAGCAGGTCGGCTGGTTCCGGGTGCCCGACCGCGCCGCCGGCCCCGACGGACCGGCGATCATCGGGAGCAACGCCTCCTCGGCGTACTGGCACAACGGGTACGTCTACGTCCCCGACTACGGTCGAGGCGTCGACATCCTGAAGTTCACCGGCGACATCCCCGGTAAGCACGAGAAGAAGGTCTGCTGGAACTCCTGCGAGAAGTAGTCTTCCGCGGACCTTTCGTACGTGGAGGGGTCCCCGCGCCGCTACCGGCGGCGGGGGTCCCTCCCCGTCACCCGCCCCTCCCGGGGCGGACCTGCCTCGACCACCCCATTCACCACCACCGGAGCCGAGAGAGAAGCACCGAATGCAGCTCCTGACCACCCTCGACGGCCGCAGCCGGACCCGCCGCAACCGCTGGCTCGCGCCGTTGGCCCTCACCGTCCTCACGCTCCCGGCCGTAGCCGCGTGCACCTCGACCGACGACGCGCCCGCCGCGCCCCGGGGGGAGATCGCCTTCGGTGTGCTCGCGCCGCTGTCCGGGCCGGACAAGGCACGCGGGCAGGATCTGGTCGACGGGGCGCGGATGGCGGTGGACGACCTCAACGTCCGTGGCGGGATCATCGGGCTGCACGTCTCCCTCGTCACCGTCGACGACGAGTGCCTCGACGACGGCGGCAAGGAGGCGGCGAAGCAGCTCCACCTCACCGAAAACGTCGCCGGCGCCCTCGGAGGCGTCTGTGACGGCGCGGCCGAGGCCGCCGCGCGGGTCCTCGGCGGTAACGGGCTGCCGTTTCTCATCACCTCCGCCAACTCGCCCACGCTGGTCAGCGCGGAGGACACTCCCACGGCCTATCTCACCAACGGCACCCCCTACCAGGAAGCGCTCGCGGCGGTGCACTGGATGGCCTACCAGGCGGCCCAGCGGCTCGCGGTGATCGCTGACGACACCCCGCAGTCGGCATACCTGGTCAACCAGGTGATCTCAGTGGCCTCGCCCGTCCCCAAGGTGGTCAGCAAGCAGACCCTGCCCGCCGGGCAGCGGGACATGGCCGCGGCCGCCGCCACCGCGCTGGCCGCCGACCCCGACGTCGTGTACTGGGCCGGCCCGGCCCAGGAATCCGGCCAGCTGGCCGCAGCGCTCCGCAAAGCCGGGTACAAGGGCAAATACATCGCCTCCGCAGCATCCGAAAGCCCCGATTTCCTCTCCGCCGCCGGCAGAGACGGCGCCGAGGGCGCATTCGTGATCACAACGGCGAGCCCGCAGAACCTCCCCGCCGCCGCAGCATGGACCACACGGTTCACCAAGACCTTCGGCCACCCGCCGGGCCGGGACGCCCTGCAGGCGTACGACGGGCTGCGCGCCCTCGGCCAGGCCGTGACGCAGACGGGAAAGGTCGACCGCGCGTTGAACAGCGCACAGTTGGCCCAGCTCGAGGACGGCTTCACCACGTTCCTGGGCGAGCTGCGGTTCGCCCCCGACCACACGGTCAAGTACGACAACCACCTCGTGCTCACCGTCAAGGGCGGTGCCTTCACCCTCGCCAACACACTGCGTTCGGACGACGGCTCCTGACGGCCCGTGGTCGAGCGCCGCCCCTCCGCCCCCGATGAGGTGAGCCATCCGTGATCTTGAGCTCCCGTGCCACCGCGACCCTCGCGCTGGCTGCCGTCTGCGCCGCCGTCACCGGCTGCTCCAGCGCCGCCGGCCCCACGGCGAGCAAGCCGTCCTACACGGCCGACGACGTCAAGGCCGCGTTCTACAACGCAAAGGACGCCGGCGAAGGCGCGCGCGACTACTGGTACGACCGGGACTTCCACTCGCACAACAACTACGTGCCGCCGAGCGCCATCCAGACCTGCCCGTACGTCCAGCGCTCCGACACAGCCAACGCACCATCCAACGTGGTTCAGCCCGTCGGTGGCCAGCCCGTGGGCCAGTTCGCCGTGGAACCCACCCGGGCGACCGACTCCCGCGTGCCATACGTGACCCAGAACGCCCTCGTCTTCGCCTCGACCGCCATCGCCGACAACGCGATGAACGAGGTCGGTTCCGGGCTGGCCGGCTGCCCCGGATCGTATGAGGTCGACGGGGGACCGCCGGTCATCCTCGGCGCCTATCGCGCTACCAGCCGTCCGCTTGAGGTGTTCGGGTGGAAGGGATACGTGCAGCAGCTCGCCCACACGTACCCGCCGGGGCAGGACGACGTCTATTTCGAGGACATCGCCATCGTGGTGCTCCATCGAGCGAACCTCATCCTCTACCTCGACCTCACCCAGAAGAAAATCGTCGGAGACCGCGCCGACTCGGCCGACAAGGCCAAGGGGGCCATGGAGAAAGTGCTGCGGCGGCTGGGCTGATCGAGACCTGCGCCGGGAGCAGACCGCAGCCCGCATATTCCACGTCATGATTATCGATCAATGGAAAGCTGGAGAATGCACATGCTTCGTCGAGCCCTACGTGGCCTCGTAACCGTAGGCGTAGCGGCCTGCCTGGTCGGCGTCCTACCGACGGCGGCGTTCGCGCACGTGACGGTGAACCCGGGCACGGCCACCCAGGGCGGCTACGCAGCCCTGACGTTCCGCGTTCCCACCGAGAGCGACGACGCGAGCACCACCAAGATCGAGGTGCAGTTCCCGACCGACTCCCCGCTGGCCTCGCTCTCGGTGAAGCCACACCCCGGCTGGTCGTACGAGATCACGAAGAAGAAGCTGGCCACACCGATCGAGGCGCACGGCGCGCAGATCAGCGAGGTCATCGACAAGATCACCTGGACTGCGGCGAACCCGCAGTCGGCGATCAAACCGGGTGAGTACGACGAGTTCTCGGTGAGCGCCGGACCGCTGCCCGCGGCCGACCAACTGGTGTTCAAGACGCTCCAGCACTACAGCGACGGCGAGGTCGTGCGCTGGATCCAGGAGCCAGCCTCCGGCGCCGACGAGCCGGAGCGGCCCGCGCCAGTGCTCCGGCTCGTGCCCGAGGCGAACCCGGCATCCTCTCCGGCGGCGGGCACCGAGCAGGCGGCGCTGGCCGTGGACAACGCGCCCACGACCCAGTCGAATGCGGAGGTCTGGTGGGCGGTCGGACTGTCCGTGGCCTCGCTGGTGATCGGCCTCGGGTGCGCGGCGATCGTCGTGCGGTCGCGCCGGACGCGATAGGCCGCCTCGAATTGGGGACTGCCAATCGCCTCGAATCCTGGAGGACTCGGGAGGCGATCGCCGGGTCAGCTGATTGTGGCGATGAGGCGTTGCAGAGCGGCGTGGGCGGGCGGGCCCCAGGTGGGTTTGCCGCCCGGGCGGCCGTGGACGCCGTCGTCGCCGATGAGGATGCCGCCGAGGGCGCGTGCCATCGCCCAGCCGCGGGCGCGGCGCATGGTGGCGGTGTCCGGGGTCGGCTGGTAGGCCGCGTGGAACTGGTCGGTGGTGTCGTCCGGTAGCAGGAGCCACACGGCGGCGAGGTCATATGCCGGGTCGCCCGCGCAGAGGTCGCCGAAGTCGATCACGCCGCAGAATGTGCCGTCGGCAGTGAGGACGTTGGCCGGGTGCAGGTCGGCGTGGAGCCATAGCGCGCGGCCCGTCCATTGAGGCGCGGTGACCGCGTCGTGCCAGACGGCCCGGACGGCGTCCGGGTCGTTGATCAGCCCCCGCTCGGTGGCGGAGGTGAGCGCCGTGGCGAATCCCTCGGCGTGATCGGTTAGTGGCCCGCCGCGGCCGCGGCCGGCGGGCGCGCCGCTGGGGGCGGGTTGGTGAAGAGCCGTCAGGAAAGTGGCCAAGGATGTGGCCGCGTCGGAGGCTCGCGTGACGGGGGCCCGGTCGGCGGGTGTGCCCGGAACCCAGGTGGTGATGAGCCAGGGCCGAGGGAACCGTTCGGAGGGCTCGCCGAGTCGTTGCGGGACGGGGATTGGCAGCGGAAGGCGCGGGGCGAGCGTGGGCAGCCAGGAGTGCTCCTTGCGTAGCAGCGCGTCCGCGGATCCGGTCGCCCAGGGAAGCCGGACGGCCAGGTCGTCGCCGAGCCGCCACAGTTGGTTGTCCCATCCCCGCGCGCCCAGCCGAACCGGGCGATCGGCGAGGTCGGGGTGCTGGTCGCGGACCAGATCCCGGACCAACTCCGCGGTGATCTCGATCTCGACGTGGGTCATGCAGAGCAACAGTAATGTGCCACTCGGGGAGACGCTGAACAGCACGTCGCCGAGGACCCGGTTGCTCGGCCGGATCACCTCGGCCGCGGCGATGATGAGCTGACCGACGATCGCGCTGGCCAGGCCCACCCGGGCGACGCGGCCGTGGCCACCGGCGTCTGAGAGGGCCAGGGCCCTGCGGCGGTCGTGGGGGTCCGGCACCCCGGAGGCACCCGGCACGCTCCAGGCGGTCAAAGGATCTCAGCCTGCGGCGGACGACAAAAGCAAAGGCAAGGAGATGTCACTCCTTGCCACTTCTAACGTATACCGCACCGGGGGGCTTGCGGCAAGACCCGGGTCTTGCCGCAGAATCGGCGGCCGGACACAGCACCGACGAGGAATTGGGGGGCCACGACGTGGGTGTGCTGTCGATGTACGGGGGACGCGCCGACCTCGAACCAATGATGTTCGAGGCGCCGGTGATTCGATCGGCCAGTGCGGTGCAACGGAGCACGGCTGACTCGGCGGTATCGCAGTGATCGAGCAGTACGTGTTGGATCTTCAAGAAGTTGACGAGACGCAGGTCGCGGTAGTTGGTGGCAAGGGCGCGCACCTGGGCGAGCTGTCGCGGATCGAAGGCGTACGCGTGCCGGCCGGCTTTTGCGTGACGACGGACGCGTTCCGGCGGATCATGGCCGAAGCGCCGTCGATCGACGACCGGCTCGATCAGTTGGCGCGCCTGAACCCGGATGACCGGGAGGCGACCCGCACGCTCAGCGCGGAGATCCGCCGGACCATCGAAGGGATTGCCATCCCGGGCGATCTGGCGGCGGCGATCACCCACGCGCTCGCCCGGCTCGGCGAGCAAGCTGCCTACGCCGTCCGATCAAGCGCGACGGCAGAGGACCTGCCGACGGCCTCCTTCGCGGGCCAGCAGGACACCTACCTGAACGTCGTGGGGCCGGCCGCGGTCCTCCAGCACGTCAGCCGGTGCTGGGCGTCGCTGTTCACCGAGCGGGCCGTGACCTACCGCCAGCGCAACGGCATCGACCACCGTTCGGTCCACATGGCCGTGGTCGTGCAGCGGATGGTCTTCCCGGATGCGGCCGGCATCCTGTTCACGGCCGACCCCGTCACGTCCAACCGGAAGGTCGCCACCGTGGACGCCAGCTTCGGCCTCGGCGAAGCTCTGGTCTCCGGCCTGGTGAACCCGGACGTCTTCAAGGTGCGCGACGGCGAGGTCGTCGCCAAGGCCGTCGCCGCCAAGCAGCGTGCCGTTCACGCCCTACCGGCTGGCGGTACCCAGGAAGTGGCGATCGACCCGCAGCGGCATGAGCAGCCGGCGCTGACGGATGCCCAGGTCGTGCGGCTGGTGCAGCTCGGCCGGCGGATCGAAGCGCATTTCGGCCGCCCGCAGGACATCGAATGGTGCGTGGTCGACGACGACTTCCAGATCGTGCAGAGCCGGCCGATCACCACGCTGTTCCCCATCCCCGCGGCCGGCGACCAGGAGAACCACATCTACCTCTCCGTTGGTCACCAGCAGATGATGACCGACCCCATGAAGCCCCTGGGGCTCTCCTTCTGGCAGCTGACGGCCATGGCGCCGATGCACGAGGCCGGCGGCAGGCTGTTCGTCGACGTCACCCAGCGCCTGGCCTCGCCCGCGGGCCGCGCCGGCTTCCTGGAGATGGCGGGGAGATCCGATCCGCTGACCAGGGACGCGCTGGAGAACGTCCTCGACCGCCACGACTTCGTCCCGGCGCTCCCGGACGGCGGGCCCGGCGGGCCGCCGGTCGGCGGTGCGTCCGCCCCGATCGAGAACGATCCGGCCATCGTCACCGAGCTGATCGAGCGCAGCCAGGCGTCCATCGCCGCCCTGCGGCACGACATCCGGACGAAGACCGGACCGGCGCTGTTCGACTTCCTGCTGGAGGCCTTCCAGGAGCACAAGCGAGTCCTCAGTGATCCATTGAGCATGCAGGCGATCATGGCGGGGATGGAGGCCACCTGGTGGCTCAACGACCGGTTGCGGGAATGGCTGGGCGAGAAGAACGCGGCCGACATCCTCACGCTGTCCGCCCCCGGTAACGTCACGTCGGAGATGGGCCTGGCGCTGCTCGACGTCGCGGACGTGATCCGCCCGCATCCGGAGGTAGTGGCGTTCCTGCAGGGCGTCGAGGACGACGGCTTCCTGGACGAGTTGCCGAAGTTCGCGGGCGGGACCGAAGCGCGCGACGCCATCGACGCCTACCTCGACCGGTACGGCATGCGCTGCGTCGGCGAGATCGACATCACGAGGCCGCGCTGGAGCGAACGCCCCGCCACTCTCGTGCCCGTGATCCTCGACAACGTCAGGAACTTCGAGCCGGGCGCCGCCAAGCGGCGCTTCGAGCACGGGCGCCAGGAGGCGGAGAAGAAGGCGCAGGAGGTGCTCGAACGCCTGCGGGCGCTGCCGGATGGGGAGCAGAAGGCCGAGGAGACCAAGCGGATGATCGACCGGGTCCGGACCTTCATCGGCTACCGGGAATACCCGAAGTACGGCATCGTCAGCCGCTACTTCGTCTACAAGCAGGCCTTGCTCGAAGAGGCCGAGCGCCTCGTGCAGGCCAACGTGCTCGCCGAGAAGGAGGACGTCTTCTACCTCACGTTTCAGGAGTTCCACGACGTCGTGCGCTCGAACCAGGTGGATGACAAGCTGATCCAGCAGCGCAAGGACGCGTTCCGGTCGTACCAGGCGCTCACGCCACCCCGGGTGCTGACATCGGATGGCGAGGTCATCGCCGGGTCGTACCGACGCGACGACGTGCCGACCGGCGCCCTGATCGGCCTACCGGTCTCCGCCGGGACCATCGAAGGGCGCGCCCGCGTCATCCTGGACATGGCCCAGGCTGATCTCGAACCGGGTGACATCCTCGTCACGGCCCACACGGACCCGAGCTGGACGCCCCTCTTCGTCGCCATCGCCGGCCTGGTGACGGAGGTCGGAGGATTGATGACACACGGCGCCGTGATCGCACGGGAGTACGGCCTGCCGGCTGTCGTCAGCGTGGTAGATGCCACCCGGCTGATTCCCGATGGGCAGCGGATCCGCGTGCACGGAAGCGACGGGTACGTCGAGATCCTTGACTGACCACAGCCTCTTCCAGCCTCCCACGTCACAAACAGCGCTCCCTGCACCGCCGGCTACGGCGTGCAGCCACCCGCAGGCGTAGGTGTCAGGGCTCGGCTGCGAGCGCGTCCTGGCGCGGCTTGAGCCTGACGTCGACCCGAGAGGGTCAGATCCCGGCTCAAGCCGTCGCGCAGGAGCCGAATCCACGTCGAAGGCGCGCGACGGCGGGGTCGGCCAGGGTGAACGCGACCGGGGTACCCGGTGCGCCCCGGGGGCCACGTTGGTGCGCTCGCGCACGCCCTTGCGCCGCGCTTTGTCCCGTTGCGGGATCGTCAATCGGTCCGGGTGCGGAGGCTCCGCGCCAGGGTGGGGATCATCACCGCCGCAGGGACGAGGTGTAGCCCGAGGAGGGCGGTGGTGGTGGCGGTGTTTGCCCCGGCGACGAGGGGCGGGACAAACGAGATCGCGGTCAGCGACACCGCCGTCCACACGAATCGCTCGGCGGGGCGAGCGCTCCAACGAAGAAGAGCGACGGCAATGACGACGCCCACGACCGAGAAGAAGCCGGTCACCACGGCGAACCCGGGCAACGGGATCGTCTCGCCACCATCGGGCACCTCGAAGTCGACGCCAACGGCCTGGGCAAGCGCAGCGGCGAGGGTGGTGGCCACCATCGCCGCGAGCGTGGCAATGAAGCCGGTGACGGCGAGCCCGCGGAGTCGGTGGGTGTGGCTGGTCTGGCCCGATGCCGGGCCGGCGACGACCCCGGTGTCATTCATTTGGTTCATGCCGTTCCTCCATCATTCGGTAACTGGGCGTACAGGGTGTGTTGACTGGCAGGTGACGGTCCTGGTCCTGGGCGTGACGATGCGCACCCTCGCCGTGCGACGGCCGGGGTTCCGCAGGGCGCGGACGCCGGTGCCACGGAGCCAGAACCCGGCGTCGCGTCCGAGGACCGGCCCGGGCTCGCCGTCGCGCAGCTCCAGCTGCACCCGCCCGCGGGTGACGACGCCGAACGCGTCGCACCACTCCGCCGCGACCACCGCGACACGCGCGCCACCGCGCAGCGCGAGCGTCCACACCGGGACTACTCCGTGCCGTCCGCCGGCAGGCGCTCCGGCAGCCCGAGCCGCGGGAACTGGTCGTCGTGGAACGTGACGATCTCGGTGATCGCCCCGCCGGTGACGCGCAGGACGTCGATCGTCAGCGGCAGGTACGCGCCCTCCCGCTTCCGCCACTGGTAGAAGGCGACGGCGGGCTGCCGGTTCACGGAGGTGAGGACGGCGCGCATCTGCTTCATGCCCTCGAAGCCGTCCTCGACCCAGTCGTTCACCACCGCGTCGCGGCCGACGTACAGGCCCGGCGTGGGCGGCATCGAGCAGCGGACGTCGTGCCGCAGCAGTGCGGCGAGCCCGTCGATGTCCGTGGCCACGCTGGCGTCGGTATAGCGGCGCACCAGCTCGCGCGTCCCGGCGTCCTCCTCGCCGCCGGTCCAGTCCTGCCGTTCGGCCGGCAGGTGCTCCCGCATGCCGGCGCGGGCTCGCTGCAGCGCGCTGTTCACGGAGTTGACGGAGTCCCCGAGGAGCTCCGCGACGTCCTTCGCCGGCCAGCCGAGCACGTCCCGCAGGATCAGCACGGCCCGCGGGCGCGGCGCGAGGTGCTGGACCGCGACCAGGTACGCCAGCTCGATCGTCTCGCGCGCGACGGCGACGGTCTCCGGCTCGTCCGCGTCGCCCGCGGGCAGCTCGTCGAGCAGCCGGTCCGGGTAGGGCTGCAGCCACAGCACCTCGCCGCCGGTCGCAGGCTCCGGGCGGCACTTGGCGAGCAGATCCAGGCAGGCGTTGGTGGCGATCCGGTACAACCAGGCCCGGAACGTCGACCGCCCCTCGAAGGTCTCCCGCCGCCGCCAGGCACGGAGGAAGGTCTCCTGCACGGTGTCCTCGGCGTCCTCGAACGACCCGAGCATCCGGTAGCAGTGCACGTGCAGCTCCCGCCGGTGCCGCTCCGCCAGCCCGGAGAACGCCGGCTCGTCGACCTCGGCCAGGCCGCGCCCGCCCAACCCGCTCACCCCCAGCTCCTCCAGCCGCCTGTCCGCACTCATCACGTCATCCTTCCGCCTCGTCGTGTCCCGCCGTACATGTGACGGGTGCGGGCGCGACAACTCATCACTCGGTCGGCATGGCTGGTCCGATGACGGATCCGCTGGCGGAACACGACGCGCGGTACGGCGAGGAGGACGCGGGTCCGCCGGAGTGGGCGCGAGTGCGCGACCGCCTGGCGCGTGCCGGGGTCGCCTGGTTCACGACGACGCGGGGGTCGGAGCCGCGCGGCAATGCCGCTGATCGTCATCTGCCAGTGTGCGGCGGCGCGACGGGGAGTTGCACCGTGACGCAGAGCCCCCCAGCGGGGCGCGGGAGGAGAGTGAGGGTTCCGCCGTGTGCCTGGGCGATGCTCTTCACGATTGCCAGGCCGAGGCCGACACCCGCATGGTCACCGCGGATGCGTGCGGTGCCGCGCTGGAACGGTTCGGTGAGTGTCGAGACCAACAGCGGGCTGAGCTTCTCGCCGGTGTTCTCAACAGTGAGCACCACAGTCTTGGGATGAAGGCTGGTCGTTACCCACACGGTGCCCTGTTCAGCCAGGTTGTGGACGATCGCGTTGTGCATGAGGTTCGTAGCCATCTGCAGCAGGAGCGCCTGTGAGCCGATGGTGGGGGTGATGTCGCCGGAGGTCTCGATGGTGAGGCCGCGTTTTTCTGCGAGCGGGAGAAGCGTTTCAGTGGCGTCTTCCGCGATGAGGGACAGGTCGACGTATTCCCGGGTGAAGGACCGCTGGTCGGCGCGGCTGAGCAGGAGCAATGCTTCAGTGAGGTCGATCGCTCGGGTGTTGACGAAGTGGAGGCGGTCGACAAGTTCCCCGGTGTCGCGGTTCAGATCGTTGCGGGCCACGTCGAGAAGTGTCTGCGTGATCGCCAGCGGGGTGCGCAGCTCGTGTGAGGCGTTGGCTGCGAATCTCTGCTGTTCGGCGACGTGCGCTTCGAGCCGCGCGAGCATGGTGTCGAAGGCGTCGGCGAGTTCGCGGAATTCATCATTGCCGCCTTCCAACTGGATCCGGTGGGAGAGTGATCCGTTCGCGGCCAGGCGGGTGGCATGTGTGATGCGAGCCAGGGGCGCGAGCATGCTGCCGGCGAGGATCCATCCTCCCAGGAGGCCGAACACCAGCAGGAACGCCAGCACTGCGGCCGCCGCCGGGGTGAAGGCGCGCACCAGGTCGGCCTTGAGGGTCCGAATCCCACCGATAGTGTCGATCACCTCGGGTACGTAACGCAGCAGGAACACCCACACCGCGGCGAGCAGCAGGGCACCTGCAAGCATGAGGAACCCGGCGTAGCTGAGGGTGAGTTTGAGGCGAACGCTCAAACCGGGCGCCCTATCCACGGTCCCCGTCCCCACGCCCGGTGCCGGATGCTGTGTCGATGCGGTAGCCGACGCCGGCCACGGTGGCGATGATCCCGGGTTCGCCGAGCCGTTTGCGCAATGCCGAGACAGTAATGCGCACGGCATTGGTGAAGGGGTCGGCGTTCTCATCCCACGCTCGCTCCAACAGTTCTTCGGCGCTGACGACACCGCCTTCGGCAGCGACGAGGACCTCGAGCACGGCGAACTGCTTCCTGGTCAGCGCGACGTACCGGCCGTCCCGGTAGACCTCCCGGCGGAAAGGATCCAGACGAAGACCTGCGATCTCCCGCACAGGCGGCCTGTTGTGCGCGCGCCTGCGGTCGAGCGCTCTGAGCCTGAGGACGAGTTCTCGGAGCTCGAACGGCTTCGTGAGGTAGTCGTCGGCGCCGAGCCCGAACCCGGAGGCCTTGTCGTCAAGCCGGTCGGCAGCAGTGAGCATCAGGATCGGCATGCCGCTGCCGGAAGCGACGATGTGTTCGGCGATCTCGTCACCGGAGGGCCCGGGAATGTCGCGATCGAGGACGGCAATGTCGTAGGCGTTGATGCTCAACAGATCCAGAGCGGTGTCGCCGTCACCGGCGATGTCAGCCGCGATCGCTTCCAGGCGCAGCCCATCGCGGATGGCCTCTGCCATGTAGGGCTCGTCCTCAACGACCAATACACGCATGCTCACGATGCTACGAGCCGGCGCATATCGTCGGCATACCGAAAACCACATACGGGCTGACAACACGACGCTGCCTTGACTGACAGCATGAGGCAAACCGCAGCAGCACGAACAAAGGCCCGCAGGTGGCCCATCGCCGTCGGCCTGATCGTCGTCGCGGCTGCGATCATCGGAACCCTCGTCTACCAGTCGACATCGTCAACGGCGCCCTCGCTCAGCGAAATCCTTGGCGGCGACCACGGGGGTATCGCTACCGAAGCTGACGGTGTCCTCCCCGACGCCGTGACAGTATTTGATGACGAGTATCCCGGCGTAGCCAACCTCGACCCGGATCTGCTCCAAGCCCTGCGTAAAGCGGCAACGGATGCCGCTCACGACAGCATCGAGTTCTACATCAACAGTGGCTGGCGTTCCCCCGAGTATCAGAAACAGCTTCTTCGTGAGGCGGTCTCGAAATACGGCTCGGAAAAGGAAGCTGCCCGATGGGTCGCCACCCCGGACACCTCTCCTCACGTTTCCGGGGTCGCGGCCGACCTCGGCCCCTCAAGAACCATAGAGTGGCTGTCAGAAAACGGCGCCGAATACGGACTGTGCCAGATCTACGGCAACGAGCCCTGGCACTACGAACTGCGCCCCCAGGCGATCGATGGTGACTGCCCTCCCATGTATGCCGACCCCACACGCGATCCGCGGATGCGGCAGTAACCGGCGCTATCGCCCGGTCCTATGGAACACGTCGTGGATATCGTCGAGCACCTCGACGCAAGGGTCCAAAGGGCTAACAGCCCAACCGGACGGAGAGGCTGGAGGGTCTACGACTGCCCGACGAGGAGATCCGCAAGCGTACCCAGCTAGCCGTGCCACTGCTCCGCGAGCAGCCCGTAGATCAGAGTGTCCGCCCACTCGCCTTTCATCCAGTAGTCCTGGCGCAGGTGCGCTTCCTTGGCCATGCCCACACGTTGGCACAGTCGCGCCGATGCCTCGTTGCGCGCATCGAGTCGAGCAATTACCCGGTGCATGCCGCAGTGCTCGAAGGCCACGTCGATGAGCGCTCGAACTGCCTCTGTGGCAAACCCGCGGCCCGACATCGACGGATGGAAAATCCAGCCCATCTCGCCCCGAGACAGCGTCTCGTCGGCCGGCCACAGAACAACATCGCCGACGACCTCGCCCTTGTGCTCGACCACCAGCGCCAGAGCGGACTCGATCCCGGTTACCCCCAAACGGTTGATGCGCTTGGCGACCTGCTCGGCCGCGTGCTCGCGTGACCACGGCTCCCATGGAACGTAGCGAGCAACCAGCGGGTCGCCGTAGTAGGCGAGCAAGGCGTCCACGTCATCCACCCGGTACTGACGTAGAAGCAGTCGGTCGGTACGAATCGGCAATGCCAACTCAGACATGTTCCCCAACTCACCTTCATCGTAGGTGGGCGCAAGGCATCGAGTGATCCCAGGTCCGTGGCGGGCCTGCCCGATCCGTGCCCGATGCAACGAGGTTAGGCACCTTCCAGACTGACCGTGCCCGCCCCTATCGGGGTCGACGAGGAGCAGGCCCAGATGGGCAAAGGCGGACCAGGGCGTTTTCAAGCATGCCCGGCTGGCAGCGGCACCGGGTCGGGGGTGCCAAACGCGACGGTCGGCCGGCATCGGATCAGCCGGCGGTGGATCATCTGGCAACCCCGCAGGACGCCATACCGGCCGATAACCGCTAACCCATACGCGCTGCACGTCGGCACGAACCTGCACCGCGCCGCCGTGCGCGACGAGATGTGCTGCCGATACCCCTTGACGAGACCGATAGCGAGCCGGGTAGGGACGCTCGCAGACGGCGACAAATCCGTCGATGCGCTCGCCATCACCCCGCACACCGCACGGACGATCACCGCCGGCAACGACAACCAGGCAGCCAGGTCCGCCCTGCCGTCGGTGCAGGCGTAGCAGCACGCGCCACATGGTGGCTCCGTGACCGGCATGTCCCACCTCCGTCGTGCCTCGGCGACCATAGGTGATCATGCAGAACGGACAGCGTCAAGGCTGTTCGGCTGAGCCGGGCGGCCCTGCCGGCGGGCGGCTCAGCCCAACGACCAAAGGATGCTGGCCTACGGCGGCCGACGCCGGACGCGCACGGACGATGGTGGACTGTTCCGGCAGCTCACTCCGGCTGCTCGCCCAGCTCATCGACGACTGATCATTCTTTCGGGACGAAGAGGTCACGTGATGAAGGTGCCGTCCGGGCTCATGATCTCGTCTCGCACCAGCGGGACCAACGCCGACGAGCCGCCATCGTCCACGAGGACTGACATCCGGACCCGCCCCTCACCGTCGTCAATGGCGTAGCTGACCACGGCGTACCGTCGGCCGTCCTCGCCCACGACCAGGCGCGTCTCCTTGTCGTCGAGCATTGCGCGCCACTCGTCATGGCCGTTGCGGCGCCATTCCGCCAGGCGAGCCTCGGCGAGCTGCGCCGCAGTCTCCTTGTTCAGCCCCACCCGCTCACTCTCTTACCCGGGGCGGCGTCGACAGCAACGCCGACAGCAACGAGCCGGGACACGGACAGCCGCCGGCGGCCGGGCGCGGACAGCGCCGCCCGAGGTCGCGCATGCGACCAACTCCTCCGGACGAAGCGCGACCTACAAGCGAGGGGTCGGGCAGTGCGCGAAGCGGACCGCGCGGGCCCGGCCCCGGCCGGCTCGCGACCTCCGACTGGCCCGGCCGGGCCGGCCGGCCATGCTGGGGTCAGGTCACGATGTGCGCTGAAGCTTTCGTCGGGCGACTCGGACAGCGAGCCAGATGCCGCCGCTCAAGAGGCTCAGACCGAACAAGGCCACAACAATCTCATAGGCCCGCGAAGGATCGCTGAGAGGCGGACCTTCCGGCGGCATCCCATCCCAAGCGTTCCAAGCGCCGTAGACGAACAGCACGCCGACAACTGCCAAGGTGAGCGCCACAAGCACAGACATGGCCCGCCCGATCCATATCAGCATCGCAGCAGTATCGCAGTGAATCCTGCCTGCGGCGGGGGCCAGCCGACCCAGGATGGTGCTGCGACGATGCTGGCGGTCGGAGGCGGCCGCGGTGGACCTGCCGACGCCAGGGACTGAAGGAGTCGAGTTGCCCCTGCCCCGTGAGCCGCACCCAGTTGACCGGCCGGCCCTTACCCTCTGCATGATCAGTTGCGCCGTCCGCCAAGTGGCACCTCAGCTCTGCCCGGCGCTGCCGAGATGTCCTGTTGTTCGGATCATCGGAACAAGCCGCTATGCAGAATGTTGATCACGCCGGGCCCGAGCACGACGATGAACAACGACGGGAAGAGACAGAACACCAGCGGGAAAAGAATCTTCACCGGCACCTTCTGGGCCAACTCTTCGGCCCGCTGCCGCCGCCGCACGCGCATCTCCTTGGCCTGCTCGCGTAACACCTTGGCGATGGGGATGCCGAGTTCGCTGGCCTGGACCATGAGTGCGCAGAACGTCTTTAGCTCGACGACCTTCGTACGCTGGGCCAGCCGCCGCAGTGCGTCCACCCGGGTCATACCGAGCTGGATCTCCTGGAGGGTACGGGCGAACTCGCTGGCCATCGGGCCTCGGCCGTAACGGGTCACCTGGACCAGCGCAGCGTCGAAGCCAAGTCCCGCCTCGACGCTCACCGTCAGCGTGTCGAGGATGTCCGGCAGCGACCGCCGGACCGCCTCCTGCCGCCGGTAGCCCAGCTCATAGATGATCAAGTCAGGAAGGTAGGCCCCGAGCACCGCACCGAGCGCGCCGCCCAGGATCGCAGCAGTCAGGCCACCGAGGAGCGAGCCCAAGCCGCCCCCGCAGACGGCGAGCCCGATCAGCCCCAGCCCCTTGACCTCATAGACGCGGTCCACCGTCCAGTACGCGGGGTTTCCAGCGAAATCGAGCCATCTCCGCAGCCGATCGATCCCGTTCGCGGGCGTCAGCGCACGGCCGATCCGCATCATCCGATCGGCCAGCGGCGTGATCACCCGTTGGCTGAACGCCTCATCGCCCGGTCCGGCCTGCCCTGCGGAGTAGACCTGGTCGATGGCGCTCAGGCCCTTGGCCACGCCGACCCGATCGAAGCTGGCTGAAGCGATCGTGACCACGACCAGCGTGACTCCGACGAAAACGGCCGCACCCGCCCCGAGGAGGATGGCCATGCCGCCCATCTCAGACCTCCACCTTCACGACCCGGACCATCCAGAAGATCCCGACGAGCATCAGCAACACGCCCACCACCAGCAGCGCGATACCCAGCGGCTGGCTGACCAGGGGGCGCATGTAGTCACCGCGGATGGTGAACATGAACAGGCCGAGCACGATGGGCAGTCCGATCAGCACCCACGCCGAGAGCCGGCCTTCGGCACTCAACGCACGGACGTGGCGCCGCAGACGGCTGCGTTCGCGCATCGTGTCCACCGTCGTCTCCAGCACCTCGGCGAGATTGCCGCCGACCTCATGTTGGATTCGGATGGCCATGACGACCCATTTCAGATCCTCGCTTTTGGTCCGGTCCGCCACCCGCAGGAGAGCGTCGGCCAGGTCGGCGCCCAGCCGATGCTCCGCCAGCGCTCGGCCGAACTCCTCGGCGATCGGGTTCGGTGCCTCGCGGACCACGGTGTCGAGTGACTGGCCGAGCGAGAAGCCCGACCGCAGCGAACCGGTCACCAACTGCAAGGCGTCCGGCAGTTGCTCGACGAACTGACGGGCCCGGCGATCGGCCCGGAACGACTGATAGATCCGCGGGCCGAGCCAGCCGAGCAGCACCCCGAGCAACAGCCCGAGCCAACCGAGCACGGCCACGCCGAGCGCCCCGCCGGTCACCACCGCACTGGCCTGCATCAGCACCCACTCGTGCGGGCGCAGGCGCATCCCCGCCTGCTCCAGCCGCAGGCTGATCCGCCCGTCGAGACCGCGTGATCGGAGCACGGTGGCGCTCGCCGCCAGCACGTTCCGGGTGAGGAAGGTGGGGCCGGCCTCCGGCGTCACGGGAGACGGCTCGGCCCGAGCCGGCCCGAACTGGCTGATCTGCCGGATCCGCTCCTCCGTCGCCGCCGAGCGTGGCCAGCCCAGCAGCAGCACCACCAGCAGCAGGCCGACGAAGGAGACCCCGGCACCCACCCAGATCGCCCAGGCCGGCAGGCCGGTCTGGGCCAGGCTCGGTGCGGCAGCGGCCGGATCCGGCACTGGATCCGCGAACGCCACCGGCACGGAGAGAGCCAGCGGCTGGCCGGCGACCGTCACCGTCACGACGAGGTCGTCGCGCTGCCGCGCCAGGACGTTCGGCACGTGTGCTTCGACGGCGAGGAGCACGGAGAAGGTCGACGCGGCGACGCGGAACTTCTGCGCCAGCGAAGCGTTGTCGGCTGCGGTGAGCAGGTTTCCGCCCCCGGCCTGGGCGATCGCCTTCAGGTTCTTCAGCCCGGCAGCGGTGGCTTGCGCAGCCACGACGTCGGTGGGTAGGCGGCCGGTGCGGAGGGCCTCGGTTACCTGGGGTCGGGTGGTGGTCGAAGCGGTGTCCGCACCGTCGGAGAGCACCAGCATCCGCCGATCCGAGTCCGGACCAAAACCCGCCTTCTCCAGCGTGTCGTGCCCGAGGAGGACCCCGTCGTAGAGGGCGGTCTCGCCCTTCGCGTTCAGCTTTCCGAGCGCCCGGGTGAACGCGGCCCGGTCGTCGGTCGGGCTGAGCAGGAGGCGCGGGCTGTCCGCGACCGCGATCAGACCCAGTCGTACGTCGTCCGGCAGTTTGGCGGCCAACGCGCGGGCGGCGGCGCGGGCGGCCTCCAGCCGGGCACCGGCCACCGACCCGCTCACGTCGAGGACGACCATGAGTGCGCGCGCCGGCAGGTCCGTCGAGGTGCCGGCCGAGCGGTCGACCCGGTCCGCGCTGACCGGCAGCGCAGTGTCGCCCACGGCGACCTGCACCGTCGCCGGATCCAGCACCGAGTTGAGGGGCAGGTCACGCGCCGCCAGCAGGAACCGCACCTTGCCCGGCGATGCTGTCAGCCCGGACACGGCGAGGCTACCGGCCGGTGCGGCGGAAACGGGCGGCGGCGCCAGGATCGCCGCCAGGACAGCGAGTACGCCGATGAGGCCGGCCCTGCGGATCCGCCACCGGGTTGCACTGTTCACGATGCTCGTCGATCCCGTCATCGAAGGGGCGCGGTGAGGCCGAAGATTGCGGGATCGAGCATGACGCCCACGTCCGCCAGTTTCTCGACGAAGCGCGGGCGCAGGCCGGTCGGGCGCAGCATGCCCGTGAACTGCCCGTGCGCGTCCATCCCCGCCCGGTGGTCGTAGAGGAAGATGTCCTGCAGGCTGATCACATCCCCTTCCATCCCCACGACCTCGGTGATGTGTGTGATCCGGCGGGTGCCGTCACGGAGCCGGCTCTGGTGCACGATCAGGTCGACAGCGGAGGAGATCTGCTCGCGGACGGCGCGGATCGGCAGGTCCATGCCGGCCATCAGGACCATCGTTTCCAGCCGGGACAGCGAATCCCGTGGGGAGTTGGCGTGCACCGTCGTCAACGAACCGTCGTGACCGGTGTTCATCGCCTGCAACATGTCGAGCGCCGCGCCGTCGCGGACCTCGCCGACCACGATCCGGTCCGGGCGCATCCGCAGCGCGTTGCGGACTAGGTCCCGGATGGTCACCTCGCCCCGGCCCTCGATGTTCGGGGGCCGGGCCTCGAGCCGCAGCACGTGCTGCTGGTGCAGGTGCAGCTCGGCGGCGTCCTCGATCGTGATGATCCGCTCGTCGGGTGGCAGGAACTGTGACAGCACGTTGAGGGTGGTGGTCTTTCCGGTACCGGTGCCGCCGCTGATCAGGATGTCCAGGCGACCGCGTACGCACGCGGCGAGCAGGTTGGCCACCGGTCGGCTCAGCGTGCCGAACCCGATCAGGTCCTCGATGCCGTAGGGGTCGGCGGCGAACTTCCGGATGGTCAGCTTCGCCCCGTCGAGCGCGACCGGCGGCAGCACCGCGTTGACCCGGCTGCCATCCGGCAGCCGCGCGTCCACCATCGGGCTGCTCTCATCGACTCGCCGACCCACCCGCGCCACGATCTTGTCGATGATCCGCCGCAGGTGCTCCTCGTCGAGGAAGGCGGCGTCCACCGGCAAGATGCGCCCGCTGCGCTCCACGTAGATGCGATCCGGCCCGTTGACCATGATCTCGTTGATGTCCGGGTCGCGCAGCAGCGGCTCGATCGGGCCGTGGCCGAGAATGTCGTCGCAGATCTCGGCGGTGATCCGCCCCCGGTCGGCGCCGGTCAACGCCGTCTCCTCACGGGACAGCACCGCTTGCAGGGTCTCGCGTACCCGTCGCTCCATCACCTCCGTCGAGCGCTCGCTGTAGAGCGTCGGCCCGAGGATCTCCTGGAGTTCCTGGTGGACTCGCCGCCGCAACTCCGTCAGCAGGGGTCGCGCGGCTGGGCGCCATTCGCCTGGCTCGCCATGGTGGCGGCCGATCCGCTCGGTCAGGCTCATCGCTTACCGCCCCGCCCGAACAGACCGCGCAGGCCCTGCGAGGTGGGCTTGCTCGCCGCGGTGTCGGCCAGTTGGCCGGCGGCGAAGTCCCGGATCGCCTTGCTGACCGGGTGTGCTGGGCTGTCAGCCACGATCGGTATCCCTTTGTTGATCGAGACGGGAACGTCCCGGCTGGACGGCACGTACGCCGAGATCGGGACCCGGATGACGCGCTCGATGTCGGCGGCGGTCAACCCGACCTTGGCGTCGGACCGGTTGAGCACCACGAGTCGCTGTTCGTTCGGCAGCCGCAGCAGGTCGAAGGTGTCCAGGGTGATGCGCAGGTTCTTCAGGGCCGGGATGTCCGGCGTGGTGAGCAGGACGTGCAGGTGCGACCGCTCCAGCGCGACCAGCACGTGCTCGTTGAACTGCGGTGGCGTGTCGATCACCAGGTAGTCGAACATGCCACCGGCCAGGCCCAGCACCTTGGTGACGAGCTGTTGGGAGACCTGCTCCGCCTCGGTGGGGCCGGGCGGCGCGAGCAGGGCATGCAGGCCGGGGCTGTACGCGGTGAAGAGCGCACGCAGTGCCTGCTCGTCGAGCCCGGCACCGAACTCGGACGCGTTGGCGATGCCGCGCTGTGGTGCCAGTTGCAGCATGATCGCCACATCGCCGAAGGCGAGATCCAGGTCGATCAGGCCCACTCGGCGGGTGCCGCCGGCGGCCAGCGCGATCGCCAGGTTGGTGGCGATGGTGGTCTTGCCGCAGCCACCCTTGGCCGCGAACACCGTGATCACCTTGGCTTCCCGCTGGAGGCTGGCCTGTTCTGGAAGCACCGGGCTGACCGGAGCCATCTGCCGGGAGATGTCGACCGACCGGGCGCATGCGGTGAGCAGCGCCACCCGGTCGTCGACCGGCACCACCTCGCGTACGCCGGCGCGCAGCGCCTCGCCCAGCAGCACCATGTCCACCATCACGCGGATCAGCACCACGCCGAGGGCGGGGCGGCTGAGCCGGTATTCGGATGCGATGGCCAGTGCCTCGCGCAGCTCGACGCCCGGTCCGAGGACCACCAGCTGCTCCGCGGGGCGTTCGGCGAGCAGCCGGGACAGGTCCTCGTGCGCCGCCGCCGGATGTACGTCGCCACCGAGCAGCACGGCGACCCGCTGGGCGTCGCGGGGCTGCGGCTCGTACAGGATGGTCATGGGTTCACTCCGTCCGCATCACCCGAAGATGGAGTCAACGTGGGTGTCCTTGTCGGTGTTCTCCACGCCGCCGCCCGGCTTGGCCTGGACCGCGTCGGTGAGCAGACCGAGATAGAGGCTGCCGGTGTTGAGACCGAGGATCAGCCGCTCCGCCTCCTTCTGGTCTACTGCGAGGGTGACCAGGAGCGTCCCGTTCCTGGCCGACGCGGTATCGCCAGCCGGGGTGTCGTCCTTGGTATCGCGCGGCGGGGTGTAGGTGCCGACCGCCATGACCTGGACCTTTTCCAGCAGCAGCCGGGTTCGTTGGATCTTGCTCTCCTGGCCCGCCTTGTCGAGGAGCTTGTACGTGAGGAAGATCGCGACCTCGGAGCCGGGCCGCACGTATCCGGCGACCTGCTGTGGCGCGCCGGTCTGCACAGTCACCGCCATCTTGCCGTCCGGCAACTCCAGCCCGCTGGTCACCTGGCTCGGCTGGCCGAAGTTCGCCTTCAGCAGGACCTGACCCTCGGCGATGTTCGAGGTGACGACGAGCTTGTCGAACTCGGAGCTCACCGCCGGCAGTGCGTCACTGGGCACCGACGACCTCGGCATCCGCTCCGTCCGGACCAACTGGTCGGCCTGAATCCGCGCGCCGGTCGTGCCGGACTGAATCCGGGCCGTGGCGACCACCACCGTCACCGCATCGGTGATCTGCGCCCTGGCCCGGGCGTCGGCACTCAAACCGTAAAAGAGCACTCCGGCGGTGCCGATCGCGGCAATCACGATGGCGAGCATGATGGTGACGATCCGACGTGTCATGAGGGGCTTCCTGGTCGTTCGATCTGGCGGGCGAGTTAGCCGATAAGGGAGATGACGGTGGCGCCGAGCGGGTCGAGCGGTCCGGTTTCCACCGGCCCCGGCTGCAGGACGTCCACGAAGTAGCCGTAGAGGCAGCGGTCTTCTCCGCTGCAATACTCCTTGCCGGTCAGCCAGGATGCCCTTCGTTTCGCGGCGGGAGTACCGAGAAAGTAGCCGGTGGGCACGAAAGCGGCCATTCCGGTGATGTGGTACTTAGCTTTGCTGCCGGTGCCGGCGACCGTGTCATAGATCGGGATGTAGAGAACTTTCGCGGCCGAGGCGCCGGTGGTGACCGGCTCGAGAACTTCGGTGCAGTTCTTTTCGACAACGCCGGTCGGGCCTGCGGTGAACGTCTCCGTCTTGCACGCGCCATCGTCTTTCAACCAGCCGAAGCCGCCAGGGGCATCCCAGCCGGGGGGACCCTTCTCGCCGGGGCAGAGGCTGCTTCGATCCTTCGAGTCGTGGGTCCTCAACACGATCTCGTACGCGTCGGCGGGACTCGGAATTGGGTTTGCCGGATAGGGCGGCGCTGCCGGAAAATGTTCACCGTTCTTCGTGGCGTGATCCCATTCGCATTTCGAGAAGGTCACCGCCAGGCCGGCCTTCGGCGCGCCCCAGCTCACCCGGGCGCAGGCCCCGACCGTGGTGCCTGCGTAGTCCTCGTTGCCGAGCAGGGCCCTGGCGAAGGACGGCGGCAGCAGCGTCGACCCGTCCGAGGTGGCCGTGCTGGTACGCACCTCGAGGTAGCGCCCCGATCCGGAGGTTGCGCCATCGATGCACCTGGTCAAGTTGTCGGCCTGGGCGGGGCAGGGAAACAGGTCCGCCACGCCGGCCACGGAACCGCAGATCGTCGGTGCGTCGGCGGCCCGATCCCGGGCGTTGTCTGTGGCGTACCGGCCAGCGATGTTCCTGCGGTTCACGTCGGTGCACGTGCTCAGATCGGCGGCACAGGACTTGGCAACGGCGATGGCCGCCGCGTCCGCGCCGCTCTGCAGTTCCTCCCGCTCCACGTAGAGCTGACCGACGTCCACGACGAGCGCGAGCATGCCAAGCAGCACGCCACCGGCGAACAGGACGCCGAAGACGGTGGCGACGCCACCGCGGTCGTCGCGCCGGAGCCGCCGAAGAATCCCGCCCCGGCCCGGCCGCCGCGCCGCCGGACCAGGCGATCCCGGCCGATAGTTTAGTGCAGACATGGCATCACGCTCTCAGCGCGCAGAGATACCCCGCCACTGCCAATCATGAATCCGAGCGGTGTGATGAACTGGAAGTCGTAGGTGACCCGAGCGGTCGCGTTGGCAGCCGGCCCGGGGCTGGTAGGGCAACCTGCGACGGTCGGATTGACCGTGCCGATCTGCCGGCTGGCCTGCGCCACCCTGCGCTCGCCTGCGCTTTGATCGATCAGCGCGGCGGCTCGGGCGCCTTCGCGGGCTGCCTGGCTGATGACGATCTGCGCGTTGAGCAGCCGTCCGAAGTCGATGATGGCGAAGATGATGAGCAGCACGACCGGCAGCAGCAGAGCGAACTCCACCGCCGCCGCGCCCCGGTCCACCGGCTGCCTAGCCTTGCCCACCGCCGCCCTCACCAACGAGCATCATGGCCCTCCCCAAGGAATGTTCGTCACCGCGCTTTCGAAAAGGGCGAGCACTCGTTGGCCGTACAACGCTATCGAGGCGGCCGCCAGCACAGCGATGGATGCCGCCAATAGCGCGTATTCGGTCGAGACCGCCCCCCGGTCGGGGTTGTCGCTTGCACTCCGACCGCGCCCGTAGCAGGAATGGGCAAATACCCGCCCATCCCCGCACGGGCCCGAGGGATAAGGCAAAAAGCGCACGCTACCCTTCGCCACCACCACCACCACCGCCGGCGGCCTCACCGATGGTGTTGGCGATGTTGTCGAATATGGTGGAAAGGTTGTCGCCGAGAAGGCCAACGGCAACCACGATGGCGACGGCGATGAGCGCTACGAGGAGGCCGTATTCGACTGCGGAGGCACCCTCGTCGCGGCGCCGCAGTTTACTCAGAAGCTTGACCATTAATGTGTCCCTTCCGCTTCCGTTCACGTCGAACGGGAATTTGTTGCCGGGCGTTAACCTGCGCTCGGGCACCACGCGGTCTCCCGCGCTAATCGAGCAGCGACAGTCAACACGGCGGGAGCCGCCAAGCTAAGCTTCGATTAGCTGTATTCCGCGCGACGGCCGGAGGGGGACGCCGCCCGGCCAGCGCGAGCCGGCCACCGGTCGGCTACCAGGCCACCACGCAAACGGCCACCAGTCCACCAGCCAGCAGGGCCGGGCCGAACGGCAGATGGCTCTTCCAGCCCACCCGACCGGAGGCGAGCAGAGCCAGCAGCAAGGGCGCGTTCAGCAGCCACGGCAGCAGCGCGCCGAGCAGCACGGCCTGCCAGCCGAGCCAGCCGAAATACCAGCCGAGCAGTGCGGCTACCTTCGCGTCGCCCATTCCGTAGCCGCCACCGGGCAGCAGCGCCATCCCGATGAAGACCACACCGGAGGCCAGGCAGGCCAGCAGCGCGCGGAGCCAGTCGCTCCACTGTGCCGTTATGACGGCGACGACGGCGAACAGGACCGGTGTCACCGCCAAGGCTGGCAGCACCAAGGTGTCGGGAAGACGACGACAGGCGATGTCGATCGCGGCGAGCAGCACCCCGAGCACCGTCACGGCGAGAAAGAGCGGCAGGACGGCCACCGGGCCCAGCGCGGCGCCGACCAGCCCGCCAGCGAGCCCAGCTGCCACGCCGGTCGCCCACGCCGCGGGCCCCAACCGGGCCCCGCAAGTGGCACAGGTCGACCGAACTGACAGCCAGCCGCCGACGCCCGGGTGCAGCGAGGCGCCGCAGTCGACACAGGTGTCTCGAAGCGGTTCACCGGACGGCACGGCGAAGCGATGGGCGGCCCGTGGCAGTAGCAGGCCAGCCACGCCGCACAGGGTCGCGCACGTACCGATCAGCAACGGTGACACCGGGGGAGCGTAGCGGTTGCGGAGGCGTTCGGAGCTTTCCTGGCAACCCGCGGTCGCGGCACCCCGCGCTTCCGCCCGGGCGGCCCGAGCGTCTTCCTCAGACTCGCGCTGGAATTGCCACCGCGCCAGCCGGGTTGAGCGTGCACGGCATTGCCTCGTCAGTGCGGACGGACCCGCACTGACGAGGCAATGATCACCGGGTGGGCCTGGCGCGGGACTACTACTTGGCGACCGTGATCGTCGCCGTGCGGTAGTTGTTGCGCGTGTCGTTGTTGGCCGGGTCGTAGTTCTGCTCGATGTTGCCGGCGGAGTCGACCGAGAACCACTTGAACGTCGTGGTCTCGGTCACGTGGAACACCTGCCCCGGCTCACGGAACTCGGTCGCTGCGTAGCGGGGCGACTCGAGGGTGGGCCGGCTGCCGTCCGTCGTGTAGTAGATGGTGGCCGGCTCGCTCGTCTCGAAACGCACGTCGACGGGCCCGGAGTACTTCCCGCCGCCGGGGACGAGCTTGGACGTCGGCTTCTTGTTGTCCTGGCCCCAATCCGCCGCGACCCGGAACATCTCCATGATCCCGTTGGCGTACTCCATCGTCTCGGCGTGGCCGCTGACGAGATCCGGGTTGCCCACCCACGCCGGCTGGAACGAGCCGCCCTGCCAGTTGCCGGTGGCCGGGTTGTAGATCGAGCCGCCGACCTCCCAGCCGAAGGCGTAGATCCCGTAGTTGTGGTACAGGTCCTCGCGCACGTTGCCGGCGGACGAGTAGAGGACGTCCGACGAGCCGCCGACGTTCTCCGGCGTGACGACGGTCTGCCGGTGCGCCTTGACCTGCGACAGGATCCGCGAGGCCGACTGCCAGTAGAACGCCTCGTCACCCAGCGGCGGGCGCGGCGTGGTGATCCGCCCGTCCGCGATGTAGGCGCCCGGCTGCCAGAACAGCTGGCCGCCGTTGGAGTGCACCGACATCATGAACTTGATGTTCCGGTACTTCTCGACCAGCCAGATGATGTTCTTCGACTCGGGCTCGGACAGCTTCTCCGGTCCCTGGTACGTGTCGCTGACGCAGCTGGTCGACCCGCCCGAGTAACCGTCGTGGCCCGACCCGACCCGGTAGTTCCGATTCAGGTCGACGCCCCACGAGTTACGCCGGGCCGGATCGGCGTTGTCGTCCGCGCAGTGGTTCGTCATGTTCCGACGCTGCGAGGCGAAGTTGTAGAAGCTGTAGTTCGCCCCGTCGGGGTTGTTCGACAGGATGAAGAAGACGTCGGTGTTGTCGACGATCTTCTTCGTCTCCCAGTCCGACTTGTAGTTGTGCACCAAGCGCTCCGCAGACTCCAGCGAGGTCGTCGCCGGCACCCACTCACGGGCGTGGTCCTGCGCCTGGATCAGGACACCCGGGTTCCTGCCGTCGCGGTGCTTGCCGATCCGCAGGACAGGGATCGTGGCCGGACCGCGCGGCACCTCGCCCTCCGGTGCGCCGGCGCGCTTCTCGTTGAGGAAGTCGGTCAGCGCGACCGGGCCGGACGTCGCGGCGACGATGCCGGTGCCCGCGTTGGTCCGGTACGGGTGCGCCCGGTCGATCAGGCCCTGGGACTGGGTCCGCAGCGCCGTCGCCACCTGGGCGGCCGTGCTCGCCAGCGCCCCGGAGGCGTCCTTGGCGAGAAGGACCCGCACCGCCTTGCCCGCCACCTCGACCGTGAGCGGGAGGTTCGCCCCCGGCCGGTTCACGAACTCGACGGTGATGTCGTTGCCACCCTCGTGGCCCCACGCCGCCGAGCTGACGACGACCGCCGATTGCCCGGTACCGCCGATCGTGGCCTGCGCCTTGCGCTGGTAGCCGTTCGTCTTGTTCGGCAGGTAGACGATCTCGGCGATGTCCGGGTACTGGCGGGCGATCTCCTCGGCGCGGCTGTAGAGCTGCTGCGGAGTCCGGTAGCCATCGACAAAGTCCCACTTGTAGGCCGGGTTCGCCGTCAGCGGCGGCGCGCCGTCCTCCAGCCAGTTGGAGACGTAGCCGGTGGCGACGCCGCCGGTCGAGCTCGTGACCCGGATCTGGCTCGGTCGTGCGTCGAGCTTGAACAGGTTCCGGTGGAACATGTACTGCCCGGAGTCGACGAACCGGCTCATCGTCCGGGCGAAGCCGAACGACGTGTCCGCGCCCGAGTCGTTCTCGAGCTGCATCGTGACGATCGGGTTCGTCTGCTGCCCCGTGGTGGTCCGGGCCTCGACGTAGAGGAAGCCCTGGCCCTTCGTGGTGAACCAGTCGGCGCGGACGATCCGTACCGTCTCCTCGTGGCCGAGCACCTGGACAGCCTGCGCGCGGCGGGCCTGGATGCCGCCGTCGGCCTCGTTGCTCCATGCGAAGCCCTCGTCGTCGCCGAGGATTTCGACGCCCATCGCCTCGAGTTCGGCGATCTGCTCGGCGGTCACCACCGCCTCGCCTTCGATGCCGTTCGGTACGCGCTTGAGGCCGTGCTCAAGGTCGAAGCCGGCGGCGACGACCTTGTCGAGCATGTCAGCGCCGGCCATCTGGATGTGTACGAGGCGTACCTGTGCCGGGTCCTCGAGCTGGGAACGCCCCGAGTCCGCCGACGGCTCCGCGCCGGCGGGCGCGGTCGCCATGAGGACGCTCCCCACCAGGGCGGGCAGCGCGAGAAGTGCGATGCGCACTTGGGTACGTCGCATTCTCCCCTCCTTCTGCTTGTGGCATGTGGTTGAAGTGGTGGCCGACCCTGCTGCGTCTCGGGCCGGTCCAACCAGGACGATCGTGCTGAGCTCGCGCGCGGTGAGCCTGGGACGACGATGATCGCCGTCGTGAAAAGGATCGGGAGGTAGGTCTCCCCGCCGGGGTCGCGTCGATCTCGAACCGCTCCCACGCCGGGAGTCGGTTGTGCCATTGCACCTTTTGGATGCCCTTGGGCCTATCTCGGGATGCAACCTCCCTGTGGATTTGAAGCGATCGGAGCGGGCTGGAGCCGAGGGGAGCGTATGTGCATCTATTGGCGGTGTTGGGTCACGTGAAATGGATTTGAGCATTACTTGAGGCATCGATGGATCGTGTCTGGACGGCCCGCCATCGCCGCCGGTGGTCGCGCACCGATCACCGGGTTTCGGGGAGCATTCGCCGTGCGCTCGGCGTGCCGTCAGGTGCTGGTCATGCCTCGCCGAGCCCGGACGCCGCGTGTTCCACGCGCACCGTGGAGGGAATCTCCGTCCTTTAGGACTCCGTTGGGGAATGGCCAAACCATGACGTGTCGCTTTCAGCTGGCGAGGTCGAGTTGGGTGAGGTGGCTGGTTCGGGTTTGGCCGAGTGG